>JAAYVQ010000251.1 GCA_012517095.1 Phycisphaerae bacterium | reverse complement strand
ATGATAAGCGGCAAATACATTTGCATCATTGAGTTCTTTCCAGCCATCTCCATAATCCCATCCCTCTTCCCTGTGTCGGCCGTACCATTCATAATTATACTCAATTGTGGAAAGATTCAGGACCTCGACTTTATCAATCGTTATCCACCCTCGGCTGGCGTCTTTGGATCGACCGTACCGCGTAATCCCGAAATCGATTCGATCTCGGACGGATTCCGCAAGAAGATCCCTGATCCGGCTTATCAATTGACTCCATTTCATCGATCCATTATCCCTTCATCGTCCACCACACGATCAGCCCGAGTTGTACGATCACAATCAGAATGAATACAAGGCGGAACTCCCATTTCTTTGTTTTGTGGCGAAATAGAAATTGTCCCAGGAAGGCCCCGATCGTTCCGCCGGCCAGGGCCAGCAGATGCAGAACGACTTCGGGAATTCGACCCCCATTTCGTCTTGCCTGAACCTTGTCATATCCATAAAACAGAAAAGCAATCGCGCTGACCGCTATCAGGTATATCCAAGCCGGATGGAGTGAGGTCAGTCGCCACAGAACAATGCAGAATATTGCAAGAAGAATTACGGCCACGAGAACAAAAGATTTGTACGGATTCGAAATCATGGTTGTCCGATCAAGCATAAGTCCGGGATCATCTATCGGCCCGTTACTGATCTTTCCAACGCAAGATTTTCTCCCATCCGAGATATCTTCCTCTGGCGGGTCTTGGTTGATTCACCCGGTTTGCTGGTCTCGTAAGAATGCCGCAAGTTGCCGAATCTGATCTTTTATTTTTTGCTGATCGGCTTCCAGGATCAGAAACTCAAGATAATCAATCACTTCCTGCAATTGGAGGGGATCGACGGAAATTCGATACTTGTCGATGTCGATACGGGTACCGTTATTCAGCCAGGATGAAAAACTCATGTCCGATACATAATAGAGCAGGAGTTCATGTTGCGCATCCGTAATCTCAAACTGGATTCGAATCGGTTCTGCCATAGTTCTTCCTTTTCCAGGTCAATCGGCGGGGAATCCGGAATGACCAAACATCATGTCCAATCAATAATACCACATCCGGTGGCAATACGGAAGGACTGACCGGCCAAAGCAAGCGAAAATTCATTTGGCGATTCATACCTGATTCCGCGCGGAGATCGAAACGCATCCGCTGTTCATTGACCGAGGGATGTGGTATTGGATCTTCCCCGGCTGCTCCGGATCGTGACCCGGAAAGAATTGACGCTCGGCAAGGTCATTGGTAAACTGGATTGGAAGAAGGGATATTGTTAATGAGCTCACGAGCGCGAATATCGAGACAAAATCTGACGATTTAGACGGCTGTCAGAGATAATGGAGATCACCCAATGAGAAACGAGATTACGGCTGAACAGCTCAACGCAGAACAATTTATCCAGGAGAAGGTCCGGGAGATTCAGAATTCAGTGGGAGATGGAACGGCCGTAAATGCTCTTTCGGGCGGCGTTGACTCTTCGACGGTTACCCTGTTGGGGCATCGAGCCCTCGACGGCCGGCTCAAGACGATCTTTGTGGACAACGGCATCATGCGCCAGGGGGAACCCGAACAGGTTGTCCGTCTTTTCAAGGGACTCGGCGTTTCCGTTGAGGTCGTGGATGCCCGAAAGGAATTTTTTAACGCTCTCAAGGGGATCACGGATCCCGAGGCCAAGCGGGAAGCCATTACGCAAACCTTTTATCGGGATGTCTTCGGCAGGATGGTAAGAGCCAGCAAAGCCAAATGCCTTCTCCAGGGAACGATTCTCACCGATATCGATGAAACCGTCGCCGGCATCAAGCGTCAGCACAATGTGTTTGAGCAACTGGGGATCAATCCGCAGGAAGCTTTCGGATACCGGATACTCGAACCGCTGGTTCAACTTCGCAAGGATGGTGTTCGAAAGGTAGGCGAAGCGCTCGGCCTTCCCGCCGAGCTGTTCGGGCGCATTCCATTTCCAGGTCCAGCCCTGGCGGCACGGGTCATTGGAGAGGTGACCCCGGAACGCATTGAAACCGTTCGAAAAGCGACGGTCGTCGTTGAGCGACTTCTTCGAGGGAGAGGGGCATTTCAATACATGGCGATCCTCCACGAAGACCGCGTAACCGGGATGCGGAACGGCCGGCGGGATTTTGGTCAACAGATTGAGGTCCGTTGCTGGGACAGCGTCGATGCCCGGACCGCCACGCCGACATCGCTTCCGTTCAACATCCTTCAAAAACTGGCTGCGGATATCCTTCAGGAGGTTCCAGGGGTCGTCAGCGTCACATACAACATCGCCTCGAAACCGCCGTCAACAATCGAGGCCGTTTGATTTCTTTTCCGGTGATATGCGAGTCCATCTATCACCATGCTGGTTCTGATCCCGGCCGAGTAACGAGGGGATAGATCCGTGAACGGGATCATCAAGGGCAGTTCGTACAGGCAGAATTTCTCGATACTTTATAATCTCAGTTCGGCGGGGATACGACAGGGGATATAATGCAAGCGGAACCAGGAGATATCCGTAGTTTGGCCGTTGGTTGAATATTCCTTATGATTGGCTTCGGCCATATCGCGGGTACTCTGATCTTCCCACTGGTGTTTCTCGGCATGGCCGTCGGCATAGCCGAGCGTGCTGCGGTCGTTGTGCAGAATGGCGAAAGGATCACCCCATTTGGCCAGCGTATTCAGATAGAAGTTCCAGGTATTTCCGTTATAACCATACCCATCTGTTTCTTCAACCCAGACAATCTTCTGGCCGGGTGTCATGACCTCGTGACTCTTGTACACGGTAACCTTATACTCATCGGTCGCCCAACCGATGGTCGGGGTCATGAAACCGTTGTACACGGCCACCAGAGAATAGGTTCGGTATCCGCCCTTGTTTCCCCAGGAGCCGCCTCCGGCATGATCGCCCACGGGTGGTTTCAGATGCCGTTTGTCTGTCGGGCAATGGTAAAGTTTGACGCTTTCGGCATAGGGCCATAATCCCCCCCGTTCTAAACCGCGGATCTCATCGTCCAATTCATTGTTCCGGGCGATTCCGTTCTTGTCCTGGGGCTGTGCGACAAAGTTCCGCATTCGCCGCGTCGTTGTCGGTTTCTGTGCCGGGTACTGCTGGAGATCGTAACCCGTAACATCATAAGTTGCCGAACCAACGAATTCAGATCGATTATCCTCGGCATACAAGGTCCAAGATTTGTTCAGTCCCGAGAGATTGCCGAGACAAACGGCCCCCGTCGCCTGGACTTTGGCATATTGAAGAGCGGGGATCAGAACGCTGAGAAGAATAGCGACAATTGCAACGACCACCAGGAGTTCGATTAGAGTAAACCCGAAGCGATCTCGATAAATCTTACGCATTCTCCTTCTCCACTGTTAAAACTTCCAGACAAGCAACATGCCGGTTGATCGATATTTTGCTGAAGATTTTCATTTCCCGCAAAAATGCAACTTGCAACAGCGTTCCCGACAGGACTCGAACCTGTAGCCTTTGGCTCCGGAGGCCAACGCTCTATCCATTGAGCTACGGGAACATGATTTCCAATCTTTACTTATACGAAATCCATCATCAACCGTCAAGCCCGCCAGACCGAATTTTGTGACTGATGCCGAGAACCGATAATTGCCAGGAATCGTATGTCTTTTTCCGGCAATATGTTATAGTAGTAGCAGTCAGCCACAGTGACTTTCAATTTGACATTTCCGAGACCTTCAATACTATTGATCGTTTTGAATTGTCGAAGGAACACCATGCAATATCTGATGGATATCGCGTATCTAATGGCCCTGATTCTGCTGAGCCCTAAAATTCTCTATCGTCGATTTGCGCAGGGTCGATATCGTGACGGTTGGTCACAGCGTCTCGGACACATCCGCCGCCGGACCGACAAACCCTGCCTCTGGATTCATGCCGTCAGCGTTGGCGAAGTGAACGCTACCCAAACCCTCATTCCCGCGTTGTGTTCCGCTTTTCCCGACCACGAAATTGTCCTGTCGGCCACGACCGATACCGGCATGGCTCGGGCTAAATCATTGTATGGCAACGACTTGGCGGTGTTCTATTACCCCTTTGATCTGTCGTGGATTGTGCGCCGAGCATTAAATCGTTTGCGTCCGGATGTGTGCCTGTTGATGGAGCTGGAACTGTGGCCCAACCTGGCCCGTCAGGCGGCCAAACGCGGAATTCCAATTGTCATCGTAAACGGCCGGATTAGCGATCGGAGTTTTCCCCGTTACAAGAGCGTCCGATCCTTTGTTGTGCCCGTTTTCTCTCGTGTTTCTTTGATTCTGGCACAGACGCGGCAATATGCCGATCGGTTTATTGCCCTCGGTTGCAGGTCAGATGCAGTTCGAGTTGTACCGTCCCTAAAATACGATACGGCCGAGATTACCGACACGGTCACGGGGACCGACGCTCTTGCCAGACAATTGCATGTCGGCGACGAACCGATTTGGGTGGCGGGCGGGACGGGAGACGGGGAAGAGGAGATCGTCCTTAGTGTCCATAAACAATTACGCGACGATTCCCGTTTCGCGAATCTGCGGCTGATGATCATTCCCCGTAAACCTGAACGCTTCGATGAGGTGGCCGAACAAATTCGAAACTCAGGTTTGGCTTTCGAGCGTTATAGCAGAATTAAATCACAGAATCTTGAATTGACGGAAAAGTGTCCCGTGAT
>JAAYVQ010000003.1 GCA_012517095.1 Phycisphaerae bacterium | reverse complement strand
CGGCCAAGTTGCGGGAACTGCTGGCCGCCGGCAAGGTCGAAGGCCCCGCCGAGACGCGCTATCCCCTCGGCGAAAAACGACTCGGGGCTGTCGGAACAACGGTCAAATTGGATACAGGCGAAACCAAACGGATCTCATTCGTGTTGTCGTGGTATTTCCCGAACCGTCGGCAGGACAACCGCGGTTACGATGTGATGGGACCCATCCAGCCAATCGGTAATCCGGTCGGCAACATGTACGCCAATTTCTTCAAGAGCGCCCTCGATGTCGCCAACTACATCCGCGACAATGCCCAGCGGCTGATTGGCGACACAGCGCTGTTCCATCAAACCTACTACAAACGAACGACGCTGCCCTACTGGCTCAACCAGCGGCTGATGATGCCCACGGCCAACCTGGCCACCGAGACCTGTCAGTGGTGGAAGAGCGGGCGTTTCTGGGCGTGGGAAGGCGTTGGTTGCTGCAACGGGACCTGCAACCATGTGTGGAACTATGAGCACACAATGGCGCGGCTGTTCCCGGAATTGGAACGCAGCGTGCGGCATTGGCAGGACTTCGGGGACGGCTTCAATCCCAAAGACGGAGCCATCGGCCACCGCGGTAAGGGGACAGGCGTGGCCTTCGACGGTCAGGCCGGTTCGATCATGAAGGCCTATCGCGAACATTTGTCCAGCGCCAATGACGAGTTTCTCAAGCAACATTATCCGAATATCAAGCAAGCCCTGGAATTTCTCATCCGTGCCGACGGAAACGATGACGGCATCATTGAAGGCGAGCAGGCCAACACCTACGACATCGCCTTCTGGGGTCCGAACACCTTTGTCGGATCGCTGTATCTGGGGGCGCTGAAGGCCGGCGAACAAATGGCCATCCGGATGAACGACAGTGACTTTGCAGCAAAATGTCGCAAGATCGCCGAGTCAGGCGGCAAATACAGCGCCGAAAAGCTCTTCGACGGAGAATATTTCTTCCAGGATGTCGATCTTGCCAAGCACCCCAAGGATCAGTACGGCAAGGGCTGTCTGGCGGACCAGTTGTTCGGCCAGAACTGGGCCCACCAGCTTGACCTGGGTTACATCTATCCGCAGGACAAGGTCCGCTCCGCCTTGGCCGCCGTGTGGAAGTACGACTGGGCCCCGGATGTCGGCCCGCAGAACAAGGCCTATCCGGCCGACCGTCCCTATGCCAATCCGGGTGAGCCGGGCCTGTTCATCTGCACCTGGCCGAAGTCCAAGCATCTGCACAAGGACGGCGTCCTCTATCGCAATGAGGTCTGGACCGGCATCGAGTATCAGGTAGCCGCAAATATGATCTATGACGGTCTGATCACCGAGGGACTCTCGGTCATCCGGGCCGTGCACATGCGCTACGACGGCGCCAAGCACAACCCGTGGAACGAAGTCGAATGCGGCGACCATTATGCCCGCTCGATGTCGGCCTGGGGTTGCGTGCTCGCCCTGCAAGGTTACCTCTACGACGGGCCCCAGGAGTTAATCGGCTTTGCTCCCAACTACAAGCCGGATAACTTCGAAAGCTTTTTCACCGCGGCCGAGGGCTGGGGCAATCTGACGCAAAAACGCAGCGGCAACACCCAGCAGTCAAAGATCGAGGTTCGCTGGGGCCATGTCCCCGTCAAAACCTTCGTCGCCGGTTTGCCCCAGGGTAAGACCCTCAAGTCCGCCAAGATGATGGTGGATGGACAGGTTGTCGAAGCACAAACCAAGCAGACCGGAATGCGGGTGAGCTTTGCGCTGTCAACACCGGCCGATCTGACGGCAGGCAAAAATATCGAAGCCAATATCGAGTGGAACTAAAGACCGAGATCAAACAAAACCTATTTTCGACTGAACTACGGTTTCAGCACAACGCGGAAGCCGACATCGTCGGTCTGAAATGACCGGCCGAGGCCCCTTCGTATGGAGACACGACATTCCTTGGCAGAATATCGCCAACTTCCGCCTCGTTGTACGGGATAGCCATCGAATGCGGGGTTTGATGGATTGGTTTGCGGGTTGGGACTATAATAACCCCAGACATCATGGCACCATTCCCAGACATTGCCTACCATGTCATAGGTACCGTAGCCGAAGGGCGGAAAACTGCCGACCGGCGCCGTATAGAGACCGCCCGATGGGTAATAGATGATAATTCCATCGTTCCAGATAGGATGATAACCACGGGTCGGGCTGATATCGTAACTGTATGCACTGTCGCTGAAGTAATTGGCCTGGTCATGTGTGATCGTATCGCCCCAGGGGAACCGTTTGCCGGCAAGCCCACCCCTCGCGGCGTATTCCCATTCGGCTTCCGTGGGAAGGCGATAGCCCTTTTTGGTGAAATCACAGGTCCAAGTCGAAAGGTCGTAACATTGTTCTCTGCCTTCCTGCTGGCTCCGCCAATTACAGTACGCCACCGCACCATACCAACTTACATCGAACATCGGATAATTCGTTAAATCTACTCCGGGTTTGTTCACAATCACAAAGCGGTTGTTCAAGTAATTGATCTGACTTTTGCCGAGGGTACAATAGCAGTAACTGGCGTGAGTATCCCCCTTCCCGTAGATTTTTTCACTAAGCCGAAAGATCTGGGATGGGTATGCCGATTTCAGAAAAGCCAGATACTGCCCATTGGTGACCTCATATTTGCACATGGCGAAGGAATCCAGGGTGACGGTATGGACAGGTACCTCGTCGGCATATCCTTCGGCAACATCCTTACTGTTACCCATCTGGAAGGTTCCGCCGGGGATTATGATCATGTCGGTGGGCAGGCGGGTTCCCATCAGCCATTGTGAGGCCAATAGAAGAAGGTTTGGGTCAGTGTGGTTAGGATTTCCCTTCAGCCATTGGGAAGCCAGAACAGCAAAGTCGGACAGATCGACGAAGCAATCCCGCGTCCGGTCGGCCGAGGGACATTCCGCCCAGAGCGGCAAAGCCGATAGAAGGAGAACAATCCAAAACCCCAATGCCTTGTTCATGATCCCAACTCCTCAAAACCAATCTCAACCGGTTCTTCCCTGCCGAATACATCGGTCCATTTTCTCTACAATATCGTTTCAGGTGAAAAGAGTCAAGACAATACAGCAGAACTCAGCTAAACATATACAATACCAGCCGATCTGAAAATCAGAGCCCTCAATTACGATATTATCACACCAGGACGAGTCTGACTCGGATTTGATTCGGATTTGAGCGGTCGGCCGGAATAGCTATCATACAGAAAAAACATTAATAACCTTGAGTAAATATGCCGATAGAGTCGAATGACCCTTGACTTTCTACGATTGTAAGGTAAAATGT
>JAAYVQ010000029.1 GCA_012517095.1 Phycisphaerae bacterium | reverse complement strand
TCAATGCCGGTTTGATCTTCATAATCGTCTTGGCGTCCATAACGATAACCTCCAGAAAAATCGTTTAACTTGTTGTTCTGGAAAAGGTTATCGTCTTGCCGCTTCATAAAACTTGAGCTTTTATAGCGGTGTAGTACTAATCATGCCGCTATTCGCCCCGATCAGGCCGCCGGTTCCTTCCGAAAAATCACCAACGGTCACAGAACCCGATGCATAACAGCCCTTGATCGTACCGCCGTTGCCCCCGCTCAGTCCTCCAAAATCATTTGAATCCCCGGAACCTCTGACGGAACCGGCGGCGTAACAGCGACGGATCGTACCCCCATTGCCCCCGGTTAGTCCTCCGACAAAATAATTATGCATCCAACACCGTATCGAACTAATGGTAAAACAATCCATAATTATGCCAGGATTTGATCCGCACAAACCACCAATAAAATAGGCACCACCGTCACAGGCAATCGATCCTGCGGAATAACAATCAACGATTATACCTCCCGGTTGTTCCTCGCCACCATTCATCCCGCACAGGCCGCCAAGGTATGTGTCCTCCCACCAGCCTTCCACTTCACAGGATGCGTTACAACCGCTGAGAATACCTGTATTTTGACCGCAAAGGCCGCCGGTGTATGAATTTCCCTGAATGGCTCCTGTTGCTTGACAGTCATTGATTAAGCCGGCATTTTTCCCGCACAGACCGCCGACTCTGTGTCTGCCGAGAAGCGAGCCGGATACATAACAACGACTCAGTGTCCCGCTGTTTTCCCCGCATAAACCACCAATCACGGACAACTGGGTTTCCGCAATCAAACCGTTAGCGGAACAGTCGCGGACGATGCCTCTGTTTTCTCCGCATAACCCGCCAACATGATATCGCCCTGTTAGAGTCATATTTTCCACGCCAAGGTTCTGGACAATAGCGCTGGCGTTGAGACATCCGAAGAGACCAATATAATTAATGCCCGGTTCATTGAAGACCATGTTTCGAAGAATATGGCCATTCCCGTACAACACGCCAGAAAACGGATTCCATTGGTCTCCGATCGGATAAAGATCAATGCCGGTGAAATCCAGGTCATCCATTAATTGAATATGTTTGTCGAGAACCGACCCATGCCAGTTCAACATCGCGAATTCCTCGGCAGTATGGATTTGATAGGGATCACTTTCGGTTCCCTTACCGGCCAGGGGGACGGGGCCCGGCACGGGAATAGGCGGGGCTCCGGTATTCTCCCAAGCCAATCGCGGGAAATCCTGACCGTCGGCCATGACCCAGCCATTTCCGGACCAGCCGGCATTCTGGAAAATCGACAAGGTTTTCATCTGTTCGGTTGTCAGGGCTCTTCCGCCGTCGCTTTTGACAAACTCGGCTAAATCCCTGTTCCAGAAACAAGCCATAATTGGAGTATTTTCATTCACATTACATAAACCACCGCTGTACCACCCACTGATGACGACTGAAGCGTAAGAGGTTTGAATCATGCCATCCCGGGTCCAACCGCACAGACCTCCAACATAATAAGAATGACTTCCCCCAATGATCGTCCCAATCGAATAACAACTGCGGATGATACCCCCATCATTCCATCCACAAAGACCGCCGATTTGATATGACCGTTCTCCCACCGTCACGGTTCCAGTGGAATAACAACCGCTGATCGTGCCTCGATTAGTACCGCATAGACCCCCAAGATAATCTTGTGCGTTTCCCCCTTCCACGGATGCAATGACATAACAGTCGGCAATCTCACCGCCAGGCGTACTCCCTTGGCCATTGGCGCCGCACAAGCCACCGGTATTATTCCGGCCAACAACCGAAAAGTTCTCAATTCCAAAATTGCTGATCCGACCCGGGCTGACCACATATCCAAAAAGGCCAACATAATCCTTTTCAGGCAGGTTGATCACGCCATTGTGGAATACATATCCATTCCCCTCGAGAGTTCCGGAAAAAGGCATCCCTTGAAACCAATTCCATTCGCCTGTATCCGTATCCGGCGCCACGGGTGTCAGATTCGCCCCGGCAAAGTCGATGTCGTTGAGGAGGACAAAGCTCTTGTCCCAGTCGGCCGAGGTGGCGATCAACTCCTGCCAGTCGGTAACGGTGGAGATTTTGTACGGGTCTTCGGCCGTGCCGTTGCCGCCGGAATATCGGAACTCCCAGAACAAGGCCGGATACCCGTCCGGCCCCATCTTCCACACCGGCGGATTGCCATCCGAATACACAAAATCCCACCCCACATCGGTGAAGGTCGATTGCGTCTTCATCTCCGCCGTCGTCTTGCCTTCTCCACCAGCACTGGTTGTTTGACCGGAGGTTTCCATATCCCAGAAACAATCCTTGATTGTACCATTACCATTACTTCCCACCAGGCCGCCGACATATTCTGAAGCGTTAACCGTGCCGGTGGCGTAACAAGTCGTGATGGTGCCAAAATAATTCTCTCCCACCAGCCCGCCAACACTCCAACATTCACCGTTAACCGCACCGGTTGCATAGCAGGCCGTGATCATGCTATCCTCATTGAACCCCACCAGACCACCGACCTCGACACACCCATCAACCCTGCCGGTAGCGTAACAAGCCGTGATTGTACCTCTCCAACTTTCCCCTACCAGACCGCCGGCAGCATATCCTTCCCGTAGGTCCACGATGACTCTGCCGGTGACATAGCAGGCCGAGATTGTGCCTTCAAAATTCCACCCCACCAGACCGCCGACATCGGAATCTCCACGAATGGTGCCGGTGACATAACAGGCCGTGATTGTACCTTGATCGTTCGTCCCAACCAGACCACCGACATCGTAGAATCCGGTTATATCTATGTTTTCCAAGCCCAGATTCAGTACTTGTCCGAACGGACCAATTTTGCCGAAGAGACCGACATTGCCCTCGGATGGTCGTTTGATCGTCAGGTTGGAAAGGACATGGAGATTCCCGTCGAAAGTTCCGGTAAAAGGAATGGCCGAATTCCCGACCATGTTATACTGAGTCCCGGTGAAGGCGGACATATCCAGGTCGGCGATGAGTTTGAAATATTTGCCCCAGTCGGTGGAGCTGGTTATCAGTTCCTGCCAGTCGGCCACCGTGGAGATTTTGTACGGGTCTTCGGCCGTGCCGGATCCCCCCGAATAGGTTCCAGCGCAGGCCATCGCCGTGAATGTAAAAAGTATGTAAAAAATGACCGTTGACGGGGAAAAACCGTTGTTGAGGAAACCTTTCATACCGTCTCTCCTTCCTTTGACCCGCAAATCGCTCCTGAAACCCAACCATCAACCCAAGTTTCGACAACATTATACCATATTTTTCCCGAAATGCAAGCAAATATTTTTGTCATGCCCGACCTTACAGCCCCGACACCAGCGGGTCCCTCCATTCCGTGTCATGCAAATGAACCATACTCTTCGGATGTCCGAATTCCAAAACCAGACCTGTATAGGTTATAGTCAACAGACAATATTCAATAATCAATTTCGAATTTCCCTTTTCCCTTTTCCCTTTGCCCTTTGCCAATTTCCCTTCTCTTATCGTATAATGTTTCCGATGCCAAAGAAAGACGACAATCCGTTGTTTGCCGCCAGCGAACAATCCGCCATTGAGGCCCAGGCGCCGCTGGCTGTCCGGATGCGGCCGCGCACACTGGACGAGTTCGTCGGCCAGAGGCACTTCGCCGGCCCCGGACAACTCCTGCGGCGGATGCTCGAGGCCGACCGCCTGATGAGTTTGATCTTCTATGGCCCGCCGGGCTGCGGAAAGACCTCGCTGGCCCGCGTGATCGCGCTGCAGACCCGCAGCCGTTTCTGCTACCTCAGCGCGCCCGCAGCCGGCGTCAAAGAGATCCGCGAGATCACCGCCGACGCCCGAGCGCGACTGGTGGGCCGCAACCCCGCGCGAACACTGTTGTTTATTGATGAAATCCACCGTTTCAACCGCGCCCAGCAGGATGTCCTCCTGGACGATGTTGAAAACGGCGTCGTCACCCTTATCGGCGCCACGACTGAGAACCCCTACTTCTCCGTCAATTCCCCGCTGATCAGCCGCAGTACCGTTTTTCAGTTCGAACCCCTGTCGATCGAGGATATCACCGGCCTCCTCAAACGAGCCCTCGCCGATCCCCAGCGCGGCCTGGGCAAATACAAAATCGACGCCGACCCTGAAGCCCTTAAGCTACTGGCCGTTCTCTGTGATGGCGACGCCCGCCGTGCCCTGACGGCCCTGGAAGTCGCGGCCCTGTCGCTGGCCAAATCCGCCGGTAACAAACCGGTATGCCTCACGGTTGATGCGGCTAAAGAATCCGTCCAGAAAAAGTCGATTCAATATGATGGCAGCGGCGATACGCATTACGAT
>JAAYVQ010000250.1 GCA_012517095.1 Phycisphaerae bacterium | reverse complement strand
GTACAACCCGCCTTCGGCGGAACGATACCAGTCCCCATTTTGCGGGAATGGCGGAAAACCGGACGAAGTCATTGTAAATTGGATATTTGATATTGGAAATTGGATACCGCATTCGCGGGAATGACAACAGGGCACAGGAAGTAGATCCCTCCGCTGCGCACGCCGATGGCGTGCTCCGGTCGGGATGACTACCATCGACGGCATAATGGGTTCCGTCATCCACTTCACTGCGTTCGGAGGCTGCCACCCGACACAATAAATCCAGGGGCAGCCCAGAACCCCCAGGATAAACCTGGGGGCTTTCATATCGTGAGGAGGTTCAGGATCGAGCGGGAGAGGGTCGAGAGGTCGATTTCGCAGCGGAGGTCGGCGAGGTGGTCGAGGCGCGTTGGGCCGAGGTTGGCGATGACGACCTTGGCTCCGGACTCTTTGGCGATGTGGGTCAGTCCCGCGGCGGGGTTGACTTCCAGTGAGGACCCCAGCGCGATAAACAGATCACACTGCTGGGCCAGCGTCTGCGATTCCAGGAGGGCCTGCATGGGAATCATATCCCCAAAGAAGACGATACCCGGCCGGATGAGGCCTTTGCAATCGCAATAGGGCACGGTTTCCGCGGCGATCTTGGCCTCGACGGCCGCGCGGTCGAAGGGTTTTTCGCATTCCGAGCAGTAAAACGAGACGACATCGCCGTGGAACTCGATGACATTTTCGCTGCCGGCCTTGTGATGCAGCCGATCGATATTTTGGGTGATGACGGCGTTGAGGAGATTTTGCCGTTCGAGCTCGGCCAACATGCGGTGGGTGTCGTTGGGGATCTTGTCGGCCAGGGGGTGGATGTGTTCGACGGCGATGCGGTAATACTCGGCCGGGTGTTCGCGGAAAAAGTCAATCTCGAAGGTTCGCTGGGAAATCTTGCTATACAGGCCGGACGGCCCGCGAAAGTCGGCGATGCCCGATGCGGTCGAAACGCCTGCGCCCGTCAGAGCGACGGCACAGTCGGCCTTACGGAGCCAGTCGAGGATCTGGCGGGCGTAATCGTCGGCAGATTGAGTCATAGCAATCTCCGGGGGAAAATTCCAAATCCCAAGCACGAAGCACGAAACAAATTCAAAAACCAAAAACAGAAATTTCAAAAAGTAACTGGATTCGGGCTTTCGCCGGATTTCATCGAACATCCACCTCGATCTAATCCTTCGGATTCGGATCTTGGTGGCTGCCACCCTTCGTAAGTTGATTATTCGGGCGACCTGTAACGATTGTACCATCGCCAAAATGAATCGCAACTCGTTTTGGGAACGCGACTAAGGGAAAATCTTCGGGTGGGATTGACAGGTTGGAGTCGGGGGCATAAGATATCGGGGCAGTGGATTGACGAATGAAGTTTCTTACGAACACGGTAAGGATGATTCGGTGAACGCTGCGGTCGTTATCCCCGCTCGATACGGATCGACTCGATTCGGGGCCAAAGTTCTCGCCAAAGATACCGGCAAATTTCTCGTTCAGCACACCTGGGAGCGGGCCTGTTGTTGCCGCAAGGCGGGCCGGGTGCTGATTGCCACCGACCATGAAGAGGTTCTGAAGGCCTGCAAGAGTTTCGGGGCCGACTGCGTGATGACGCGGGCGGACCATCAGAGCGGGACCGATCGGATTGCCGAGGCCGTCAAGCGGATGGCCGTGGAGATCGTGGTGAATGTGCAGGCCGATGAGCCGGAGATCGATCCGAGGCAGATTGATCTATTGATCGAGTTGTTGGAAGATCATCCCGAGGCCGATATGGCTACCCTGGTTACGCCGATCACGGATCCAGTGATGATCGCCGATCCGAATGTGGTCAAGGCGGTGGTCGATGACAAGGGCCGGGCAATGTATTTTTCGCGGGCGGTGATTCCGTTCGATCGGCAGGCGGGGGGCGTGGGAGTGAGCCCTTATCTGCGGCACCTGGGGATTTACGGGTATCGGAAGGAATTTTTGTTGAAGTATTCGACGCTGCCGCAATCTCGATTGGAACAGACGGAAAAACTTGAACAGCTTCGGGTGCTGGAAAATGGTTTCTCGATATTGACGGCCAGCGTGGATCATGTGGCCGAGGGGATTGACACGCCGCAGCAATACGAGGCGTTTGTACAGCGGTATCGCAAACAGATGGAGAGCAAGCGATGATGCATCGGATTTTAGCGATCGGGTTGGCGGTGATGGTGTTGACTTCGTCGGCGGTTGCGGCCGAGTCGGCGGTGACGCCGGTGCCGTTCACGGCGGTGAAGATCGACGAGGGGTTCTGGTCGGCGCGGATGGAGACCAACCGGACGGTGACGGTGCCGTACTGCTTCAAGAAATGCGAAGAGACGGGGCGGATCAGTAACTTCACCAAGGCCGGCAAGGGCGAAGGGAAGTTCGAAGGGATCTATTTCAACGATTCCGATTTGTACAAAGTCATCGAGGGGGCGGCCTATTCGCTGCAAATTCATCCGGATCCGGAGCTGGAAAAGTATGTCGATGGCGTGATCGAGCAGATCGCCTCGGCGCAGTGGGACGATGGATACCTGTACACCTTCTATTCGCTGCCGCACGATAACGAGACGCGCTATCATCAGCCGGAAAAGCGATGGACCCGCGAGTGGGAGATGCACGAGACCTACTGTGCGGGGCATTTCTTCGAGGCGGCGGTTGCGTATTCACAGGCGACGGGGAAAAAGCGGATACTGGAAGTGGCCTTGCGACTGGCCGACCACATGGACCGCGTGTTCGGTCCGGGCAAGCAGTATGACACGCCGGGGCACGAGGAGGCGGAGATCGGGTTGATCAAGCTCTATCGTGCGACGGGCAACGAGAAGTATCTGAAACTGGCGGAATTCTTCCTGGATCAGCGCGGCAACAGCGAACACCGCAAGCTCTATGGCGAGTTCTGCCAGGATACCATTCCGATCGCTCAACAGTCTGAGGCCTTCGGCCATGCGGTGCGGGCGGGGTATCTCTATACGGGGATGGCGGATCTGTCGGCGATTCTCGGGCGGCCGGACTTTCGGGCGGCGCTGGGGCGGATCTGGGAAGATGTGTCGGCGCAGAAGATGTATCTGACGGGGGGGATCGGATCCAGCGCCAGCGGCGAGGCCTTTGGCAAGGATTACGAGTTGCCTAACAAGAGCGCGTACAACGAAACCTGTGCGGCAATCGCCAATGCATTGTGGAACCATCGGATGTATCTGATGGAAGGTGACGGGCGATATATCGATATTTTGGAGCGGGTGATCTACAACGGATTTTTGTCGGGTGTTTCGATGACGGGTGACCGATTCTTTTATCCGAACCCGCTGGCCTCGGATGCGGGGTACCAGAGGAGCGAATGGTTCGGCTGTTCGTGCTGCCCGGTGAATGTGGTGCGGTTCATTCCGTCGATTCTCGGGTATATCTACGGCGTTCGGGACGATTCGGTGTTCGTGAATCTGTATGTCGCCGGATCGGCGGCGATTAAGACGAAATCTCAAACGGTATGGTTGACGCAGACGACCGATTACCCATGGAACGGCCGGGTGGAACTGACCGTCGAACCCCAAACTCAGGCGGAGTTTTCGTTGTATTTGCGGATTCCAGGATGGGCGCAGAACCGACCGGTACCGAGCGATTTGTATCGGTATATGGATTCGCCTGCGCCGGAAATCGGATTGGTGGTTAATGGCAAGAAGGTTGCTCTGAAGATCGAGAAGGGCTTTGCGGTGATCCGGCGGGATTGGAGGGAGGGAGATCAAGTGGTTCTGGAGTTGCCGTTGCCGGTGCGACGGGTACTTGCCCATGAGAAGGTGGCCGAAGACGAAGGTCGGGTAGCATTGGAGCGAGGGCCCGTGGTTTTCTGTCTGGAGGGTGTGGACAACGGTGGTGCGGAGGGATTTGACGCGTTTTTGCTGAACGATGAAGCAGAACTGAAGACCGAATTCCGCAAGGACCTGCTCAATGGAGTGCAGGTGATTACCGGACAGGCGCAGACGCTGCATCGCACGAAAGACGGCGTCGTCGAGTCCAAACCGCGGGCGTTCACGGCGATTCCGTATTATGCCTGGGCCCATCGGGGGCCGTCAGCGATGGCCGTGTGGCTGCCACGGACGAAGGAAACG
>JAAYVQ010000249.1 GCA_012517095.1 Phycisphaerae bacterium | reverse complement strand
GCCAACAATGGCGTGGGTATCCGTGCCCCGAGGGAGGGTGACGCCGCCTATGCCGCGATGGAAATCCAGATTCTCGAAGACACCGCCGACAAATACAAGGACCTCCAGCCCTACCAGTTCCACGGCTCGATCTACGGCGTGGTTCCCGCCAAGCGGGGCTTCGCCAAACCGGTCGGCGAGTGGAACTCCGAGGAGATCATCGCCAGGGGGCCGCATATTCAGGTGATCCTCAACGGCACGACCATCGTCGATGCCGATATCAATGAGGCCAGCAAGAACGGAACGATGGATCACCGCGAACATCCCGGCCTGAAAAATCCCAAAGGCCACATCGGCTTCCTCGGTCACGGCGATGTCCTCTGGTTCCGCAACATCCAGGTGATGGACCTTAAGCCGCAATAAATCACATCGATTCCAGCGCAAACAAAAGGGGCGGATCTGTCTGAATCCGCCCCGTTGTATTGATCTACCCGTCAGGTTGATTACTTTGGCAATGCGGTTTGAATCTCCTTGAGTCCAACGCCCAGAAGCGATTTAGCCAGACCGTCCAGTTGATCCGCCGGGCCGACCAGATGGAAGGTCCGGTGGACATGCTGGATGCTCGCTCCGGGTTTCAGTTCGAGGGCCGGCGATGACGACTCCAGCTCATAAAACGGCCCCAACGGTTTTTTGCCCGGCTCGGGCGGCCCGTCATTATACGAATTGGCCACATCCCCGGCGAACGGCTGATCCTGCAGTTGCCACATCGAGTTGACATAATCCTTCGCGGTAAAGGGCTTGGTAAATTGTACGATCGTCAGTACACCCTTGGCCGCGTCGTAACTGCCCATTATGGGTTTGACGCGAGCCGGCGACAAGCCGATCTTGCTGCGGTATTTTCCGTCGCCGCTGAAAAACAGGACATTGTCCCTGACGACCAGTCGATCCTCCGGAACCTTGCCGAAATAGGCATCGTTGACCTTCGGCCCCAGTTTTGCCTCGTCGCCGGCGACAAACGGAATCACCACGGTCGTCTTGTCCGACGGCTTGAACATCCCCAGGATCCAGATCGAAAGCAGGCCCGTCTGCTTGCTCCATGCCTGGCTGCCGGCGTTGGTCAGAGAATTGTTGGTTTCATACGCGACGATCTTCACCGAATCCGGGAGTTTGACATTCAACGCGCTGGCCGCAGGAACCCGGTCCAGCACCTGTACCAGCCGTTTGATTTCGATATCAAACTCGGTCCCGGAATAATTGACCAGTTTGGCCTTTTTTTCAAACAGGGCCTGTCCGGTCTTCTTGGATACCAGCGAAAAGGGTTCCGTGTCGATGATGGGCGGGGTTTGCCAATCGTCAAAGACGAATTGGGCTCCCTTGGGGAAAAAGATCGCAAATTGTCCGCCCTCTGGACCCATCCAGAAACGGTCCTCGCCGCCGTAGGGGGTGATATGAGGCGTCGGCTTACCGGCGGCGATCAGCTCATAATTAAGCCAGCCGAAGCTGAAACCCTTGTCCCCGTCGGCCGAGCTGGTCATCACGCGCCCCTGATAGGCCGGCACGACCGCGACCTTGGCCTGACCGGTCGAATCCGACAGCACGATCGCATCCGTATGCTTCTGTAAAAACGCCACATCTTGTCCGAAGTTCCGTTCTCCGCTCATCGATACCTCCGTGGACGAACATCCCGCCGCAGCCAGCAACAAAACCAAAATCATTTTCATTTTCACGATAACACCTCCTGACTAAATACACTGTTTGATTCAGGGCGATGAGCCCTTACGCCGATTGTTCCTGTCGTTCCTGCAGCCAATGGTACCAATCCTGCATCCCCGCTCCGGTCCGGGCGGAAACCGTCAGGACCTCGCTCTCCGGATTCACGCGGCGAAT
>JAAYVQ010000248.1 GCA_012517095.1 Phycisphaerae bacterium | reverse complement strand
GGACCACAGGTGGTAATCGACACACTGGTCAATCACGCCCGCCCGTTTATCTTCACGACCGCTCCTTCGCCCCTCATCGCCGCGGCGGCGATTGCGGCACTCGATATGATCCGTAATCAACCCGGTCGTCGGCAGCAACTGGCGGACAATGCGGCCTATCTTCGGGAACAATTACGGCAAGCGGGTTTTGATATCGGTTCTTCCAGAACCCATATTGTTCCGCTGATGATCGGTCCTTCGGAAGCAGCAGTACGCATATCCGAGGAATTATTTGCCCGGGGGTATTTTATCGCGGCGATTCGCCCGCCGACGGTACCTCCAAACACTGCACGACTTCGGATCAGTTTACAGGCCCATCATACCCGTGAGCAGATCGACGGTCTGGTAAACATTCTGGTAGAATTGAAACAGAAGGGGCTAATTCGGGGAAACCCGATTACTTCCGACGATGTTTCTGCGGAACCGGAACGGCCTTGAAGAACATAAAGGTCATCAGTAAAATCACCCCCAGCAGAATCAGATACAGGCAGATATTTTGCGAGATCGTCCCGCCGTTATACAGCAACCAACCCTGATTGTACTCAAAGGGATTGTCATCCCGCAGAAACTCCAGAAGGAATCGGGTCGTGCCATACAGAATCAGCACCAGCCCCAGGGTGATCCCGGGTTTTCGTATGCCCAACCATCTCCAAAAGCCATACATGAGAAGACAGATGAAAAAGGCCGTGAGGGCTTCATAGATTTGCGTGGGGTGAATCCGCTGGGCCAGATACAATCCCTGTGTAACTTCGATTCGTTGCTGGTCGGTCAGAAACTGCTTGGGTTTAAGACCACACTGATATTTATTTTCCTCTTTTTCGACTGGGAACCATTTTTTACCATCATCGCTGAGATAACCGAAATACTCTTTGGGCAGATCCCAATATGCGGTTAGGCGGCCGCGATTTGCGTCCGGATAGACCTGACTGTAAAATGAGGGTGATGCATACGGGAAACGGATCGCCCACGGCAACTCACAGGGCTTGCCGAAACAGCAGCCGAACATCAGGCAGCCGATTCGCCCAAAACCCAATCCCAACATCAGCCCAACCGCCAACACATCAAAGTATCGCCGCACCATCAGCCGTTGCCGAAGTTGGTACAGGATCATGACAACCACTGCAAAGATTACGCCGCCGAGAAACTCCAGCCCACCCTTCCAGACGGCAAAGACATCAAGCCATTGACCTCGAAACTGATCGAGATGATGAAAAATGTAAAAAATCCGGGACCCCACAACTCCTGCAATGAGGGCATACAACGCGGTATTCGTGATCTTTTCCGGGTCTTCGCCGATCCGCCGCATCATCCTCCTCATCAAAACCACAGCCGAAAGAAATCCGATCACCATCAGGAAACCATAGGTCTTGATCGTGACATGGATCAACGGGATTTCGAAGAGAATTGGGTGCATAGCGAGATCAGAGCATCCTCTGGACCCGGTTTTGCGTATCCACCAGAACGACCTTCGGCTTTAGGTCCTTTATCTCCTGCGGACTGTAATATCCGAAATTCATGATGATCACGATATCGCCCCGGGTAAATAACTTGGCGGCTGCGCCGAGGACCTCGATCTTGCCGCTTCCGGGTTCGGCCGGAATCGCATAGGTCTCGACTCTGGCGCCGGTGTTGACATTGGCCACAAGGACTTCTTCATACGGAAGAATCCCGGCCGCTTCCATCAGACGGGGATCGACGCCCAGACTCCCCGGATAATCCACCCGCGTATCGGTCACTGTGGCGCGATGAATTTTCCCTTTTAATGCCTTCATAAACATGAATAGACCCTTATCAAACCTTCATTTGAAAGGGGCATTATAACGAATCCAATCCATTTTGCAAGCCAAGCAAACAATTATCGATCAATCGAGTCTGGCCGCAGCGGACGGCCATCGCCGCCAGAGCGGGCCGATCAACCGTGTCGATATCCTCCAATGAATCCATGTCCACAATCTGGACATACTCCGGATGCAGAATGGGTCCTTGACTCAGGATCATCCGCATGGCCGCAATCAAAGCGGAAACATTATGCTGCCCCTGGGAAAACACCCGCTTGCATTCCCGCAATGCCGCGGACAACAACACGGCTTGTTTTCGTTGTTCGGGAGAGAGGTACTGGTTTCGGCTGCTCATCGCCAAACCATCCGGCTCGCGAAGGGTCGGGCAGGTCACGATCTGCAGCGGGAGATTCAGATCCGTGACCATTCGACGGATCACGACCACCTGCTGAGCATCCTTCTGGCCAAAAAAGGCCTGATCCGGGCCAATAATATTGAAGAATTTCACACAGACCGTCGCCACGCCGCGAAAATGTCCGGGTCGAAATCGGCCGCACAAGTTGTCCGTCAATTTCTCCACCACCACCCAAACGCGCTGCTCCGTCGGATAGAGAACCGAATCATCAGGCGCAAAGATCACATCCGCCCCGGCTTTCTCACACACAATCGCATCGGCGGTTACATTCCGCGGATATCGCGAAAAGTCCTCGGCCGGCCCGAACTGCGTGGGATTGACATAGATACTAACCGCCACAAAGGAACATTGCTTTCGCGCCGCCTCAATCAGCGAACGATGGCCGGCATGCAGCGCTCCCATCGTAGGGACAAACCCGATCGAATGGCTATGCTGGCGGGCTTGCCGAATCTCTTGCCGAATTTCCTCGATGGTCTTGACGATCTTCATACAGTTCCTTCCGCCAGATAATGCCTGACCTGTTCGGCCACGGAAACAACATTGGATGGCTGTCGGCAATCGCATTCGCCGGCATTCACGCGAATCACGGGGCATCGCCGCCACGCGGAAAATAGTTGCTCATACGCCCGATGAAACCACTGGAGAGTTTCGATCGTGATTCCCTTTTCAAACGGCCGGTTTCGTCTGCGAATTCGGTCTAAACAATTTTGCGGCGTATCGATCAGATAAATCACCACGGCGGGCCCCTGAACGGATTCGCATGCCCGCCGGTATTGGTGATGATACTCATCCAGCGAAACGGAGTCGAGAGTCCGCCGGGCAAAGATCGGATCCTGTTCGAAAACATAATCCGACACCGCCGGCCGGCCGGGTGCCAGATTCGATCGGGACAACTGCCGGGCCCGGGTCTCCAAAAAATAGGATTGGCTTTTCAAGGCCAGGTCCTTGCGTCCTCCGCATACCTGGGGCAGGTAGGGATTGGACTCATACGCCTCGCGAATCACCGGGCAATTCAGAATTCGACCCAGCCCTCCCGCCAGGGTGGTCTTGCCCACACCAATAAGACCCGCGATCGAGATCAGTTGCGGAAAGGCCGGATCCGGGAGATAATCCCCCCCGCCGAGCCGTTCGGCCAATTCGGCCATATTTTTGCCAAGAATGGGATGGATCACATCGGCTCCGATCTCACACATCGGCCGAAGAACGAAGGACCTCAGATGCATTTGGGGATGCGGAATCTTCAAGGCCGGGCTTCGGAAAATCCGGTCGTCATACAGCAGCAAATCGATATCGACCGTTCGTGGACCCCAGTGTTCATTCCGTACGCGGCCGAGTTGCTTTTCGATGCTTCGATTGACCTCATACACCTCCAATAACGACATGCCGGTCTTGATCTTGACGGCCGCATTCAAATACAGTCCCTGTCCGGAAACACCGAGCGGCTGGGTTTCGATCAGGCCGGACATCGCGGCGACCGAATGGTTGGATCGCTGTCCCAACCGTCGGACGGCCTCCGACAGATACATCTGGCGATCTCCCTGATTGCTTCCCAGACCCAGATAGACGGTCGAACAATTCACGCTTCCATCCAATATATGGCCAAATGCTTTGTCAGCCAACGCTGATGTCAGAGCGTTGAAAACCGCTCCATCGCTTCTTTAACCTTTTCCGGTCGATTGAAGGCGCTGAGCCGCATGAATCCCTCGCCCGCCAGCCCGAATCCCGCGCCCGGCGTGGCAACCACATGAATCTTCCGCAATAACAGATCGAAAAATTCCCAGGAACCCATACGATTCTTTGTGGTAATCCAGACATACGGCGCATTGATACCGCCATAAACCTCATAACCAAGTTTGGATAGAGACTGGCGGATGATCGCGGCATTGGTCATATACAGATCGATAATCCGGCGGCTCTGTGTCTTGCCGTCAGCCGTATAGACAGCCGCGGCCGCCGCCTGCGAAATGTAACTGGCACCGTTGAACTTGGTACAATGACGACGATTCCATAAGGGATTGACCCTTACGGCTTTTCCATCTTTGGCATACGCGACCACATCTTTCGGTACCACGGCAAACGCGCATCGAAGCCCCGTGAATCCGGCCGTCTTGGAGAAACTTCGAAACTCAATCGCAACTTGACGAGCGCCGGGAACCTCATAAATCGAATGGGGTATCGACGGATCGGAGATATAAGTCTCGTAGGCGGCATCGAAGAGGATTACCGCCTGGTTCTTCCGGGCATAGTCCACCCACCGGGACAGTTGTTCTTTTGTGGCTACCGCTCCCGTCGGATTATTCGGATAGCACAAGTAGATCAAATCCACCGGCTCGGAGGGAAACTGCGGCACAAACTGGTTGGACGGCGTACAGGGCATATACACGATGCCGCCATACTGACCGTTGGTCAGCGGCGTCCCCGTTCGGCCGGCCATGACATTCGTGTCAACATAGACGGGATACACCGGATCGGTTACGGCGATTGTATTGTCCAGGCCGAAGACTTCCTGGATATTCCCGGTGTCGCATTTACTGCCATCACTGACAAAGATTTCATCAAGGGCCAGATCAACGCCGCGGGACTTGTAGTCGTTGTCAAGAATCGCCTGACGGAGAAAATCATATCCCTGTTCGGGCCCATAGCCCTTTAGGGTCGCCCGGTCGCCCATTTCATCGACGGCCTTGTGCATCGCTTCCACTACCGCCGGAACCAATGGTTCGGTGACATCTCCAATCCCCATGCGGATGATATTGGCCTTCGGATTTTCCCCGGCAAACGCCGATACCCGGCGGCTGATTTCCGGGAACAGATAACCGGCCTGCAGTTTCAGATAGTTCTCATTCACTCGAATCATTATCGATTAACCTCAATCGGATATAATTATCGGACCATTCCTTGAACAGACGAAAGTATTGTATGGAACGATGGGGAAATCGTCAATCCCAAGCATATAGCCATGAATTGCGCTCCGTCTCTGGACGATACACCTCACAGGATATTTGTGTCTTGGCGGAAATGATGAAAGATCAATATCTCGATTCCCATTTGAATTCGGGCCAGCAGACGACCATTCCGGAACTGGCTTCGGATCTTCGTGCGGACCCCCGAATGGCTCCGGTCATTGAGGTATTCATGGCCGAATTTCCCATTCTGATGGAGCGTATTTCTGCCATCGCGAATCAGCAAAATCTCCAGGATCTCAAGTCGTCTGCCCATCGCCTTAAAGGCGCAGCCGGAAGTGCGGGATTGACTCGAATCTATGATCTGGCCGGTCGTGTGGAAGAGTGCGCAATCAATCACCGTCTGGAAGTCGCACTTTCCTTGATCGACGAATTAAACCGGATCTGTCGACTGGCCATACGGAACAAACCTCCCTCCAAAACCCGCTGAGGTAATCGTCATCCATTTCAGCACCAGCGTCAGGATTCATTATCCGTTTCTTTCAAAAAATGGGCATAGAATCCTCAGGAATTCTGTTGTATAATCTGCAGGTGATTTGACAGTTCCTTTTACGATTCGACAAAGGAGAAGACGATGGATCGAAGAACATTTCTGAAGACCGTACCGGTTGCAGCGGCGACGGTATTGACGGCGGCGGAACTTACGGCCGCCCAAACAACGGAACTGAAGCCCATCGAATTGGTCAAGCCGGAAATGGAGGGCGGAAAGAGCGTGCTGGCCTCCTTGAAGATTCGCCAGACCAATCGCAACATCAAGCCCGAACCCCTCACTCCACAGGAAATGTCTAATCTGATGTGGGCGGCCTTTGGGATCAACCGCGAGCAGTTCCGGGGCAAAACCGGGCGCACGGCGGCCTCAGCCAGTAACTCGCAGGAGATCGACCTGTATGTCGCCCTGCCGGAGGGCGTGTATGTTTACGATGCCGCAGGTCACAAGCTCACGCCGGTCGTCGCGGGTGATTTTCGTTCTCGGGCCGGAAGGCGGGGCGCGGCAACAGCGCCGGTTAATATCTTCTTTGTCGTCGATCTGGCCAAGTATGCATCAGCCCCCTTCCAGGAACCCGGATTGAAGGACTCGGATATTCAGAAGTCGTATTATTTCACCGGTGTCGGCCTGATCGCCGGAAATATTTATCTGTATGCAGCATCGGTCGGCTTAGCCGCCTGGTTCCATAACTGCGACAAGGAAAATACACACAAAGAGTTCAAGTTACGGCCGGAACAACGAGTTCTGTTTGCCCAGACGGTCGGTCATCCGGCATAATGGATGGTCAATTGGCAGTTTTTGTTTTCAATTGGAGATCTGACAACCCGGCTTGAAACAGAATAAGGAGAAGATCATGGATCGAACAGTCCGCGCGGGAATTCTGGTGATCGGCATCCTGGTGGTTACGGCGGTTCTTGTGGCCGCATTCGGAATGGATTGGTTGTTCCCGCAACCAAAACCAACCTCTCCGCCACCCGCGCCGGAACCGGTGGTCGAAACCAAACCGGCCGAACCGGTCAAAACCAACGAGCTGACCAAAGAAGACGAGGAGTTTCTTCAGTGGTTTCTGGATAATCCCCCACAAAAACCCGAAGAAGTTGCGATGCAAGCTCCACCCGTGCCCACTCCGGAAATCCCGCGACAGGGTGTCAATCTGAACAATATAATGGGAATGTTCGGAGGAGGAATGGGGGCCACCGAAGGGCAAAGACCCCAGTGGCAGAATATCTGGGCCGATCTGAACCTGACGGAAGAAGAACAGGTCCGCCTGCGCAACGGATTCCAGAAGATCATGGCACGAATGATGTCCATGACCGAGGAGGAACGGCAGGCCGAACGGGCACGATTCGAAGAGATGGGCCGACGCTTCCAAGCCATGTCCGATGAGGAAAAAACCGCCGCCAGCCAGAGGATGAAGGACCGTTTTGACCAGTGGCGCCAAAGCGGAAGCGAAGACCTGCCGGAATTGTCGCTGGACTAAAGTGACAGAATACAGGATATAGGTGTTAGGATTTAGAGGGATCCCGGAAGCACCAAATCGGATGGAAGCTGTCGCAATTCAAGTCCAAAGAAATTGATGGGGAAAATGAGCAACCGGCTATTTCTCTTGTTCAAAAAAGTGGGGCCATTTATCCCGCGGAATTGCCAATTTGAGGATGTCTTCGTCCTCCAATAGACGAGTCACATTCTCTTGGATCGGTGACCAGATTAAGCCATAATCGTGAAGAAATGGAAATTCGATTCCAAGTTCAACACCGTTCTGCCTCAAGATAATCCAGGTATTCAGAATATCTAACTGATGATAATCCAATGAATTCGGTACCGGCTTGCGCATTTGAAATAACTCAATACCATGATTGGAAAATTCATCACAACATTCAAGAAAGTCTTTGGTTTCAAACTGGATATCAAAATTCATACCCCGGATCAATAAATGTCTTGCCTTGCCATGTTCTGAAATCTGAGTTGTCCCCTTCCACCAGCAATCGGCATATCTGACGGGATAATGGGTGACAACCCATACATAAGAGATCGTGTCAAGAATCATTTTCTTCAGGTATTTGGATTCCGCTGTTACATAATGAAAGTAAATGCCATTCTTTTCTTCCGGTATCATCTGGTCCATAGCATGATTCACTTCCCAAGAAATTCCTCGATTTCCTTCCGTCTTGGCGCCGATGGTTGAGCCCCAAGTCGGGTGACAGAAATCGCCGCCGCTGCGGAGGCAAACTGTACGGCATCCTCAATGGAGTGGCCCTCGGACAGTCGCACGGCCAGGGCGCCGTTGAAGACATCACCGGCGGCGGTGGCATCGACGGGCTTGACCTTGAAGGCGGGGATCATGGCCGCATGATCGCAACCGGAAAGCAGCGAGCCGCGATCGCCGAGCGTGATGATGACGGCCGCAACCCCCCTGCTGCGGAGAATCTGTGCGGCTGCCTTCGCCGAAATCTCATCTGTGACAGAAATTCCGGTGAGCATCCCGGCCTCGATCTCGTTGGGCGTGAGGATCGAGACCTTGGCCAGCAGACCATCCGGCAACGACTGGGCGGGAGCGGGATTAAGGATGACGGGGACGCGGTGTGCGGAAGCGATATCGACGGCGGCGACCACGGTTTCCAGCGGGATCTCCAGTTGCAGCAGCACGACGGACGCCTGAGCGATGGCATCTTCTGCGGCAGCGATGTCGCCCGGTGTGAGCCGCATGTTGGCGCCGGAGGCGACAGCGATACTGTTTTGCCCGTTGCGATCGACGAAGATGCAGGCGATGCCCGACGCGACGGAAGAATCACGAAAGACAAATCGCGTGTCGATACCGTCGGTGGCAAACCCCGCGAGGGCCTGATTGCCGAAGGAATCAGAGCCGACGCGGGCGACAAACACGACTTGTCCTCCCGCCCGCGCGGCGGCGACGGCCTGATTGGCACCCTTGCCGCCGGCGGCGGTGCTGAAGCGGCCGCCAAGGACGGTTTCTCCCGGCGCGGGGATGCGGTCCAGTTGGACGATCATGTCGGTGTTGGAGCTGCCGATGACGACGATGGGTCTGGGCATGACATTACCCCCTTCCAGCGGGCGAACGGCGGAGACGATGGCGGTAATAGTCGAGGATGACGGCTGCAACGATGACCAGGCCGGTGATCAGCCGTTTGGTGGGTTCCTGGGCACCGACCTGGGCCAAGCCGGTCTCGAGGACCTTGATGATCAGCACGCCGAAGAAGGTGTTGATGACCGAGCCGCGGCCGCCCATCAAGCTGGTCCCTCCGATGACGACGGCGGCGATGGCCTGCAGCTCCAGGCCCTGGCCGTTGTTGGGATTGGCCTGATAGCGGGCGGTATGGATGATCGAGGCGACAGCGCAGAGCAGGCCGGACAGAATGAAGACGGCCAGCTTGACGCGGCTAGGCGAGATACCGGACAGCCGCAGGGCCTGTTCGTTGGTGCCGACGGCGATCATGTAACGGCCGAAGACGGTGAACGACAAGACCAGTTGGGCGAGAACGACGATCGCAATAGCCAGGACAAAGGGGATCGAAAAGCCGAAAACGGTGTAATCGGTGACCCAGTCGAGCCCGCTGGACATATAGACCGTACGGGAGTTCGTGACGAGGTAGGTTGCCCCACGGGCAATCTCCAACATGCCAAGGGTTACGATGAAGGATGGCAATCCCCACGCGACAACAAGACCCCCATTGAGCAAGCCGCACAAAAGGCCCACACCGAGGCAGGCCGCTATCGACAGCGGCAGCGGCCAGTTGTATTGGACAAGCGTTACACCGAGGACGGCGCCGGACAGAGCCAGGATGGAGCCGACGGACAGGTCGATGCCGGCGATGATCAGGACGAAGGTCATGCCGACGGCGATGATGGTGATGTCAGGGATCTGGTCGGCGATGGTACGAAAGGTGTCCAGCGAATAGAAGTTGTCGGCAATGCGGCCGAAGATGACCAGCAGAAGGACCAGAGCCGCGGCCATACCGAAATAGTCGGCCAGCAGACCCATCAGACGCGAAACAAGGGCGGACGATTTATTCATTTGGATGGCCCCCCTGCCGGACGGAGATGTTCCTGGAACGCAGCCTCGGTAATGGCCTGTTCGGAATAATGTGGGGCGGTGAAGGTCGCGGTCAATCGACCGGCCGACAGAACGGCGATCCGGTCACAGACGGCGGTTAGTTCCTTGAGGTCGGAAGAGATAAACAACACGGCCTTTCCGCGGGCGGCCAGATCTGAGAGCAGCCGATAGACCTCGAACTTGGCGCCGACATCGATGCCGCGCGTCGGCTCGTCGAAGATCAGGATTTCGCAATCCCGCAGCAGCCACTTGGCGATGACGACCTTCTGCTGGTTGCCGCCGCTGAGCTGGCCGACGGGCTGTTCGAGACCGCTGCATCGAATGGACAACGACTGGACGAATTCATCGCAGACCTTTCGCTCGCGAAAACGATTGACAATTCCGGCACGGCTGACACTTTCGAGTCGCGGTAAGGAGATGTTGTAGCGGATCGACCGCGGCAGGAACAGTCCCTGTTGTTTGCGGTCTTCGGTTAATAGAGCGATTCCCTGTCGAACGGCGTCACGGGGGCTTCGGATGCGAGCGGGCTTGTCACTCCCGTGCAGATAGATCGTGCCGGAGTCGATAGGGTCGGCGCCGAAGATCGCGCGGGCCAGCTCGGTGCGGCCGCTGCCCATTAAGCCCGCCAGGCCGAGAATTTCACCGCGGCGCAGATCCAGCGAGACCTTGCGGACCTTCGGACCGGCACAGAGTCGGTCGAGTTGCAGGGCGATTGTCCCCCCTGCCGTTTTTCCGGCGCGCTGACGCGGAGGAAGATCGCGACCAACCATACTACGGATGATCTGTTCGGCCGTTAGCCCTTGGGTCGTCTGCGTGGAGACGAGCCGGCCGTCGCGGAGGATCGTGATCTCGTCGGCGATCCGCAGGATTTCCTCGATACGATGCGAAATATAGACAATGGCCATGCCGGAATTACGGGCCTGGTCGATCTGGCGAAAGAGCAGATTGGCTTCGCGGTCGGTCAGCGAGGCGGTCGGTTCGTCGAGGATCAGGATTCGGCAATGTCGCGAAAGGCCCGCCGCGATCTCGACCATCTGCCGTGTTCCCACGCCGAGCGAGCCGACGATAGCCGAGGGAGAAACGCTATCGAGACCGACGCGGGACATGACCTGCTGTGCGGAGTGATTCAGGGATGGATAACGGACGAAACCATATTTAGAAGGTAGCTGATCCAGAAAAATGTTTTCGGCGACCGACAGGGTATCGATCAGGTTCAATTCCTGCATGACCATGCGAATGCCGGCGTGTTCGGCTTGTCTGCGGCCGGAGGGTTGAAAGGGCTTTCCCTCCAGAATCATTCGGCCGGAGTCGGAGAGATGAACGCCTGCGATGATTTTGGACAGCGTGCTTTTTCCCGCGCCGTTTTCACCGACCAGGGCATGGACCGTCCCGGCCCGCAGGACCAGATCGACGCCCGACAGGGCCTGTACCGCGCCGAAGGATTTAAAGATCCCCCTTGCCTCCAACAGGATGGAACCGGTGTCGGTCATTTCAACGATTCGACCGTGATCAAATCGACCGGCGTTTCCTTGTCGGCCGGGGTGTTTTTTTTCGTCAGGATTTCCAGTGCATATTCGATACCGAACACAGCCAATTGGTCGCCGTGCTGATCGACGGTACAGAGAAGCTTACCTTCCTTGAGCAGCATCTTGGCCGCTTCGATGTTGTCGAAGCCGACGACGAGAATCTGATCGCTCTTGTTGGCCGCCTTGATCGCGGCGACGGCGCCGAGGGCCATGCTGTCGTTGGCGCAGAGGACGGCTCGGAGGTCGGTGTGCGAAGTCAGAATTCCGGAGACCACCTGATGGGCCTTCTGCGTTTCCCAGTTGCCGGCCTGCGTAGAGACGATGGTCATCTTGGCGGCGTTCATCGCATCCTCAAACCCCAGACGACGCTGAATGCCGTTGAAAGCGCTGGGGACGCCCTCGATGATCGCGACCTTGTCGGCCGGCTTGAGTTTTGCGGCCAGATACTCTCCGGCGATGCGGGCGCCCTTGCGGTTGTCCGGGCCAACAAAGGGAATCTTCAGATTGGATGCGGCCAGAACTCCGGCATCCAGCTTGTTGTCAATGTTGACCACCACGATCCCGGCATCCATCGCCTTTTTGCACACGGGAACCAGAGACTTGGAATCGGCTGGGGCAATGACAATCGCCTGGACCTTGCGGGCGATCATGGATTCGACGAAATTGATCTGCTGGGAGACATCCTCCTCGTTGCGGATGCCGACAACGATCAGTTCATATTGAGCGGCGTTGGTTTGCTGATGGGCGTTGGCCCCTTCCTCCATGGTCTTGAAGAATTCATTGGCCAGCGATTTCATTACGAGGGCGATTTTGGGTTTTGAAGTCGAGGACACCTGAGGTGTCTTGGGGGTCTTTTTCGCGCAACCCATGATCCATAATGAACTTACAAAAAGCACCACCAAAACCAATCTGGTCGTTTTCATAGCCGAGTCCTCACATCGTTCCTTTCGAATTTTGCGTGCACAAACGATTGTGCAAGCATTTTATGCGGGTTTGGCGTTTTGTCAATGCTTCGATTGGAATTGTGTCATATGCTATAAAATATCCGGTGAAACCCCGTAGAAATATCCGCAAAAAGGGGAAACCTGTCCGCTTTTGTGTGAGGGTGATTCCTATTGTCAGATTCGATTCTCCCAGAAAGATAAACGGAAATTACGAAATTTGACGACATGGGACTTTCTCGGATCGATACTGACCCAGTGGAATATTGGCCCATTGTTTGAACGCGTTGCTGAACGAGAGCACGGATTCGTATCCGACACAGCCGGCATCACAAAATACGCCAATTCCAACAACCGCATCTAAAATAAAATACGCCCTCAGTTTCATTTAAAATCTCCTGAAAATGATGAAATCTTTCCAGATGCCCCACAACAAAATATGGATTTGAAAATGGAATTCGGTAACGAAATTATGGCTGTCTTCAGGAAGGATTTTCCCGCAATTCCAAAGCCCGGCGTTCCTCTTTTGGGCGGGTTTTCCAGCGACGGTGGATCCACCAGTATTGGGTGGGATCTTCCCGGATAAAGGCCTCGATAGCAGCGGTGTATTCCTGTGTCAGCCACAATAGGGGATTATCCTTATCGGCCCATTCCTCAGGCAGTATCATGCGGGAGGCACAGAGATCGAAAAAGAAATCATTTCCGCGGCGGCGCGAGTAGCCGACACAGACGGGTAGATTGTACTGAATTGCCAAGAGGCCTATGCTCTTGTAGGTACTGGCCTTGCGTCCGAAGAAATCCACGAACAGGCCTTTCTTGCCCGCGTCCTGATCGGCAATGAAACCGAGTGTCGATCCCTGAGTCAGAATCGTTTCCATCTGCTCGGTAGCGCCTTTTTTATCGACGATTTTCTGGCCTCTTCGCTGACGCACACCATAGAGCCAACGGTTAATGAAGGGATTATCCAAGGGGCGGGCAACGCTGTAAATGTCGAAACCGAAGAGTCCCAGCATATAGCCGACGATCTCGAAATTCCCATAATGGGCGGTCACCAGAATCATGCCGGGACCGGATTTCATCCTCCACTTGGTCTGCTCGATGTCATGAAACTTTGCATAATCCTTCCAGTTTTCTTTGTGGACCAGCCGTGGAGTAAACAGAACATCCATAACCAGCATAACCAATTGTTCAAACGAACGACGGCCGACCTGCTGGCACCAGTCCTGGTCACGGTCGGGAAATGAGACCTGGAGATTGTCCATCGCCCGCTGACGGCCTCGATGATAATATTTCCAGAGCAGTCGGCCAAGAAAGCAGGCCGTGCGCAAATTGGCCCGAATGGAGAACAACCCCAGAAAGGCGACCAGAACCCGAAGGCCGGCATAGGCCAGCCAGTCCAGAACCAGATTCCGGGATTTTTTCTTGTGTTCTTTACCCATTCGAATCCTTGAAAACAAAACCGAGCTATTATGGACGCTGGGGGGAAACTGTCAAGGGCAGGATTGACAAAACTATTCTTTGATTTAGAATAGAAGAAACTTTTGGAAAGGATAATCAATGGAGTATGATCCCAATAACCCAACTCAACATGAGTCGTCGATTCCCCCTGTTGAACCTTCCATTTGTCCGCCCCCTCCGCCGATCGCTCCGGTTCAGCCGATTCCGATGCGATACCCTCCCCCGCCGCAGCCAACGCCAAAGCCCAAACGATCCGGCTGGCGAATTTTCTGGACGATCGTTCTGGTACTGTCGATTCTGGGAAACGGCTTCTTGTTTTTTTGCCTGATCGCAGCGGGGGCGGCTCTGGCCACTCAAGGCGGCGGTTTTCTGAGTCACCACGAGTATGTTGAACGGGTTTTATTGGAGGGGAATCCGTCCGCCAAGATCGTCGTGATCCGGCTGGAAGGAATCATTGATCGTGGGGCCAGCGAAGACATTCGTCGTCAGATAGAAATTGCCAGCGAGGATCCGAAGGTTCGTGGTTTGATCATTCGGACAATCACTCCCGGCGGAATGGTATCGGCCAGCGACCAGATTCACCGGGCTATATGTCAATATCGCGAACAAACCAATAGACCCGTAATCGCATTTATGGAGACCGTGGCCGCATCGGGCGGTTATTACACCTCTGTCGCCTGCGACAGAATCATCGCCGAACCCACGGCGATTACCGGCAGTATTGGCGTGATTATGAGCAACCTTGTTATGCAACGATTGCTTGAAGATAAGCTGGGGATTCAGCCGGTGGTAATCAAATCCGGCCTGAAGAAGGACTGGCCCAGCATGTATTCATTGCCCTCGGAGGAACAGAAACAATATCTTACGGACAAGCTCATCCAGCCGGCCTATGAACGATTCGTTTCGCTGGTCTGTGAAGGTCGAAAACATGCGACGGATGACGCCCAGATTCGGCGACTCGCCGATGGAAGTATCTTCACCGCACCGGAGGCGATGGCCAACAAGCTGATCGACGCCGTTGGATATCTGGACGACGCCGTCGCGCTGGCGCAATCGCTGGCGGGAACCGTGAATGCCAAGGTTGTGGAATACAGGATCCCGTTCTCCCTGGCCAATTTTTTGGGGGCTCAGTCAAAACAATCTTCTCTTATGTCGATGGATCGGACAACCTTGGAGGAGTTGGCACAACCTCGACTCATGTATCTGTGGGATATGCAGACTCCATAGGAATCGTTTCTCTTTCTGAATCCCTCCATCAGTGGGCGGCAGCGATCGGAAAAGACGACCATCGATGGCGAATTTGAGGAAGCTTGATGCCGTCTAAAGACAAAAACTGTCCCAGGTGATCAAGGAAGACTTTCAGGGCGCTAGGATCGGCGGGTTTGAGCAGGTAAAAACTGGTATTGAGGGAATAGCACTGGCGGACCATCTGAGGATCCGATTGTTCGGCGACGACCAAAACCGGGACTTTCTTAACTCGCGAATCGTCTTTCAAACGGCGGATTATCCGAATGCATTCTTCGTCGGGACGGATCCAGTCCAGCAAGATCAGGCAGGGTCGGAGCTCCAAGGGTACAGAATCCCCCTTCTCTTTCAATCCGTCCAAAAGGGATTGAGGATCGTCACAGTGGATAACCTGATAACTTCCCGAATTTCCGGACAAAGCCCCCGCCGGTATCGTCTGACCCGAAGGGCGATTCGTTAGCAACAAAATCATCGATATTGGTTTCATGGCAGTTCCTGCCTCCAGATTCAGACCCCCTCCAGAGAGGGGACTTCCAAAAGGGAAAAAAACTTTCCGGTCTTTCGGATCGAATCGACGAATGCATCATAGTCGATCGGCTTGGCCAGATAGAGGTTGCATCCCAATTGGTGACATCGATCCACTTCCATTGGATCATCGGTCGTCGTCACCATAATGATGGGAATGACCTTGAGCCGAGAATCCTTCTTGATCGCCTGAAGAACTTCAATCCCATCGACCTTCGGCATACGGATATCCAACAATAACAAGTATGAATCGCTCTGCGTCGGGCCGTTTTGGTGATCCGGACAAAACAAGAAATCCAGAACCGCCTGGCCATCCGGAAACCGGAGAATGGGATTTTCGACCCCCGCCCGCTGGAGATTCTTCCGGATCAGCGAATAATGTCCCTCATCATCTTCGGCAATGAGAATAATGGTTTCTTTGCGCATGGGTGGATTCCTCATTTCCGATGGCCTTCGGCTTGTACTGATCCGTATCCATCAAATCCTCATCACCGTCCCCGAAAATGACGATCCGGGATTCGCCTGCCTCTATTCTCGAGGCGTAAAACTCAACGAATTCCCTCGTCTATTCTACACCAGATTAGTGAAATTCAAATCGGCTGTCAAGATGTGAAATGCGGTTTTGATTGGATTTATCAGGCATGATCCATACACATACATTCAACAAAACTGGAACTATCGAATATTCGGAAATGCGAAAAACGAAAGACAGCCCAAACACTGTCCGGACCACCCAAATCTACTGAGGATCCTCTCTTCCCGGCGATCCCCCCGATTCTGAGCTGGCACGCCAACCTTCCGCATGATCCCACATCCAGGCCCCAGATTGATCGTCCCGAATTACCAATGAATGTCCCCCACCACTGGCTGAGGGATACCAGTCCGGTTGATAATCAAACCGCAGAATCGCGGCGGGATAAGGATCGGGCAATGCAAGAACGATCTCCTCGCCGCGGTCCCGAAATACCCCCGAATAAGGCCCGACTACATCTATTTCCGTCCCATATCGGGCCTGAAAAGCCGCGACATTCGCCGCCACCACTATGAATTGTCCCGGTCCAAGCATTCGCGAGCCAAACTCATATTCGATCCCATCAAGGAATCGAACTCCCTTGAGATTCAACGATTGATCACCAATATTTTTCAATTCAACAAATTCGACGCCTCCAGCGGAGGGCTGGTACATCAATTCGGTAATTCGAAGTCCGTCGGCCAGCGCCTCAAAGGCGACCATATCGTCATTGCCTTCGATATGTTGAGTGACCCGCTCCAGAACAAACGACAGAACCATATCGGTGCTGCCGGAAGCGTCCATCCCATGCACAGCCAGAATGTTCTCCCCGACCTTCAGCGCCCCCAGGACCGCCGCGTCGGAAATCGGAAAGTCCGCCAGTTGCCGCGCCGTTGAATCACTCGGGCCGCTTGCGGACGCGTACGAATTCCACGCTGGATTGGCCGGAATGTTCGTACTTTGCGCGGCTGTCACGCCGTTCACATAGGCGATAAACGCGTCATCGCGCCGGATTTTCAGATTCAATCGCTGGATCGATGCGATCTGCTCGACCGTCAGAGTAAAGGGAACCCGAATGTAACAACTTCCCGTCGGAATGCTCTTCATCGACTGGATATCGTAACTGATCAAGTCGGAATAATTCGTTGCCGCGCCTGGATTTTCTTCATAACCTACCCCTCCCGATTTATCGGGTATATACAGACCACTGTTCCATTCACTGTCGTCAAACGGCGCCCCGCCTTTCCACGCCGAATCGACGGCCGCCGTTGGGATCAGGACCCGCTTAGCGGCGTCTTCCGGAATCAGCGTCGTCGTCTCGGTAACGACCGTGGGGGCCTGTGGATTGCTCACACCCGGCGTCGGAATGGAAAAGAAGACCATCGTATCGGACCCATCGGGAATCCGCCCTTGCGAATGGTCCACTGTCTGATCGGGATAGATCACCCCGTCCATCAGTCGGCCATCGGGGTCGAGCAACGCGAGAAGGCCGCTTTCCGTCTGCAGATTGAAATTCAGATCGTTGGCGTTCCCGCCTGATCGGCTCCACAACACGATGCATTCGCGCGATCCGATAAAACTCAGGGCCGGCAGGCGAAACTTCGTCGGCTCTGACAATGGATTATCCGTCAGACAGACCCCGTCGATCCGCACCGGAATCTCTTCCGGATTAAACAGTTCAACAAAATCCTCGGTGAATCGAACCTCACCATGGGCGAACCACTCGTTGATCCGCATTCGTCGCGGCTCCCGAACCGGCTGAACGGAATTCGCCTGGCCGAAGGTCGGCTTGCAAAGGACCCACTCGCCTTTCGGACCGACCCGGCCAATCGACATTCCGGCCGTCTGGAAGCCGAACTCGACTCCATCGATCAATTCATCGCTTGCGTTATACAACTTCACAGCATCGCCTTCGCCGTTTAGGAAAAAGCCCAGGTGAATGCCCGGCGACGCAGTATCCGTATCGGCCCGCAACACCAGATACCCTCCCGGCGCAATTCGCGTTCCGGCCGGCAAAATGTATTCATTGACCGTGGTACCCCCATCGGTCACTTTCATCCCGCCCAGATCCAGCGGGGTCGTTCCCGGAGCATCGTAATACAACTCGATCAGGTTCGGATATCCGCCCTGATAGGCAAGCGTGCCGGCATTTCGAGCCAGGACCTCGTTGATCACCAGCCGTCGATAGTCGGGATCAATCCTCCAGGTTCGCGAACGATTCCCATCGAACAAACCCGGGACGATAAAGCCCGTATCCCCGTAGGGTTCGCCCTGCCACAATCCGGCCGAGTTCTTGCCCCGAACATCCACGCGATAGGAATGTCCATGCTGTAATCCGGTCAGATGAATCGTGCCGAAAATGTGGTACGGATCGGCGGGAAAATCTCCGGAATCGATCGGAAAGGCTATTTCCTCGCTCCAGTCGCCGGGAATGTTGTTGTCCACAACACGATATTGGTAGTGTGTAATCCCCGGCCCGCCGACGGTTAGATCGGCCTCGGTTCTCCAGGTAACGGGGCTCGGCTCGCCCGAGATGGATGCTCCTGCCGGCACATAGGCGCCCATGTCCAGACCATTGGCCCCAGCGCCGATTCCGGCCGATCCCGGCCGCAAATGCAGATTGTCGTACTCGCGTGCAAACTCCGGTGCGGCGTCGATATTACCCGATCCCAGCGTGTGCCAAACCGACGGGAGTAGCGATCGATAGACATAGACCGGTCCCGTCGGGCCATAATCCGCAGGCACATCGAAATAGTGTTGCCAGATCGCCGCATTGTTCCAAAGGATGTTACTGTCCATATAAGTTCCGCGTCCCGGCGCTCGCGGCGGATCGCGATACGGTTCGCCGAAACTCACCGTTGCCATACCGATATTTTCGAAGGTGTTATTTTGAATCCAGCCGTAGGAATCTTCCTTGTACAGGATCGCGTAATCGCTGTCTTGAAAGATATTCCGTGTGATGCAGACCTCGGCACCGTCGCCG
>JAAYVQ010000247.1 GCA_012517095.1 Phycisphaerae bacterium | reverse complement strand
GACCATACAATTCTTCCAACAAACCGCGATCTATGATCGTAGAGACAAAACCAGATTGACGATCCGGTCTTCGGAGATTCCAAAACTCTCGAGCTGGACCTTTCGCGGTCCGGCAGGAATGAACGCATCCGGACAGGCAAGAGGAAGAATCCGGCCTTTTGCTTCGCGATCCGGTCGCTGGATATTCCGCAGCGCCGATTGTTCCATCAGGGCCGAAGCGAATCCCGCCGCGACGGTATGGTCTTCCAATACGATCAGCGTCTTGCCTGTCCCCAGAAAATCGATCAGCGAATCATCGATCGGTTTGGCAAATCGGGCGTTGATTACCCCCACCTCGATCCCCCGCTCGGTCAGCCGTTCAGCAGCATCGAGAGCATGAATCACCACCGGCCCGATGCCGATCAGCACAATGTCCCCGCCTGTCCGAAGCGAAATCGACTTGCCCGCTTCCATTGGCGGTACAGTTAACGGTTCCAATCGTCCGTTGGGGACGACATCCTTCGGATACCGAATCGCAACCGGATGGCTTGAACCGACCGCCATCTCCAGGGCGGACTTTAACTCTGCCTCCGAGGCGGGACAGGCCACAATCAAATTCGGCAACATCCGCATAAAACCGATATCATACAGCCCGTGATGTGTCGGTCCGTCATTTCCGACAACCCCCGCCCGGTCGATGCAGAAAATCACGGGAAGGTCCTGAAGCGATACTTCCTGAAAGATCTGGTCGAAGGACCGTTGCAGGAATGTCGAATAGATACACACCACCGGCCGCAGCCCCTGCTTGGCCATCCCCGCCGCCGCGTCCACTGCCACGCTTTCGGCGATCCCGATGTCAAAACAACGATCGGGAAATCGCTCGCGAAACGGAACCAGTCCCGTCCCATCCGGCATCGCCGCCGTGATCGCCATAATGCGATTGTCTCGCTGCGCCAACTCCGTGATCGCCTCGGCGAACGCGTCCGTGAAAGATCGCTCCACCTTCGGAAACCCCGCCGAGTTGCCATTGATCTCAAACGGCCCCGTCGAATGAAATTTACGGGGATTGGCGTCGGCCGGTTCGAATCCGTGGCCTTTCTTGGTATAAACATGCAGAATCGCCGGTGTATCCAGGTGATTCATCGCCCGAAACAATTCGATGAGCGCGCCGATATCATGCCCATCGACCGGCCCAAAATACGGAATATTCAAACTCTCAAACAACCGGCTCGGCGAGACTTGCATCCGAATGGTTTTTTTGAATTTCTCAATCGCGCCTTCCATCGATCGTCCGATGACCGGAACATTCTCCAGGATCCTCCGGGTTGTCCGCCGAATATCCTCATAGGTATGGCTGAGCCGGACATGCGCCAGAAATTTGGCGATCGCCCCCTGTGTCACATCGATGGCCATCGAATTGTCGTTCAAAATGATCAGAAGTTGCCGCTTGACCAGACCCAGATTGTTCAGCGCCTCAAACGACAATCCATTGACGATACTGGCATCGCCGACGACTACGACGATCTTTTCGGTCGTCCGCTTGTGCTGGGCTCCCAGCGCCATCCCCAGCGCCGTGGCGATGGAGGTCCCCGCATGACCCACGGCGAACGGATCGTATGCGCTCTCCTGCGGGCTGGGAAATCCGCTTAAGCCGTCCTGCTGCCGTAACTGCGAAAATAATTCCTTGCGACCGGTCAGAATCTTATGGGCGTAGCATTGATGACCCACATCCCACAACAACCGATCCGTCAGAAAATCAAAAACCGTATGCAACGCGATGGTTACATCCACTACGCCCAGATTGCTGGCCAAATGGCCACCACTCTGACTGACCGTGGAGGTGATCAAATCGCGAACCTCCTCGGCCAATTGACGGAGTTGTTCAATCGACAATGATTTGAGATTGGCGGGGCCGGATATCGAATTAAGTATGGACATCGTATCGTTATTTCAAATAGTTCATGGAAGAAGCGAAATGCTTCGCGGCTTCCGAATCATATTCAAATTGGCTTTCTCATGGTTTAACTCTTGCGCTGAGCCAATTCCCTGGCCAGTTCCCGCAGTCGATCCGCACGGGAATCGAAGGATGACAGAACCTGCTGTGCCCGTTCCGTTAATTGTCCCAGAATTCGTCGCGATTCCTCCAGCCCCACTACGGTCGGGTACGTCACTTTTCCCTGATGTTGATCCTTGCCGGGCGTTTTCCCCAATTGGTCCGGCGTGGACGAAATATCGAGAATATCGTCGGCAATCTGAAAACCCAACCCGATTTCAAGCCCGTATTGGACCAGTCGCCCTTGGCGGGATTCATCGGCCCCCCCGCTGATTCCCCCCATCGCCGCCGCCGCTGCAAACATCCGGGCTGTCTTGTTCAGGTGGATATGCCGAAGGACCTCCACCGTGCCCACAGTGTGTTCGGCTTCCATGTCGGCCATCTGCCCGGTGATCATTCCCGAAGGCCCCGCTGCCGCGGCCAGCGTTCGGATCAGGTTTGCGGACACAGCCGTATCCGGAATGTCTCGGGCCAGAACCTCGAACGCCAGCGTCAATAAAGCGTCCCCCGTCAGAATCGCCGTGGCCTCATCAAAGGCCTTATGGCAGGTCGGCCGGCCGCGACGAAGATTGTCATCGTCCATGGCTGGCAGGTCGTCATGGATCAGCGAATAAGTGTGCACCATCTCCACGGTCGCCGCCGCGATCTCCGCCGTCGGAAGGACTTTTCCGCACGCCGCCTCACAGGCCCACAGAACCACCGCTGCGCGGATCCGTTTGCCCGGCGATTCAAGGGTATAGCGCATGCCTTCCTTCAGCCGCGGAAAAACGCCTCCCTGACGATCCAGAATCTCCATCAGGACGACATTGATCCGACTGGCCTTCTGCGCCAAGTCGGTTTTGAAATCCGATTCCACCGAAACGATTGATCCCAATACGATAACCTTTTCATACAACGATAAAAGCCAGTCTCCTCCATTCGGCGAAGAACTGGCTGATCTTATTGTACAAGCGGCCGGCGTCTCCCGCAAGCCAATCTCCCGACCAATTTCACCAAAAACGGCTAATTGATCGGTCGCGGGAACATCTTCTGGGGGCTTCGAAGATCGATGAATTGCCCTACCCCGCGGTCGATACCGCGGATTGTCCCATATCGTTTGAAAAAGGTATACAGAGAGGCGATTTTTTCCTGTTCCGTCGCCTCCAGATACCGCTGCGATTCGCCGTAGGCCGCTCCCCACCACACCTCGGTCCCGTCCTTGGCGTACAGAATCGTATGAATGGCCCCGGAATTCTTTCGCCCCGCATGGTTGGAAATATCGATCCGATCCAGCTCGGCCAGCAACGGCTTGTCGGGACTGGAGACCTGATCCATCCTGCCCAACGCCGTCAATAACTCGACGGCCGCAATAATCTCCTCCGAAAGCCACAATTCCCCCGGTTGCGTCGGCGGCCTGGACGAAAATCCCGTAATCTCCGGAAGCGGAAGCTTCTCCACGGGAACATAATCCAGAATCGCCACCCGCAATTCGCTTTCGATATACAACGGGTCCTCCCGTTCCACGCGTACCAGATACCATTTTTTCCCCTCGAACTCGATCACGGCCGTCGGCTTTCGATATCCGGCCGATATCCGGAAGGTTTTGTCGGTGGTTTGGATCGAAACATGATAAATCCATGCAAGCCCCTCCAGCCGTTCATACATCTGCTGGGCCTGGTCCCGATCCAGCGGAAAACTCCGCCCTCCCGCGGCTTTGACGATCTTGTCCTGCAACTCGTTACTGATCCACGACGGCGGGCTGACCAGTTCCATCGGACCGGTCCGGTCCGCCACCACCTCAAGCGTGCGGACATACCGTTCCAGATAGACAAATCCCACCGCGATCCCTCCCAGTACCGAAGTCACCACCAGTAAAACCAACAGTTGCAGCAATCGCTGTCCCCAACTCAGCGGCTGCGGCTTTTTGCGTCGCGTCGGACTTGTCGAAGATTTCTTCGACAGCCAGGGAATGTTGAAACCGGATGATTTCTTATTCCGCTTCATCCGCGCGATCCCTTCGTGGAGTGATCCTGGACCGCCGAACGGAGGATCTCAACGCACAACTTGCCGATCGGCATTCCGGCCTTGGCCGCCGCCATCGGCAACAATGAATGGCTGGTGAATCCCGGAAGAGTGTTGATCTCTAAAATATACGGAACCCCCGCGGAATTGACGATCATATCCACGCGGCTTTGGTGACGACACCCCAGTGAGTGATAACAACGGACCGCGTCATCCTGCATCCGTTTGATCAATGCGGCATTGTCAAGAGTATCGAACAAATACTCGGTTGTGTCGGCCAGATATTTGGCCTGGTAATCGTAAAACGGAGAACGGCTGCGGATCTCCAGTACGGGCAGGGCCACCCCGTTGAGGATGCCGACGGTAAACTCCCGACCCGGAATGTAGGACTCCACAAGACAATCACCGTACTGGCGGAAGCAATCGATCGCCGCCTGCGCAGCCCGGCCAACCCCTTCCAGGATTGAAATCCCCACGCTACTGCCCTGTCGAATGGGTTTAACCACAAATCGGTTGCCCAGCCGTGCAAGCTGCTCTTCCACATTCGCAAGAGTCGAAGATCCGTTCAGAACGATCTCATCCGCTACGATTACGCCGGCCTCACGAAAACATTTCTTGCTGGCGACCTTGTCAAAAGCCAACCGACTGGCCTTCGACCCCGAACCCGTAAACACTTTTCCGCGCTTCTCGAGAATGTCCTGTAACGACCCATCCTCGCCAAATTGCCCGTGCAGCGCCAGAAAAAACGCGTCAATACCATCGTCGTCAAGAATCGTCAGATTGTCCGGCGCAATGTCGGATTCGATGACGCCCAGACCTTCGTCATGAAGGGCCTTGGCGATATTGGCCCCACTGGCCAAGCTCACTTCCCGCTCCGAACCGACCCCCCCCGCCAGAACCGCGACCTTGATCTTACGAATATCGATGGGTTGTTTTTTCATGTCGTAATGCGTCTCGTACGAACTCACACATGGGGAAAAGATCATTGCGGAACTCGGTTCGGCACGAAAAGCCGGAACCGCCTCCGACGGAATTATTTTAGATTTTGACCCCGTGTTTTTTTATATTTGATATTATATATTTATTATTACCAGATTTCCAATTCCAGTTCCAGTTCGATACCGAATTCCTGTTGTACCCGCCGTTGAACCGTCTCGATCAGGTTCAATACATCCCGGCTGGTGCACTCGCCCTCGGCGATGATGAAGTTGGCGTGCTTTTCGCTGACCTTGGCTCCGCCGACTTGCAGACCCTTAAGTCCCGTACGGTCAATCATCGCGCCCGCCGACAGGCCCCGGGGATTTTTGAACACGCATCCCGCGTTTCGGGTGTTCAACGGCTGGGAGTTTTTCTTGTAGATCCAGATCTCCTTGACCGTCCGAAGAATCGCCTCCGAATCCGCCTCGGCCAGTTCCATCCGCGCGCCCAGGATCAACCGCGCGGAAATATTGACTCGCCGATAATCGAATACCAGATCCGGTTTACTCCGTTCAAATACCTCGCCTTTGTCGTCCATCAGCGTTACCGAATGGATCGCCGCGCCGATGTCCCCGAAATTCCCGCCGGCGTTCATCCGAACGGCGCCGCCGATCGAACCCGGAATCCCTGTCAGCGATTCCAGCCCCCCCAGCCCGCGCCGCACGCACTCCAGCACCAGCTTGCTCAAACTCGCCCCGCCCCAAGCGTTGAGAACCGCCCCGTCAAAACTCGTACTGGTAAATAGCGGCCCGTCCAGCTTGATGACCGCCCCGCGCACGCCCTCGTCACGTACCAACAAGTTCGATCCAAATCCCAGGATCCGAAACGGAACCCCGTTTTCCCGACAGCGCCGGACCACGCCAGAAAGCTCTTCCACGGTCTCGGGCGTGATGACCCAGTCGGCCGGTCCTCCGAGTCCGAACCAGGTATAATGGCTCAGCGAGCAATCCGACTTAACGATTTTTTCGAAGCCACTGAAGATATTCATCGGCCACCTTCCACACAGTTCCCGCACCCATTGTTACGACAACATCTCCGCTTTGCACTTGTTCCCGGAGGGCCTGACCAATCGCGGCAAAGTCGTTAAGAAATACCGCCCGGCAACCCTGCCGACAGATCCGATCCACCAGAACTTCGGCGTTAATCTGCTGCCGGGATTCCATCGTATCCCGGACAAAATAAATTTCCGGTACGATGGTGATATCCGCCAGCATAAAGCTTTCCGCGAAATCATCAAGCAAAAACCGCGTTCGGCTGTACTGGTGCGGCTGAAACACGCACCACAACCGTTTGGGACTGAACCGTTGCCGGATTGCCAGCAGCGATGCCCGTATTTCCGTGGGGTGATGAGCGTAGTCATCGATCACCGTAATTCCGGCGTACTGGTCCTTGACCATCAGCCGCCGATCCATCCCCGTAAACAATCCAAGATGCGGCGCGATCTCCTCGAATGGAATTCCCGCCCCCACACATGCGGCAATCACGGCCATCGCGTTCAGAACATTATGCCTGCCGGGTATCGAGATCGTCACCCGACCCAGAAATCGTCCGCTGCGGTGAGCGTCAAACCGATACAGCCCATCGACAAGCTGCAGACTCTGAGCGTAAAAATCGCACGACGGCTCCAGCCCGAAGGTCAGCTTTCGGATATCCGGTCGCAAATCCCGCAGTACCAGCCGGCAGTTGCCGTCCTGCCCGTTGGCCACCAACACCCCGCCCGGCCGGATGTTTTTCGAAAAGTCGGCAAACGCCTCCACGATCTCTGCTTCGTTGGCGTAATAATCCAAATGGTCCTGCTCGATATTCAGCATCACCCCGACCTGCGGATGCAGATTCAGAAAGCTCCGATCATACTCGCACGCCTCCGCCACAAAGAGCCCGCCTGTTTTCCCGACCCCGCTGGACGATTTCAACTGCGGGATATCCGCCCCCACAATGTAGCTTGGCCGCCGCCCCGCCAGCGTCAGCAAATGCGATAACCACCCGCTGGTCGTGCTCTTGCCGTGCGTGCCGCACACCGCAATACCCGCATATCGGTCCATCATCTCTCCGAGCATCTGCGCATACTTGACCACCTTGCAGCCGTGCGCCCGCGCCGCTCGCAGCTCTGGATTCTCCTCGCGGATCGCCGCCGAGATGACCACCGTATCCACCGGCAATCGGATATTCTCGCCGTGATGTCCGATCGTGATTCGTGCCCCCAGTTCGTTGAGATGCCGCACGACCGCACTATCCTCCTGGTCCGAACCGGTCACCTCTGCCCCGTTTTGGAGGAGTAACTTGGCCAGCCCGCTCATGCCGATCCCGCCCGAACCGATAAAGTGATAGTGTCGCCCCTTCAGCGGACGGTTGGCCATCCCGTTTTCGTTGTCATCCATCACCGATGCCGGCGAAGCCGCCGCACCGGTCGTTTCTTTTGCCATGGGAGAATACGCCTCAATGCATCAGTATTCCAATCCAATCCGCCAGCATTTTATCGGACGCATCGGTCCGTCGCAAGCCATCGTCCTCTCCTCGGCTCCATCCTTACAATTCGGCCCAATCCCCGCTTTCCCTGCAATTTATGCTTCCCAATCCCACTCCAAGCCCTATAATCTCCCTCGGTCTGGGATAGGCATAAATCCAACTGGAGAGCCCCACTCTGTCGGGACCGTATGATTTTAGCCGCAACGGAGTTCGGCCCTTCACTTCCATATTGTTGTTTCGATATTGCCTTTTCGGGAATTTTGAATGTGTTTCGAATTGAGTGCATGGTACTTGGAATTACCCTTTGTGTCTTCGTGGCTTGGTGGTGAAATATGTCAGAATTTGAGGTTTTACCATTCGACTATCCTTCCCTTCCGGCCGATGCCTGCCGCCGGTTCGAGACCTTTGCGCAACTCCTGCAGGACCACAACCGTCGCGTCAATCTCACCGCCATTACCGATATCGACGGCATTTATCGCCGCCACTTTGCCGACTCGCTGGCGGTACTGCCGACTCTCGACAACTTCGCTCGATCCGCCATCGATCTCTTCCCAACCTGTTCCCTGGCCGACCTCGGTTCCGGTCCCGGCCTGCCCGGACTGGCCATCGCCATTGCACGACCTACCTGGCAGATCACCAGCATCGAGGCCACCGGCAAAAAGGCCCGTTTTCAGCAGACAGTAATCGACTCCCTTCAACTGAACAATGCAACCGTCATCTCCGGACGGATTGAAGAACTCGCCCACGATGACCAATACCGCGAATCTTTCTCCGTCGTCACCGCCCGTGCCCTGGCCGAACTTCGAATCCTTCTGGAATTGGCTGCCGGCTTCCTCAAACCCGCCGGTATTCTTATTGCCTGGAAAACCGTCCCCATCGACGCCGAACTCGACGCGGCCCAATTTGCTCTCGACACCCTCGGCCTCCGCTTTGAATTGATCACTCCTTACACCCTCCCCGGAGAGATTCCCTCTGCGTCGTCATTGTGTCTGCTCGTGATCAAAAAAATCGCCTCCACCGACTCCCGTTTTCCCCGTTCATTCTCCAAACTCAAATCCCAACCTCTGTAATTCTTCGATTCGTATCCTTTGATTATTCCCCGTAAGGGATTTTACAATGAACGGGGGGGCTTCTATCCATACCCGTTCAAGGGAATCGTGGCCGCTTTCACCGTGGATGAATGGACTGAAATAACGGCGGTAATTTTGCTTGAGGGAATTATGGCTGGATCTTGAAATTCTCCCGGTAATGCCCGGATCATTCAACCAATGATTGGTGTTTTGTTCGATATTCTTAGCGGATCAGTCGCCGGAACCGCGCGTCCGGCGCATTACAACCCCCCAAGAGGGTATAAAATCGCAGAACCTCGCGATCGTCCTCGTAAATCCCGCGATGGACGGTGGCATTCCCGGTCGTCTGGGCCAGCGTGTCGAAGGCGTATTGGATTGTCTCAGCCAGCCCCGGAATCTCGGCAAACTGGTTATGCCCGCCGATAACGATACCCCCGACAACTCGTGCGGAAGTCAGATCGAATGAGCCGGCCAACAGCGATTGGTCCAGCCGATCGCGAATTGCCCGTGTGATACAGTTACGGTCGTAGAGGTCACGGATCTCCGTGTAGCCAATCGCCGCACAACCGCCGGCCATCAGGATACTCGAATAGTCGGCCGGATCAAATGCGGTGTATTCGCTTGGAATCCAGCTTTGGCGATTGAATATGTCGAACAATTCGGCAATCCGACGGTTGATCGTGGGCCAATACGACTTCACCGTCAGATGGGATTGTTTTGGACAGACCCGCTCGTTATCGATAATCACCAGCGGGGAAATCTCGCCACGATGGGCCATCAGCGCCAGTTCGCTCGCGACGATTGAGGCATTGCTCCCGACGATACCCGATGTCGCCTCGCCGGCCGTCGGCAGGGTCATGATGACGCCGACGCTTTTACCGGTGTGCTGCAGACCAATCTGTCGAGCGTAAGTCCGGGCCAGCGTAATCAGATCGACAACGCTTCCGCCGCCGGTACCTCCGCCGGCGCCGAAGCAAAGCATGATATGATCCGTATCGCCCCCGAACGATTTGTGCATCCGTTCGAGAATCTTCTGCCGGTGGAGCTCCGCGGCCTTTCGACCCAGAGCCATATCCTTGCCCGCTCCTTCACGGCCGATATCCAGTAACATCTTGTGCGAGGCGGGTAGTTCCAGCCGGTCGAGATCGCGATGCGTGGTATTCACCGCCAGTGTCTTGCCATATCCCAGAGATCGAAACGCCTCCAGGATTCGCCCCCCGCAGTGACCGGTCCCCAACCAGGCAAACCGAATCGATCCCACGGCCGGACGGCGACGACGCGGCGGAGCCGAGGGAGTCGGTTCCAGACCCACGGATTCAGGCGCGACAAAACCCGCCGGCTCGGTCACAACGGCCGTTGAGATTCCATCCTGCAGCAATTTTTTGATCCGTGAGGGATTCATCACTCCATTATGTCGGATCATTCCGGACCCAAAATCAGTTATGGAACATTCTTCTTCGATTTCCGGAATTGGGATCCGAGGGGGGATGATAATATCGAAGATTTCTATGTCTTCGGAAGGGAGGAATTGAAAAACCTCTTATCGGGAATGGATTGGACGTCTCCGTACCAAGAGAATGATCAAAACCAGCCCGACCACATCCAGCAAAATCAACCCGACCGGGTGCCGTTCCATAAAAGGCCATGTTTGAGTGATGGCCGTTCTCTCCAGAAGATCTTCCATGTTAATACACTTGGACACAGAGATGATTTGTTCTTCAATACAATCCGGTCGGACCTGTAGGATCAGGGCATGATGGAACTGGCCGGGAGGGGAGGGCGCCAAATTGCTTCCCCCGCCACCGGAGACGATATAATTCGTCGATCCCCGTCTGACGCGGGCGTATCGATGGTAATGGCCGGAGAACACATAATCCACCCCGATTTCTTCAAAGGTCCGGATCAATTCGTCACCTTCGGGAACGGCCCTTTGACGAAACAGCGGCGTCATCGGCGGAGGGATATGCATGAAAACAAAACGATATCGATACCGATCGCGCGGAATATCGCGAAACTGACGAAGGTACGCAAGACTTTCTTCGTTGGTGAAGGGTTCTTCGAGGGTACGCAACACGATGAACAGGCATTGCTGGTATTCGAAACTGAAAATGCTGGGGCCATAATCCCGTTCAAACCGATCGAGAGGAAAACGATCGGCACTGACATCCCGGTTACCAACAACATAAAAGAACGGACAGGACAGGGCGTATTCATGTAACTCAGCCCGCAGATAACGGTGCTCGGGTTCCGCGGGGCCATAGGAACCATCGCCAACCAGGACGGCAAAATCCAGAGGCATTTTGCGTAGATGATCGCAAATCCGCTCGAAAGTCCCGACACTGCTGATGTCTCCCATAACAGCAAAAGAAAACCCCTCCTTTGCCGGAGCCGATTCCAGAACAGAACGATTTTCGGGAAAATTGCCGAATCCTTTTGGTACCGGAAGATTTCCCTCACGCTGGATGACCCAGACATACGCCTGAAATACCATCGCTGCCGCCACCGCTATAGCGACGATAATTCGGATGGGATGTCGAGAAAAAGAAATTCGAACGGTTGGTTTGAGATGTTTATTCATGACCTCAATCCCCATCGACGGTATATCCGATTAATACAAATACAATAGCGCCGGAAGCATGTCGATTTCATGCAGATCCTCAAGGGTAATAGCCAGACCGGCAAGCCAAATAAAGCCAAGGCCGTCAAAGAGTCGTTTACGAAATTGCCTCGGTTTGACCTCGTAGAGCTCTGGTTCCCGAAACTGTACAAAAGTTGGAAACATCCGGGGGGTCAACCGGCAATACGTTGGGTATTCAATCGGGTGTTTGAGGAGAAGCTTGGCCTCTTCCGCATGGATGACGAAAGGATAATACAACAGAAAAATCAGAATCATTACGGCCGTAAGCGTGAAACTGGCGGTGCACAGCGCAACGCCGACCATCCCCAGAAAACTGAACCCATACAGGGGGTTGCGACAAAGAGAATATGGCCCTACGGTAATCAGGTTCTCGGACTTGTATCCGGAGATGAACAGCAAGCACCACAACCGACCCACCGTGGCCGTCCCCACCAGTATCAATCCGATCAGATTCATGGTGATTTCTTGAAGTTCATGTTTTTGAAGCGGAGTTTCGGAGACCAACAGTACAAAAATAAACCCCGCCACAACGATCTTGGACAGCAAAGTCCGCCATTTGCGAAACAACCGATTGATCAGGATTTTCATTTGCCACTCCAACCTTTAGGGAATTTGTTCAGCGAGTTGTTCTGCCACAATTTGGTGACCTTCCGGGCTGATATGCTGGTCATAAGCAAAATAAGCTCGCTTTCCCGCCAGTATCGCTTCTCTCAGAGGTTCGGTCAAGCTGATAAATTCGATTCCTTTTCCTCGGCAATAATTCTTCATTATCAATTCCATCCCGTCCAACCGACCCAAGAGTTCCGGAAGCAATTGTTCGGCGGGAGGTTGGTTCCGTAGTTTGAGCCCCAGGAACGCGCGGACTCGCCCTGCGTCGAGCCGATCCCGGATTGCCGGCAGCACAACATGTGCCCGATCCGG
>JAAYVQ010000028.1 GCA_012517095.1 Phycisphaerae bacterium | reverse complement strand
TCCGTCGGGGGTGGCGGTGCTGGAGTGGGAATCGGGGAGCTTGGACAACGCCGGGGAGAAGATTGAGCTGTCGCGGCCGGGGGATAAGGAGCCGGGCCAGGACCGGTACTGGATCCGGATGGAACGGGTCAACTATGACAATAGCGCGCCCTGGCCAGCGGCGGCCGACGGGGGCGGCAAGAGTTTGACGCGGATCGCCGATTCCCAGTACGGCAACGACGCCGCCAACTGGCAGGCGGCCACGCCCAGTCCAGGACAATAGTTCATTTCATCTCACCAGAAGGTATTGGCTGGGATATATCCCGAATATTGGGCTAATTCATGTTAATTCCCACCTTAATATATACAAGATGGGATACATGGGAAAATATTGATACCGTACAATTTTAAATAAAGGTGTTGTGGGGGAATTGGGAAACAGTTATATTACGCACAATCGTCGATTGCACGTGAAATCTACTGTTATTTAAAAGTAATTTATTGTATCAATTATCGATTGAAAATCAAATTGAGGATGGGGTGATAAACCAGAAGAAAGCCCATTTTGTTCGGAGGGGGGTACTTTGCGCTGGTTTATAAATAACCGGAGAATTGTTTCTTGGGTTTCCCTTGGCATCGTCGGTTTGCTTATTTTAAGCGGGAATCCCGTTCCGGCCATCGAGTTTCATGGACCGGGAATGTCTTCCTGGGGGATTTCCTGTGACGATGTCGGAATCACCAAAGGCAGTTCGTTAACAGATGCGGTATTGGTTTTAGAGGGAATCCGGCACTCAACAGATTCAACTGGGCTACGAATTTGCCTGTTACGAAATCCAGCACTCGGATTTCAGGATTCATCGTTTCCTCAGACGGAAGAAATTGATCTGGGATTGTTGATCAATAAGGATATAACCGACCGAATCGTTTATTTTTTCAGCGGGATCAATAATCCGGAATCCTCCCTGTGGAAGGTTTTCCGTCAGCCATTCGTAATGCCGCAACTGGATCAATCCAGGACGAAATTTTCGTCGGCAACCCTGGAGTTGATGGATATCCTCGGAACTGAAAAAACTTTCGGTCTTGGTTTTCAAATGGAGGGCGTTGGGACCATTGAGATTGAACGGATATCATTACAACTCTCGATCCTTCCACATCAGGTCTATGGAAAACCCTTGTACAAAACCTATTCGCTGATTCAAGAGGATTTTGAATCCGGGATTTTATCCGGCTGGTCGATTGTGGACGAGGGGATTCTGTATGCCCCGTCAGACTGGACCCTAACCGGGGGTCAACTTCGCCAGAACAACAATACCTGTCAACAAAACCTTCAGGCTTCAACCGTGGACATGCGGGGAACTTATGCGGTTTGCCGAGGCAGCCGGGGACTCGGCGATTTTCAGATGGCCGCCGATCTCTGCTCCTTAGACGACGATGCGATCGGTGTTATGTTTCGATACCGCGATTCGGATAATTACTATCGGTTTTCATGGGATCAACAGAGGAAGGTACGGAGGTTGGTCAAATGCCGCAATGGCCGATTTTCTGTTTTGGCCGAAGACGCAGTCGTGTATGACATCGGTAAGACTTACCGAGTGGCAATCGTAGCCAGAGGACCTCAATTTGCCGTTGCCATCGACGGCGTCCCAATCTTTAGTGCCTGGGATTCCGAGCTCACCGAGGGATCGATCGGATTGTATTGCTGTGCCGATCAGGGAGCCGTATTCGATCATGTACGGATTGAAGGAACGAGATCGTGGACCCAGCGACTGATGGCTCCCATCGGAAAAATCGAGGGGAATTCCGATGAATCGATTCGCGTTCCGATTCATCCGCCAAATCCAATTCCTTCGGTACACTATTGGACGGATTCGATCACGGACGGAATATTTGTAGAAAACGAAGAATTGATCTGGCATCCGAATTCGTCAAATGTAGGATTACATCTGATTCGCGTTTTCGGCGAAGCGGATGATCGTTTCGACAGTCAGGCCGTAGAAATTCGAGTCCATCGGGTCAATCATCCGCCCCAGATCGAACCCTTGGGTTTCAAGACGGTTCGGGAAGGCGAAACTCTGAATGCAATGCCGATTGTGTCTGATCCCGACGGGGATCCCATTACGCTCCGATTGGAGAATCAACCGGCCAATATTCGTCTGGAAAACGAGCGTCTATCCTGGACACCGGATTTTTCACAAGCCGGAATCTACTTTATCCGGATTATCGCCTCCGATGGTTCGCTTGAATCTCATACCACTTTGTTGATCCGCGTGCAGAACATGAATCGCCCCCCTGTCATCGGGCAGATTCCGGCGGTGAAGACTCTGATGATCGGACGATACCTGAATATCCCTATTCCGACTTCGGACCTGGATGGGGATATCGTGGTTCTCTCCAGTCCCAACCTGCCGGTCGGCGCCTTCTTGACGGACAATACGTTAACCTGGATGCCGGGAGCGATTCAGTCGGGATTGTACGACATCGAAATTGTTGCCAGCGATGGAATCGATAGACAATCAATATGGATCGAGATTCGCGTATTTTAGAGGATGACGAATCCCGATAAGAAAGAAATTCTACGCGCAAAAAAACCGCCCGGCTTTTGATTCGTGTCTGCATCGGATCACGAAAGCCAAGCGGCCCTGTCCGGCCTACCCTGAGTTCCAGAGAAGACCAGATCCCCAAAAACGAATGATCATCGCCCTCCTCCCATCCAGGTCCCTCCCAGCGTTGTCTCTGGATTTGATACGATATTATCGTTATGGCACCCCTTTTTCCTATCCGGAGAATTACTGATTTCCGGATGGAAATATACCGACAGACATTTGCACCGAATCTATTTGTTTTCCCATAATATCGCTTGGAATTACCGTAATATTCGGCTTTGTGGCCAAATCAAGCAGGATTCATCCAATTCCTTGTTTAATGACCCTTTCCAATGGACGATAAAGTGATTACGATATGGGAATGAACACATTGTTGATCAGACTATTATCTCAACCGATAGGCAAAGAGCCCTTCAGTGGCTGGGGTCGGTTTTTGTTCTTTCAGATCCGACTGTGGAGACATTGTATTCGTCTCTTGAAGGTCAACCGTTCCGGCACACAAGCGGCCGCCCTTTCGTACCACACGGTTTTCGGAATTGTTCCACTGGCAATCGTAATGTTGATGGTCTTCCAGCTTTTTCCCGCGTATCGGGATCTGGGAATCAAAGTTCGGGAATTCATCTATCGGCAGGCCCATTTGGCCAGCATCGAATATTCAGTCAGGGGCCCCGCGGAGACGGAAGCCAAGACCGTTCGACTGACGGATCAAATCGACCAAATAACGGATCGTTTTTTGTCCGGACTGGATACGGGTGCCGTGACATTAATCAGCGGCCTCTTGATGATATGGGCGGCCATCGGCCTTCTGGAGACAATTGAACGAGCTTTTAATACGATTTGGGGAGTTGCCAGAAACCGCAGTTTCTTCCACCGAATCATCAACTATTGGACGATGTTAACCCTGGGACCCCTTCTGCTCGGACTCGGGATTTACATGACAACCCATTATTTATCCGGCGGGATGTTGACGGAAGGGTGGATGAAGTACCTGCGACCGATATGGCCGTTTTTTTTCAGCACGGCTGCCTTGTTTTTCCTGTATTTCCTGATGCCGAATGCTTCGGTCAACGCGAAAGCCGCTTTGTGGGGAGCCGTGGTTGCCGGCCTGTGCTGGACGGCGGCCAAGCATGCCTTCGGGGTTTATCTTCTGCGATTTATTCCCTATCAGGCGGTCTATGGCGTTCTCGGCTTGATACCCCTTGGCGTCTGGTGGATCTACATCACCTGGCTGATCGTGTTATTCGGACTGCAACTCACATACGCAACGCAATATTTGACGACATTGGATGCTGCGGAATTGGCCGCCATGCGAAAAAATGACGAAGCTTTTATCGCCGATGAGTACACCGTCATGCGCATGATGGGCTGGATCTTAGAGGAATATTACCGCCGTCAGGCACCCGTCACCGTCGAGGGGGTCGCGGGACGGCTGGGATTGCCGGTGGACTTTGCTCGAAAACTCCTGGATCATTTGGTCGCCACGAATTTGCTGTTTCTGACGACCGAACCCGGAAGAGGGTACTGCCCTGCCACCGATGGCCGTAAGATAACGCTGGAAGAGATCGCCAAGGCCGTCCGCAAAGCCAGTTTTGTAAGTCTGGCCGGAGACGATGAAAGCAAGATCGCCGAACTCCGGGATGCGCATCTAAAGGAATTAGGATCAATGTGGTTGACCGATCTGACAAAAGAAAATCCCGTCGTGAAATCGCCGACATCTGATTCCTCGTCGGGAAGTCAATTCTCAAATTCAACAGAATCCCGATCTAACTCGGACAATCTCCCCCCTTCAATGTAACAACCCCCCCGATCTTTCTTTTGAATTTTCGAATCGTCGGCGAGTTTTGATTTCTCGAATTACCGAAAGATTAAATGGATGGAGTCCATCAGAAACATGACGGCAAACCATGCCATTACAGCGCCACATCCGTACAGAATAATTCGCTGGTTTCGATCGTTGAGAAATTGTCGTCCATGAAAGGCGGTCAGGGACAGAATCGTCAGCCAAAGCAGATCGCATAGCCAATGAACGAGTGCAAACAGACCAAAAGCCAGCCACCCGAGTTCTTTGGCCTGGCTAGTCAGGATCAGGCCGGTACTGGCCCACCAGAAGAGGAAATAGGGGCTGGAGGCCGAAAGGGCAAAACCGGTGGCGATTGGGCCGGCCTTTGTAGGAGCTGCGGCCAGTGGATTGGGGTGTCGGGCTTGTTGAATCATTCCAAACACCATCCACAACAGGAAAGTCCCGCCCACCAGGCCAACGACAACCTTGAAACCATCCATTTTGAGATAGGGCGCCAAACCGATCATGAGTAAGAAAATCAAGGGCATCTCCAGTATTCCATGACCGATGGCGATCCACATTCCGGCCAACCGAGATCGGGCACCATAAGTCAGTGTCGCAGCCGTCACCGGACCCGGTGCCATGACACCCGACAGAGAGATTGCGACGACATTGACAAGAAACGGAAATAAAGCCATAGCTTATTCACCGATGATCTTGATGAGAACTCGTTTAGGGCGTTTTCCGTCAAATTCACCATAGAAGATTTGTTCCCATGGTCCGAAGTCCAAGCGCCCTTCCGTCACCGCAATCACGACCTCCCGCCCCATGATGGTCCGTTTCAGATGAGCGTCAGCATTATCTTCGGCGGTATTATGATTGTATTGGGAATGGGGTTTTTCCGGCGCCAACCTTTCGAGCCAGCGTTCGAAGTCCTGGTGCAGGCCGGCTTCGTCGTCGTTGATAAAGACCGATGCGGTGATGTGCATCGCATTGCAGAGCAGCAGTCCTTCCTGGATGCCGCTTTCGGCCAGGGCCATCTCGACCTGCCGGGTGATATTGATCAACTCGCGGCGGCCGCGGATCTGAAAAGTCAATTCCTTGCGGAAGTTTTTCATTTCGTATTCCTGAAATACGACACACGGAGTTTTCGGAAAAGGCCGGATACTCAGAAGAATTATATCTTCGATTTCGAGAGAAGGATACCTCGAATCGGTATTTTTCCGTACGAGAAAAATCTGAAAATAATCTGAATTTTCTTGATTTCCCGGTAATTTGTGGGTATGTTGTTATTGTTTGGATTTACAAAAAACGGTTGACCATTCCAATTCGGAGGGAGAAATTTCATCTTTTAAACCATTGGTATCGGTATTCGATCTCGGGAATGATGAATCTGCTGCATAGGATGGGGTTTTCGAATCGCAAGCCCAAATCGGTCGAGAACAAGGCCGATGCCGAAGCCCAGGAGTCGTTTGTGAAGGACTACCGGGCTTTGAAGCAACGCAAGAAAGCCGGCGATACGCTCTATTTCATGGACGGGGTTCATCCGCAGCATAACAGCACACCGGCCTACGGTTGGATCAAGAAGGGACAGGCCCCGACGGTCCTGAGCAACACCGGCCGTCAGCGGTTGATCCTGAATGGGGCGGTGAATATCGAGACGGTCCAGGCGGTGGTTCGGGACGATGAGACGCTGAATGTGGATTCGACGGTGGCATTGCTGAAAACGCTGGAACACAAGTACCCGTTGGCACGCCGGATCTATGTGATCGTGGACAATGCCCGGTATTATCGCAGCCGAATCGTCAAACAGTATGTCAAGGGGTCCCGGATCCGGTTGATCTTTCTGCCGCCGGATGCGCCGAATCTGAATCTGATCGAACGGTTGTGGAAATATTTTCGCAAGGTAGTTTTGTACAATCGATACTATCCGACCTTTGCCGAATTTCGGAAAGCGTGTCTGGAGTTCTTTGCGAATTTGCGCAACCATCGAGCCGCTTTACGCACTCTGTTTGCGGAGAATTTCCAAATCCTCTCCGCCGCCCAGCCGGACAATTTCATATGGAATGAGTATATCTATCCGATCTCTGGTCGACCTGAGACAAGGCGTGCGATGGAAGTTTTGTCCAAGGGTCTTTCTTGATGTCCGGGAAGATCGACTTTTCACCCCCCGGATTTTACCAGACCTCAAGCAGAATTTTTCTTGACCTGAACCGGGTTTGGCCGGATACTGTTTGATCTGCAATGCTCTCGGATGAGCATGGTCTGCAGATGGAACCGGACAAGACTGTGGAAGAATAAAAGGAGTTCGGATATGGCGGCAGGCAAGTCGTCGGAAAGCCATGCGATGCTGTACACCCTGATCACCTTCGTGGCGCTGTTTTTGATCGCGGCGATTGCGGCGGGGATTTACTACGCGAAGGCCGAGGAATACCGTACAAACTATGACGAACAAAAGAAACGGCTCGACGAAGTGGCCGGCCGGGAACAGGGAAACCTGGCCAAGATCGTGGGGAAGATTGCGGATGGTAAAAGCGCACTGGGGATGATGGAGCTGTATCTGAACCAGATGATCAAGGCGATCACCGGACAGGAATCGGCCGATCTTAGCGCCGCCGCGAAAGTCAATGAAGTTGCCATCCAGATCAATAAACTTCTGGATGAACTCGGCGACGATCAATTGACCGTGGCCGGCCAGGAGGGGATTACTCTGCTGGGACAGATCGGCTTTCTGAAAACACGATTGGACGAGGAGCGGGCCCAAACACAATCCCTTCAAGCCAAGATCGACGAACTGGCGAAGGCGATGGACCAACAGCAGAACAATGCCCAGGAACACGAGACCAACCTGATTGCGGAAAAAGATCGCTATCAACAACAGGCCAATGAAATTCAGAAACAGTATGACGAACTCAAGGCGTTGATGGAACAATCGACCGAGCAACAGGTTCAAAATGTCATCGCCACTCTGGACAAAACCAAGAAGGAACTGGCAGACAAGAATACGGCCTATGACGAGTTGGCCAAGAAGCTTCAGAATCAGGAAACCGCTTTAAAGACGGCCTTGGCCAAATTGGAGGCGATCAAGCCACGGCCGGATATCGAGGTCGCGGCTTTTCGTTCGGATGCCAAGATCGTCCGGATCGATCCGCAGGCCAAAGTCGTTTATCTGAATGTCGGATCCAATGACCATGTGTATAGGGGATTGACTTTCTCGGTGTATGACAGTAGCGCTCCGATTCCCGAGGATGGCAAAGGGAAAGCCGAAATCGAGGTTTTCGAAGTTTCACCCAGCGTGTCGGCGGCGAGAATTCTGACTTCATCGCTGAATAATCCTATCGTATCGCAGGATATCGTGGCCAACCTGATCTGGGACAGTCAGAGCAGTAACAACTTTGTCGTGGTTGGACAATTTGATCTGAATAATGACGGACTGGCAGACAAAGACGGCAACACAAAAGTTCGGGAATTGATCCAGCGCTGGGGCGGTAAGATTCAGGAAGTCCCGACGATTGAAACGGATTTTGTGATCCTGGGAATCGAACCGACGGTGCCGATCAAACCCACCGCTCAACAGATCGAATCGGACCCCATGGCCCAGCAGCGATATCAGGCCGCTGAAGCGGAGGCGAAATTGTACAACCAAACGGTGGTCCAAGCCAAGGCCCTATCGGTTCCGACCTTCAACCAGAAACGGTTCCTGTATTTGGTGGGATATGACCTTTTGGCGGCGAAAAGCACGCCAAAGTGATCCCCCGTGATCCGATTTACACATTAACGGCCTTCCCTGATCTGGAAGGCCGTTTTATTGACAGAGGCAGGAAATATCGATTCCGATAGGGGCAATAAAGATATCACCGGTGTAGATTTCACTGTCGGGATCAAGGAATCCTTTTTTGGGGGCCACAAAGGTTATGGTTGCCGAAGCGATAACCGCAGAACCAAGGGGCTTGCCCGTATCACAGTCCAGACCGGAGGGAATATCCACGGCGATGATCTCCAGATCCATCTCGTTAAGGGCTTCGATGATCCGGTCATACGGCGGCCGGATTGGACCGGACAGCCCGGTACCGAACAAAGCGTCAACAACAAGAGTTTCAGACTGACAGTTCCGAAGGAGATCTTCTTCCATCCCGACATGACTTTCATTCCACTCAAGAATGTCGGCCTTCATCCGATCCAGAATCGTCAAATGGATCTTGGCATCGCCGGAAACCCGCTCGCGCGGGGCACATAGCACCACGGATGTCATCACCTTGCGACCGAGCAGATGACGAGCAATAACGAAACCATCCCCGCCATTATTGCCGGCACCACAGAAGATCACAACATTCGGATGGTGGTGATTCTGCAGGTGATCGAGGATCCAGCGTGCGGCGTTGGCTCCGGCGTTTTCCATCAGTACCGCTCCTGGAATGGCCATCCGTTCGATGGCCCAGGCATCAAAGGCCCGGACCTGATCGCGCGTCAGAATCCGATATTCATCGGCTTGTTCTCGAGAAAACCTTCTCATGCAAACATTTTACCCGGAAGAACGCAGCAGGTCAATTGACAGTCCGGTTCGAGACGGATACACTGATGTTTTTGAAAATTCGCGAGTTTGGAACCGGAAACCTTCATGCACATATTATTGACGAATGATGACGGGATTTATGCGCCGGGATTGTCGGCACTGTATCGGCGGTTGAGCGACCTGGGCCGTGTAACGGTTATCGCCCCAAGCGAGATCCGTTCCGGAGCCGGTCACAGCATTACGCTCAAACCCATCACGTGTGAAACGGTGGAAATCATGGGACAATTCACCGGTTTCAGCGTGGACGGCACTCCGGGGGATTGCGTCAAGCTGGCGTTGCACAAACTGCTGGACACGGCACGAACCCCCGTTGATCTGGTCGTATCGGGGATCAATCACGGTTCGAATCTGGGCGTCCATGTGTTTTATTCGGGGACGGTGGCAGCGGCCGTGGAAGGAGCATTTAATAACATTCCTTCCATTGCGGTGAGCGCAGCGCTTGACGAGCCAATGGATATGGAAGCCATCTCGGATCAAGCCATGGAAGTTATCCGAACTTTATTGCCGCTGGCCAGCGGGCCGGTGATTAACATCAATATCCCCAAGTTGTCCCGCGGCACGCCGAAGGGAATCCGCGTTGTGCCGCACGCGACCAGCGGATATCGGGAGCGCTATCTGGACGGCAAAACCCCTTCCGGGCAGAAAACTTTCCAGTTTGCCGACGATGTGCCGCGAGATCCGGAAATGGATCGCGAAACGGATGTCCGATTTCTTTCCGAGGGTTATATCACAATATCGGCCCTGAGTATTCATCGAAATGACCTGCGTCGAAACCGCCAACTTCGCCTTCGGCTGGACGGCCGGCCCGTTCCAGCCCAAACAGCAATCCAACCGGGAGACCAGCATGGCACGATCGGATAAAGGAAAACCGGCGACCCCGGATTCTCCATTGTGCATTCTGACCGTGATCGGAAAAGACTGCGTGGGGATCATCGCCAAAGTCAGCAGCGTAATGGCCAAGGCCAATATCAACATCATCGATGTCAGCCAGAAGATCATGGACCAGTATTTCGTGATGACGATGGGATGTGACATCTCCAAGACAACCGCAAGCATGAAGGAAATCCAGGCCAAACTCGACCGACTGGCAACCGCACTTGGACTTCAAATCACTTTCCAGAACGAGCGAATCTTCAAAATGATGCATCGGATCTGAATGGCTTTTTCGGTTTCCTCGCCCATCAACCTCGGCGGATTAATCTATGACTATCTCGGTAGAAGAAGTCTTTGAAACGGTCAACATGACCCTGCGGCATAATTTTGACATTCGCACGGTGACGCTGGGGATCAATCTGAAGGACTGTATGGACCGCAATCTCGGGGCGTTCTGTCGGCGGATTCGCAAACGGATCGTCGAGAAAGGTCAGCAACTCAATCGGATGGCCGACCAGGTGGAAGATCAATACGGCATCCCGATCACCAATCGTCGGATCGCGGTTACTCCCGTATCGTTACTCATGGAGCCGCTACCGCAGCGGGAAAGCACGGCGGTTCGAATCGCACGGGAACTGGATGCGGCAGCGGGAAAAGCGAAGATAGACTTTATCGGCGGTTTCGGCGCCATGGTGCAGAAGGGCATAACTCGCAGCGATCGGACCTTGATGGAGGCGATCCCGGCAGCTCTATCGGCCACAAATCGGCTATGCGGATTTCTGAATCTTGCTTCGACGGCCGCGGGACTGAATATGACCGCAATCGCTGAATTCGGCGGACTTCTAAAGCTTCTGGCCAGACGAACGAAAAACGGAATCGGCTGCGCGAAGATCGCCGTCTTTGCGAATGTACCCGAAGACAATCCGTTCATGGCCGGAGCTCACCACGGTATCGGCGAACCCGACTTTTCCCTGAATGTGGGCATTTCGGGGCCGGGGGTGGTTCGGTCGGTCATTGATCAGAATCCGGAGTGTGATTTGACGGAACTTTCGGAGATCATCAAGCGTACAGTATTTAAGATCACGCGGGCCGGCGAATTGATCGGTCGCGAGATGGCGCGGCTGATGCGGGTGGATTTCGGGATCGTGGATATTTCCCTGGCCGCCACACCGAACGCGGGGGACTCGGTGGCCGATATCGTCGAATCCATGGGTGTCAGCCGAATGGGCCGTCCGGGCAGCACGGCGGCATTGGCCCTGTTGATCGACGCGGTGAAGAAAGGCGGCTCGATGGCTTCCGGAAATGTCGGAGGGTTGTCGGGAACCTTCATTCCAGTCAGCGAAGATGCCGGCATGATTCGCGCGGTACGATCCGGATCTCTCAATGTGGAAAAACTGGAGGCCCTGACCAGCGTTTGCTCGGTGGGAATGGATATGTTCGCCGTGCCGGGGGATACCCCCGCCGATGTCCTCAGCGCAATCATCGCCGACGAACTGGCCATCGGAGTGGCCAACCACAAGACCACCAGTGTCCGGGTTATCCCGGTTCCGGGAAAAAAGGCCGGCCAGATCGTTCACTTCGGCGGACTTCTGGGTTCGGCGCCGATTATGAAAATGGCACGGCATGCTGCGCCGAAATTCATCGCCCGCAAGGGTCGGATTCCGTCGCCGATCCAGGCGCTGCGGAATTGACGGTATTTAATACCCGTATAAGCGTTATCCGTTTTTTGGATTTTTGCATGTCAGGAGGATTGTCATGTGGAATGTGACGGAAACACCGTGGTTGGGCCTGATTATTTCGGGGCTGACTTTCAGCGTCATGATGATGATCCGGCAGGCCGACCCCGACAAACGCAATTGGAAACAACTGGCCCTTCCCGCAATATTGCTGGCCGTCGGCCTGAGTCTGGATTATTTCATCCGGACCGATCGTGAAAAAATCCAGGAAGTCTTTCGGCAAGCCAAACAAATGGGGGTGACCAAGGATTTTTCGGGATTTAACCATATCTTTTCGGCGGATTACCGCGATTCCCGGAATCGCAATCGCGACGAACTTCGACGCTTCTGCGAAGAATCTCTGGCGATGACAAGCTTGAAAAGCGTTCGCATTCGAAGCCAGGAGCTGGACATTCGCGATGGCGAAGCGACGGGGGATATCCGATTGCGCGTCTGGTTACATTATCGCGGAGAAGAGCTGGAGGTACAGACGCCGTACTGGGTTCGTCTGAGGGGTGAATTTGTCCGCCAACCCGATGGTGAATGGAGAATCATCGGCACGGAAATCGTTACCGTCAATGACGATCCGATGGGATGGAGAGAAGTCCCCTGATCAGATCAAAGATTACGAAAACAATAGAGTGGAATTTCCTTAATTCGATTGGGAAAGGGAGAACGATGGGGCAACGAAATCTGTGGGTTGGGCTTGGCATCGCGGTAGTGTGGGTTGGTATTACGGCAGCGGCGACCAATTATGACGAGGAGAACGTGGGAACCTATACGTTGCCGAATCCACTCGCCAAAACGGACGGCGGGATTGTGACCTCGGCGAAGGAATGGATGGAACAGCGACGGCCGGAAATCCTGCAGTTGTTCGAACGACATGTCTATGGCCGCGCTCCAGACAGGCCGCAGGAAATGCGGTTCAAGATCCGTAACACGGATGCCAAAGCCCTTGAAGGGCTTGCCACTCGCAAAGAAATTACCGTCTTGTTCACGGGAAAAGAGGATGGACCCGGAATGGACCTGCTGGTGTATATCCCCAATGAAAAAACAAAACCGGTCCCGGCGTTTTTGGGGATGAACTTCTATGGAAATCAGACCATTAGCGGCGATCCGGGCATTACGATTTCCAAACGGTGGGCACGAGCATCCAAAGAGATGGGGATCGAAAATGACCGGGCGACAGAATCCAGCCGAGGCAAACATGCCAGTCGATGGCCGGTCGAAATGATCCTGAAACGCGGATATGCCGTGGTGACCGTCTATTACGGAGATCTGGAGCCGGATCACAACGAGGGCTGGAAGGATGGGATTCGTGGATATTATCTCCGGCAGCAGGGAAAAGCGGAATTCGCCCCGGATGACTGGGGCGCCATCGCCGCCTGGGCATGGGGCCTGAGTCGGGCGATGGATTATCTGGCCACGGATTCGGATATTGACGCCAAACATGTCGCCGTTCATGGTCATTCGCGATTGGGGAAAACGGCGCTATGGGCCGGGGCGATCGATGACCGATTTTCCATTGTGATCTCCAACGACTCCGGCGAGGGAGGCGCCGCGATTGCCCGGCGAAACTTTGGCGAAACGGTGGCGGATCTGAACCGCGCGTTTCCTCACTGGTTTTGCGGAGCGTATAAGCAATACAGTGCCGATCCGGCAAAGCTTCCCATCGATGCACATGAGTTGATCGCCCTTGCGGCGCCACGTTTCGTGTATGTGGCCAGCGCCACCGAAGACCGCTGGGCCGACCCGAAGGGAGAGTTCCTGGCCGCGAAGAACGCCGAGCCGGTATTTGCTCTGTTCGGTAAAGAGGGCTTGCATGCAGATTCGATGCCCGAAGCGGACCGGCCGGTGGGCAAATCCATCGGCTATCATCTTCGCACCGGAAAGCATGATATCACCGCCTATGATTGGGAACAATATCTGAATTTCGCGGATCGCGCGTTCGGACGATAATCCACCCGCAGGTTTGCGGGATCGAATCCGTCCTGGTTAGAAATTCTTCATTGAACGTGGCTGGCCTGTCGCGTCGATGACATCGCGCCACAGGGGGCCTTCGGGATCAATGAAGTTTCGCCGAGACACGGCAAGTTGAATGGGGACATGGACCAATTGGCCGTGGACCTGGCTGATGAGAATCTCAGTTTTTCCGGCCATGGCGGCATGGACGGCGTTACTGCCAAGTCGGGCACAGAAGATGGAATCGCTCGGATTGGCCGCCAAGCTGCGGATGATATAACTGGGGTCGATGTATTTGACATTCACTTCCCGCTTCTGCGCAGCGTAATGGTCCTGAATGCGGTCGCGGAGGAAAATACCGATATCATGCAGTTTTTTATTGCCCGATGCGTCGGTCTGGCTATCATCGACAAACAGGTCCTGACCGGCGCCTTCGGCAACGACGATCACGGCATGGTTGCGGCGATCGAGGCGAAGATCCAGATGGGTCAGCAGGCCGTTGGGCCCATCGAGATCGAACGGAACTTCGGGTACCAGGACAAAGTTGACATCGCTGCTGCCCAATGCGGCGTGCGCCGCGATAAAACCCGACTGACGGCCCATCAGCTTGACGATTCCCACGCCACGGATGGTATCATGGGCCTCGACATGGGCTCCCTGAACGGCCTCGACGGCCTTGGAAACGGCCGTCTCGAAACCGAATGATTTTTCCATGAAGCTCAGATCGTTGTCGATGGTCTTGGGGATGCCGACAACGGCGATCTTCAGGCCACGACGACGAATTTCTTCTCCGATCCTCTGGGCGCCTTTTTGCGTCCCGTCGCCGCCGATGGTAAAGAGCATGTTGATTTTATTTCGGCATATACACTCTATAATATCCGAAAGACGATCCCCATACCCACGGGAAGAACCCAGAAGCGTTCCGCCTTCGTCGTGAATATCTTCGACGATCGTCGGCTTCAGCTCCATGAGGGACAGCCCAAACTCCGGAAGAAATCCGCGATAGCCAAAACGGACACCGCTGATTTTCTGGACGCCGTAGCGATACCACAGACACATCACAATCGCACGGATCACATCATTCAGACCCGGAGAGAGACCTCCGCAGGTTACGATTGCGGCATGGACCTGAGAGGGTTCAAAGTAGATTTTCTCGCGAGGTCCGGCCAGCTCCAAAACATCGCCCCGACTTTGTCCTTTGCACCGGCTACAGACATCGGCGCTGATGTCATATAAAATTCCCTGATCGTCACGGACATAATCCGAACGATCGGTATGATCTCTGGCCGATAGATCAATCGGAGATCGGATTAGCGCCTGGCCGAGTGTGAGAATCTTGAAATCCATCTCACCGATTCACCATCAGTGAATTGCTTTAATCTAACCTAAACAATCTAAAACAAATCAGATCACCGTTTTCCCGGAACATATCGCATTGCTAACCATTCCAAATCTCGCCCCAAATTTGGAGCTAAGGAAGTTCGACCCGCAGCGGTAATCGTCTGACCATCCTCCCATTTATGTTTTTCCGCATGGCCATCAGCGAAACCAAAAGTATTCCGGTCATTATGGAAAATGCACATTGAGTCGATCCAACCTAGGGGAGGACCATAGTTAAGCATCCAAGATCCCATATTCCAACCACGAAAATCGGTGTTTTCAAGAAAGACAAATTTATCCGCCGGGGTAAAGATCTCGTTGAATTTATGGACCGCCTTGGCATCTCGAGGACGCTCGCCATTCATCAGATCCTGACCGGAATACGATCGATAGCCCCCTCGCTGAGTACTCAGCAAATAGGTTTTGTCAGCAGGACAGTGAAGGATTTTCGTGCCTCCCAAATAGGGAGCCAGAACCCCCGTCGCATTTCCTAAATCTTCATCCTTCAGATCGCACATAAAGTCATCAGATGTTCCTCCGGCGTATGTCTTGTCCGGTTTAATCGGCGGATTTACCCACCAGGCGTTATCCTGATAGGGCCCGTTAAATGAGGTCGTGCTTTGCCAGAATGATAGACTGTTGTAACTGGCGCTTCGAGGAACATGGGTATTACACAACCTCGAATCATTATCATCGATATATAATGTCCAGCATTTGACAATACTGGTCAAATGGGACATACATACGATTCCGGCCACTTGTTTCTTGGCGGTATTGAGAGCCGGAATCAGGACCGATAAGAGTATGGCCACAATCGCAATGACGACGAGCAGTTCAATCAGGGTAAAACCCTTACATTTCAGCATATTCCCTTCCTTTCATCAACCTTAAGATCAACGACCGGATTCATTTTCACTTTACATGTCAACCCCAGAAACTCTTTTCTATTCAGATATATCAGGTTCGGCCGGGTATGTAACCATTCGAAAGATACATCACATCATCCATTTCTTCCCGAACCGTGGGGGATGGAACAAAACTGAAATTGAAACCCGTCGCCCCGGTATCCGTCGCCTGATGAGCCCAATCGATGAGGCGTTGGCTTTTCCATGTATATTTTTCGGCATGACCGTCGGCAAATCCGAAGGTACTGCGATCCGAATGGAAAATAGCAATGGGATCGATCAAGCTCGGGCTGGTCGAACTGGGATTCATAATCCATGAACCCATATTCCATCCGCGCGGATCCACATTTTCAATAAAAACATACTTTTGACCGGGCGCAATAATCTGAGACATTTTTGTCACATACCCAGGGGATTTGGGGTCGTTTTCTCCATTCATCCTGCCCTGAATCGAAGTGCTTCGGTACCCCCGATCCAGAATATTCCATCGCTTATCGCCGGGGCAATGAAAAATCTTTTCATTCAACAGATACGGCCATAATTGTCCCTTCTGGTATCCTCGAATCTCATCTTCCAGACTGACCGGAATATTAGATGTAACCAGAACACCAGCTTGTGAACGGGGTGGGCCTATCCATTGTTCATCGTTGTAGGTATTGCCGCCACATAGTTTTGCATCATTCTCATCCTGATAGACATGCCATGACTGAGCCAATGCCCTGTTGTTGGACGAACACAAAACGCCGGTGACTTGCTTTTTGGCCGCATCGAGAGCCGGAATTAATACAGCCAACAGAATCGCGATGATCGCAATAACCACGAGAAGTTCAATCAGCGTAAAACCCCTCCGGTATATCATGTGAAAACCCATTTCCTAACTCCCAATGATAAATGGGGCATTACCCCGAATTCATTTTAATCACAATCCTGAGAAAACAACGATCAGATGATCGCATTTATTATAACAAAAAGCAAGCCCTGTGAGTGAAAAAACTGGAAATCCACAAAATATTCCCTATTGTGAAATTGAAAGCATCGTGGGACTCATCATAAGACCGATTGAATTTTCCAGAGAAGAATTCCTAACGGAATATTGTATTTTGGCTCTTGTTGCATGTTTATCAAACCTCGATGACAGACCCTTAGGTTCTTTCCCTACCAATCATCCTTCATTCAATAATTGGTCAGAGATCGGCCTTAATATAGAGGGCATTGGCCCAGAGGAGGCGACGGCCGGGACCGTATTTGGGGCGGTAAAAGTCTTGGAGGAGAAAGCCGACATCCCGCAGAAACAGGTCAATATCACTCAAGACGGGGCCTTCTCGGTATGAAGGGTTGAACCAGACCTCGGTATAGACCAGACGGGTATGGGTCTGGAGCATCCGGGTTGCGCCGTGGAGTGCCTTGAGTTCTCCGCCCTGGATGTCGAATTTCATTACTTCAATGGACTTAACTCCATTCTTTTCAGCCCAAGCATCCAAAGACAGGACTTCCACGGGAGTCACGGATCGAACCTGGGAGCCATCAGGGGAAAGGTTTTGCAGGGTCTGATTGGGAGCCAAAAGCGAGGTGTTACCGGCAGATTCTGTGATAAAGAGGTTTTCGGTCCCCTCGTGGTCAGAAAGGGCCACATACTGCGGTCGAATTCGGGGGTCACGGGCAGCCAGATTGTCGAGGACCGGCCGGTAAGCGGGATTTGGCTCAAAAGCATAGGCGGTGGCCAATGGGAACAGACCCAGTAACCGTTGGGCAATATGGCCGTTACTGGCCCCGGCGTCGAGGATACCCCGAACAGAAACATACCCGAGCAGGTCGGCGATTGTTGCATAGGGATCATCCAGGGAGACCAGATTCTGGTCTTTGCCAAGGAACAGTTTTTTCAACCGAGAACTAACACGATTACTCATCGGATTTCGTCGTCCGTTCACCACTTTCGTAAAACTGAATTGATCGAGATTCCTTCCATTCCGAATTTGACAGCCAATCGGTCAGGATTTCAACCAATTTCCGGCCAACCACGGAAATATCGTAGTTCGCGGCTCGAAAACGGCCCGCCGAGCCCATGGTTCGGCGAAGATCGGGGTCGGCGATCAGACGATCCAGATGGATCCGCCACTGATCGTGCGTTTCGGCCAGAAACCCGGTTTTACCGTCAAGAATATGATCGGAATTCGTTCCGACGGGGGAGCCGACCACCGGCAGACCGGAGGCAGAATATTCCAGAACCTTGAAACTGCATTTTCCCATCGAAAAACGGTCATTTGGCAATGGGGCCAGACCAATATCGCACTGGGTCAGATCGGCATATCGCTTGTTGGCATCCCAGATAACCTTTTCAACCGGCATCCGATCCAGATCGAAAAACTCGTCGCCGATGATCCGCAGGGTCAGATTGGGATGACGCTTGGCCAGTTGGTCCAAGACCGGCGAAAGGGCCTTCAGGTAGCCCAGCGTGCTTTTACTGCCGATCCAGACCAAGCGGATTCGGCCGTCGGTCGGCCGTTCAATGGGGGCTCCATAACGCGACACTTCCAATCCCAACGGCAGAATGAAGACCTTTGAATGATGCGGCCGGGCTTGTTCGGACAGATAGTGACTGCCAACAAGAACGATCTCGGCCAGCTTCAGCGTTCTTAAGAATCGGCGGCGGTGCGTCGGGCTATCGGACTCCGGCCGTTTGTCACTGAACATGAGGGCATCATCGTAGTTATAGAGCAGGCGGGGTGCATAGCGTCGCAGGAAAAACGCGTCGATTGGGTTGACGGCCTTTTTATGCCAGATCACACCGTCATAGTTGCGGGCCCGGCGATAGAGCTGCAACCGGGCCAGAGTCCCGGCCGGAAGCGCGACAACCCGGCAGTCGATCCCCTCCGCCGCCAGGATGGGCAGATAGACCCCGAACCGCTGGCGGAAACTGGCTCTCTGCGGATTGTTGGTGATGACCAGCAATTTCATGGTTGGACTCTTGATCGGACCGACTCGATCTTTTGAACTGGGTCTATTCTGAGTTTCTTTTGGCGTAGATGTCTCCACCAGTGGATTTTCCGCCCGTAAGGTTTTTCAGAATGTCGATGATGTCGTCTTTATCAACATACTGTGGCAATTCCATGTGCATCGATTCACCCAGTGAATAGTTGAACACGGTTGGACCGAGTCGCGCGAGATAGTCAATACATTGAATGGTCGAATCAACCACGCCCAAAGAGAACTCAAAGGAGAGGGCGTCAATCTGCTGGCTAAGGCCCTGAAGAACATTGTATTCGAAACCTTCAACATCAATCTTGCAGAATGCCGGTTTACCATACTGCTGGATGAGCGCATTGAGAGTGTCCGTTTCCACGATTTCTTTTGTATCCCAGCGGAACCCCTTAAAGGGGCCGTCTTCGCTTCTTACGCATTCGATCCACTCTTTGGACATCGACGACAGGGTTTTGGCTTCTCCGATGTAGATTTCCTTTTGCCCGGATTCTTTATCAAGGGCCTTGTTGATAATGACAAGATTGGGATTGTCGCCATAAACGCTTTGCAGGTGTTCGACGCATACCTTTTGGGGTTCAACCGCGATGACCTTGCACCCCATTTCAAGGAAGGCCTCCGTACGGTTACCGAGATTGGCTCCAATGTCGAAACAAATCTGGCCGGGCTGAAGAAATTGCGAATAGAAGGCCATCCGTATGGCTTTCTGCTTGAGCGCCTTTCTTTTTCGTCCTCGAGCTTTCCGTGCCTCTCGATAGGAACGATATAGTTTCGTCATGAAATTCAACTTTCTCTCCTGTCTCAAACGACTCAGATGTAAAATATGTTTTGTCGTTTCAGATCCGGTCATGAATCTGCAGCCGGTTATTGGCCCAGAGTCCATGAAAGGATTCTATACCTTTATGCTCCGCTATGTACCGGCGACAAGATCCTGACGCGGCCCGTTTCCCGGCAAGGCTCCACAACGGCTGCCCGTGTCCTTTACTCCAGACGACTGCGGGAAAGCAGATAATTATAATCCATACGCCATCGCTCCACCACACATTTCATTTCGTCAAGACACAAGAATCTCCGTGGAGGATTCTCAAGGATCTATTGAAGTCGAATCGTTCATTGCCGTTTCGGATATTCGTGGATTAACAGAAATGGGGACAAAAAGCCGCGAAGATCAGGGTCGAGCCCTCGTTTCTCTACTGGATGCTCTTAACCTGCTGTTTGGCGATCCTGTACTTCTTTGCGGTTTCAAAGAGTCTTTTAACATATTTTGGCTTGAGCTGGGCCAGGAACATCGAGATCTTTTTTCGCCAAGTCGGAGTGGCTCTGGAACGCATAGGGATCCGCCCGGGCTTGTGGTAAATTCCGAGATCTTCAAAGTTGACTTTGAGGCCATTTGCCTCGAACAAGGGACCGACATCTTCAATAACCCATTTGCCTTTTTTGATCCCCATCCAGTCATAGGAAAAACCGTAATCCAAATAGGGTTCGGCATCACCGGCCAACATATAGAACCGGTTGTCGGTGAAGGCGCTGCGATAATTGCCGTCCACCTCCCATTGCCAGGGGCTTTCGTTGGGCAGAATATACTGTTTCAGGTGCGAAACCCTCCATAGCCCCGTACACGCAAATCTGTACCTTCCCTTACGAGGACGAAGCAAAAAATCGCCAAGCCGATTCTTTTTTTCAAACTCAATAGGTGCATGGACCAGATTAAAAGTCGAAATGTCTTTGTTTTCCTCCATCAAGTTGATCAGTCTGTTCAATTTATTCTCATCCACATCCTGTCTGAGAAAGTAATCCTCAAGCATAAGCAGAATATAATCGGTTTCGACTTTATTCAAATGGTCCAGCATCCTCTTCCCCCAAGGAACATTTTCGCCTTTCCGGTAGAGGGAGAAAGTCCGAATATCGAAGCCCTCATACGAAAAGGTCCGTGTTTCAGTGTTCAGGATTACCGGCATGTTAAAACCAGGCCAGTGTTTTTTGACAAAGTAAAAGAACGGCTCCCATGCCTGGTAATATTGATCGCAGCTGGCAACAAATAGAGTACAGTTTTTCATTTATGGTGTTTCCTGATAAATTCTTAGTACATTGCCGGGGGTGATATTGCCCAAGGCCCCATGATATCGCTGACGGGCATGTCAGGCAACATTTTTAGCAATTTGTACCCAGTAGAAAACATTCAGGATTATGGGGTTGGGTATTGAATACTCTCACGGCTCAAGCAAGGTACGGCCGGCTCAAAGGTCGTATGAGGAGACGGAAATAATATTTGACGCAGAGCACCGTTATGCTATGGTGGGAGAGTGAACGATCGGCCCGGGTATTGAGACAGCCGATAAAAGTATGGAATGTTACGGATTCTCAGGGTCCGGAAGAGAGGAGGAGATGGCGTAACGAAAATGGATATATGGATTCATCTGGAGAGTCAGGATGTTTTCGGGAAAAACTTTGCTCATTACCGGTGGAACGGGTACCTTCGGAGACGCAGTCTTGCGGCGGTTTTTGGACACCGATATTGGTGAAATTCGTATCTTCAGCCGTGACGAAAAGAAGCAGGATGATATGCGAACCCGATTGAGGAATGGGAAAGTCAAATTTTACATTGGAGATGTTCGCATCTATGAAAGCGTATTTCAGGCGATGCAGGGCGTCGATTATGTTTTTCACGCCGCCGCGCTAAAACAGGTACCCTCCTGTGAGTTTTTTCCCATTGAGGCGATTCGAACGAATGCCTTCGGTGCCGAAAATGTGATGAATGCCGCCCTGGCATCCGGGGTCAAAACGCTGATCGTGCTCAGTACGGACAAAGCGGTTTACCCGATCAATGCCATGGGCATGTCCAAAGGTCTGATGGAAAAACTGATGGTGGCCAAGGCGCGCATGTACGGCAATACGAAAACCGTCTTTTGCGGGACACGGTACGGCAATGTGATGGCCTCACGAGGATCCGTGATTCCCCTGTTTATTCACCAGATTCTCTCGAAGCAGCCGTTGACGATTACCGATCCCAAAATGACGAGATTTATGATGACCATTGAGGATTCGGTTGACCTTGTGCTCTACGCTTTTGAAAACGGAAATCCGGGTGATATCTTTGTCCAGAAAGCCCCGGCGGCCACACTCGAAGTCCTCGCCTGTGCACTGAAGAAGCTCTTTAACGCGGATAACGAGATTCGTGTCATTGGCACCCGTCACGGTGAGAAACTTTACGAAACCCTTCTGAATCGCGAAGAAATGGCCAAGGCCGAAGACAGGGGGGGGTATTTTCGAGTACCTGCGGATACCCGAGATTTGAATTATGCCAGTTTTTTTAGCGAGGGTCAACCCGAGGTGTCAATCCTGGAGGATTACAATTCGCATAATACCCGACGGCTGGATATAATGGGGATGTGTGAACTCCTCCTCAAGTTGGATTGTATCAATAGAGCCCTCAGTACCGGGATGGTTACCTTATGAAAACAGTACTCATTACCGGGGCCCGCGGATTTATCGGGCGGAATCTGGCCGCTCGCCTGGCTCGGATAGAGGACTTGACATTTCACTTGTACGATGTAAATTGTGGCCTCGCCGATCTGGAGGCGTGGTTATCCCAGGCCGACGTGATTTTCCACTTGGCGGGCGTGAACCGGCCGGAACATGTGGAGGAATTCGAGACGGGCAATGCGGGTTTCACAGATCAACTCTGCAAAGGTTTATACCGATTGGGCCGAACCCCGAAAATCATCATGTCGTCCTCGATTCAGGCCGAACTGGATAACCCTTATGGAATAAGCAAACGGCGGGGTGAAGAGTACCTCATTGCGTTCGCACGCCAGACCGGCGCCCCGGTTTCCATTTACCGTCTCAAGAATGTGTATGGCAAGTGGTGCAGGCCGAATTATAACTCTGTGACGGCGACCTTCTGCCACAACATCGCGCATGACCTCCCCATTTCCATATCAGATCCGGCTCATGAGATCGAGCTGATTTATGTGGACGATCTCGTAGATGCGTTCATTGCCGAAATGATCAATCCCAAGGGGTCGGATTCCTGTTATGTGCAGGATTCGATTCCATACAAACGGATTTCCCTTGGAGACCTGGCTGGGCGGATCCAAATGTACCATGAAATGAAAAACAACTTGATCGTGCCGGATTTTCAAGAGCGTTTCAATCAGTGCTTATATGCCACATATTTATCCTACGTCGAACCGAACCGGTTGAAGTACGGACTTACCATTAAGACCGATCAGCGCGGCAGTCTGGCCGAATTTATCAAATCGTGCCACTTCGGCCAGATTTTCGTCTCGCGAACGCATCCCGGGATCACGCGGGGTAATCATTATCATCATACCAAGACGGAAAAGTTTTTTGTGGTCGCCGGCGAAGCCGTGATTCGGATGCGTCATATCGAGGGGAATCAGGTGGTCGAGCACCGGGTAAAGGGTGAGGACTACAGGATCGTGGACATTCCTCCGGGATACACCCACTCGATCCAAAATGTGGGCGAAGGAGAAATGATCACCCTCTTCTGGGCAAGCGAGGTTTTCAACCCCGATCATCCGGACACCTATTTCCTTGAAGTTTGAAAACAAGTTATCCAAAACAATTATTCAAAGAAAGAGCATGAAAGCAATGAAAGTTGCAACCATCGTAGGTACCCGCCCAGAGATTATCCGATTGTCACGAGTCATGGCCGCATTGGACCGATATGTCGAACATGCAATCGTGCATACGGGGCAAAATTACGATTACGAATTGAGCCGGATCTTCTTTGAGGATTTGGAGATCCGCAAGCCGGACTATTTCCTCGAAGCGGCAGGAAAAAACCCGGCCGAAACAATCGGCTGGGTCATTGCGCGTTCCGATGATGTCTTGGCGAAGATTGGACCCGACGCAGTCTTGCTTTTGGGAGATACCAATAGCTGTCTTGCGGCGATCTCGGCCAAGCGGCGCAAGATCCCCATTTTCCACATGGAGGCCGGCAATCGTTGTTTCGATCAGCGGGTACCCGAGGAAATTAATCGTAAGATCGTAGACCATATCAGCGACATCAACATGCCATACAGCGCCATCTCGCGGGAATATCTGTTGCGCGAAGGCCTTCCGCCGGATCGCATTATCAAGACCGGTAGCCCGATGTACGAGGTGTTGCACTATTATCTCCCCAAAATCCAGCGATCGGATGTTCTCAATCGGTTGGGCCTCCGGGAACAGGATTTCTTTGTCGTCAGTTCGCACCGAGAGGAAAACATCGACTTCCCGGATCAGTTTGCCAAACTGGTGTCCGTCCTGAATGCGATTGCCGAACGATACCGCAAGCGGATTATTGTCTCAACGCACCCTCGTACCCGCGCAAAAATCGAGGCCACCGGCGCCAACCTCAGATCCGAAGTGGAACTGCTCAAACCGCTGGGATTATGCGATTATATCCAGTTGCAACAACATGCCAAAGCATCTTTGTCTGATAGCGGAACGATTTCGGAGGAGTCGTCGATCCTGAATTTCCCGGCGCTGAATATCCGTAATGCACACGAACGCCCCGAAGGCATGGAAGAAGCCGCCGTGATGATGACCGGCTTGGAACTCGATCGCGTGATGGAGGGGTTACGGATTCTGGAATCTCAACCCCGAGGCGAATCGCGAAACATGAGGATGGTCAGTGACTATAATGTGCCGAATGTTTCGGAGAAGGTCGTACGAATTATTCTAAGTTATACCAACTACATCAACCGAGTGGTCTGGCAAAAACCGTTGGTTTCTCCGGATCCGGGACAATGTTTAGAGCCAAAATAGCCCCTTTCGGCGGCCAAGACTCGAGATTCGGATTGTTCATCCCGAATCTCGGACAATGCTTCGAATCACTTTGGCCGGAATCCCCCCGGCGATGGTATTGGGGGGAACGGAGGAAGTGACGACGGCGTTCGGTGTAATGATCGAGTTGGCCCCGATGGTCACCCCTTTCTGGACGATGACGCGACTGCCGAGCCAGACATTGTTCTCAAGCTTAACGGGAGCCGAGTGGACGAAATCCGACCTTCGTTTGTCCGAATCGATACCGTGAAAATCGCTATCCATGATGGAGACCAGTTCACCGATCAGGCAATCATCACCGATTTCCACGGATTCCATGGATATAATCGAAACATTGTTGGAAAACGCGCAATTTTTTCCAATCCGAATATGGGATTTGGGATCGCGAGCCTGCAGGAGAATGGTGCCATCGCCATACCGAACAGAATTGCGACCGCCCATTTTCGAGCCCTCGGCTATTTCAACATGCCCGTCGCCATCGCAGCGAAGGGGAACATAGAGGCGCACCTTCGGGGCCAGAGTCAGCTTTCTCGTCACCCGCTGCGGCCAGGTAACCCAGCGATTCCATCCGTATTTCCAGCGACGAAGCCGTCTGAATATTCCCTGACTCAAACGAATACATTGTTTCAGGCCTTCACCCACGGATGGCCTCCACCACTTTTGCAGCATCCTCGGCAGATAGGTGAGGTCCCATCGGAAGACTGAGAACTGTGTCGGCCATATCTTCGGCAATAGGAAACGCCCCTTTCGCATAACCAAGGTCGGAGTAGGCCTGTGACAAATGCGGAGGGATCGGATAATGAATCAGCGTTCCGATGCCGGCGCCCGTCAATCGCTTTTGAACGGCATCCCGATTCTTCAGGCACACCACAAACTGATGCCAGACGGGCTGTGCCCAATCGGGCACCCCCGGCAGGATGATATCGGGACAATCCTGAAGACCTTGTAAGTATTGCCGAGCTCGTTGACAACGGCGATCATTCCAGGCATCAAGATGGTGGAGCTTGACGCGAAGAAACGCCGCCTGAAGTTCGTCGATACGGTTATTGAATCCCTTGTATTGGTTATGGTATTTGACCTGAGAGCCATAGTTTCGAAGCACGCGAATTTTTTCGGCGATAGCGGGATCCGAAGTCGTCACCGCCCCGGCCTCGCCCATCGCACCGAGATTTTTACCGGGATAAAAACTGTGGGCGGCGGCATGGCCAAGACCGCCGGTTCTGCGGCCTTTGTATCGTGCCCCCTGGGACTGGGCATTGTCTTCGATGACCTTAAGTGCATGACGATTGGCGATCTCCATGATCGGATCCATATCGGCGGGCTGGCCGTACAGATGAACTGGCATAATCGCGCGGGTGCGGGATGTGATAGCCGCTTCGATTCGCGTCGGATCAATGTTGAAGGTGCGCTTGTTCGGCTCGACCGGAATAGGTCTGGCGCCGGCATAGGTTACGGCCAGCCATGTGGCAATGTATGTATTGGAAGGCACGATCACTTCGTCACCGGGGCCGATCCCAAATGCCCGCAGCGCCAGATGAAGGGCGTCAAGTCCGTTACTGACTCCGACGCAATGCGAAACACCACAATAATCGGCGTATTCGGTTTCGAAAGTCCGAGTCTCTTCGCCCAACACATACCAGCCGGATTCCATGAAGCGAGCATAGGCAGCATCCAACTCGGATTTGAGTTCCCGGTATGGGGCTTTCATATCAAGGGCCGGTATCGACACTCGTCAACTCCTTGCCAGTTTTAAGAAATCGTCATATTGTCGAATGTAATCGGCCGCATCATATTCGTGCGAGGCAAAGACCATCAGGACCGCATCGGCGGAATACTTGTATTGAATCCCCCAGATTTTCGGAGGAAGATATAAGCCAATCCAGGGTTGATCCAGAAGGTACTCTTCGCGTCTGCGGCCGTCATCCACGACCACCGAGACTGAACCACTTACGCAGACGAGAAATTGTTGACACTCCTTATGGGCATGTTCGCCACGGACACGCGAATTTGGAACCCTGTACACATAAAAAACACGACGGGGGACAAAGGGCAAATCCTTGTGCCATTCGGCCGCACACAGGTCACCTCTCATATCCTCGACATGTTTGAGATGGATCAGTTTGACGCCGGCAACAATTGAATCCGTTGCGACGGCGGACACAATCGGAGATGAAGATGGGTGAGCTATAGTATCCACATAGCCGACGATCCGGGCCGGGTTTCCGGTAACAATCGCGTTGGGCGGAACATCTCGGGTAACGACGGCGCCGGCCCCGACCATAGCCTGTTCACCGATCCGTAAACCCGGCAGGATTACAGCTCCGGCTCCAAGCGACGCCCCCCGGCAGATGACGGTCCGGGCAAATTGTTCCGGGTATTGTTTGCTGCGGGGAAATTTGTCGTTGGTAAAGGTGACATTGGGCCCAACAAAAACAAAATCCTGCAGTTCAATGCCATCCCAGATATACACTCCACACTTGATCGTTACGCTGTTGCCGATCACTACATCGTTTTCGATGAATGTATGGTCGCAGAGATTACAGTCCTTGCCGATCCGCGCTCCAGGTAAAACATGAGCGAAGGCCCAGACACGGGTTCCCGCCCCAAGGACGGCACCGGGTTCAACAATCGCTTGCGGGTGAATCAATGGTTTCTCCACGTTTGTGCTCATACGCCATCATCCGAAATTTTATCATAAGATTGTTCATGGGATCGAAGATCTCGCAATCGGTGTCGCCGAACCCGACCAAAGTGAAACGGATATAAAATGCGGATGCACCATTTCCCGATTTCGTTCAAGCCGATACCAGATCGCAAGCCCTTTTCGATAATACAAATCCGATTGTGGAAGTTCCCCTCATTAAACTGAATGTCCAGCTCCAGAAGACGGATTCGTTTTTGGACTTCCGAATACAACGAGGCCCTGATACCCAGGGCAATTCTAATGCCCGGGTGGTCTTGCCGCAAGTCCCTTTCGTAGTTTTTCAGGGTCAGAAGGCGTCGCTTCTGTTTTTTCACAACATCGGCAGCGACTTCCGACAAGGACCATCGTAACGGGCGGGTGGCGGAAATATTGCCGGTGTGGCGACGGTACAGAACCAGGGGCTTGTCGATATAATAAATTTGGCCCAGAAGAATCGAACGAAATGGGATGGCCTTATCTTCATAAACGGTCTCTTGGACCAAGGGACCGAAGATATCGAATACGCTGCGGTGCCAACAATGGGAACAACCACATACGCCGATATCGGAAATCCGACAGGTCAGATCGTTGATTCCATCCGGAAGAGGTTTACGGACGGTTTCAAGTTGTCGTTCATGCTCATCGATGATAGTCAATGCGGAATAGATAGACATGGCCTTGCCACCAGAGTCGTGATAAGCCTGCCAACATTGTTCAACACGATCGGGCAGGGATATATCATCTCCGGCTGCTACCACAACCAATTCGCCGTTGGCCAGTTCCATCAATCGATTGATATGACCACCGAGTCCGAGGTTTTGAGGATTGCGATTGAGACGAATCGTATGGGGCCCAAGATATTCTTCGGCCATCTGTTCCATGATGGAAAAAGTCTTGTCGGATGAGGCGTCATCGGAGAGGATGATCTCCAAAGGAGCATACGTTTGGGCCATTGAAGCCTCAATGGCGCGGCGAATATAGTTCTCCTGGTTGTACGCAATCAGAATCAAGGAAATCAGGGGGCGGTTCATGATCAGAGGTCCTCGTTTGAAGGACTCTGCACATTTCGATTTCTGATCGGGTCGAATTCGGCTTCGTAAATCGCACGCAGTTTCTCGCGAACGACAGTGTGGGAATAGACATCTCGCGTATGAGAACGGGCGGCCTCGGCCAGTTGTAGCCGGTCTTGTCCCTTCATTCGAACCAAAGTTCGCATGGCGTCGGCCAGCGAATGCGGATCGGCGGGTTCAGCCAGAATGCCGAAACGGCCGTCACCGAGAATCTCAGGAATTCCACCGACGCGGGTGGCGACACAGGGAACGCCGGCAGCCATTGCTTCCAGAATCCCGCGCGGCATGCCTTCGGCGACAGATGCCATAACAAACACATCCAATCCACGAAGGAGTTGGGGAATATTCGGCTGAAAACCAAGAAATCGAACGCAATCGCTCAATCCCAGATCGCAGACCTGTTTTTCGTATTCACCGCGAAACCGGCCATCTCCCAGCAAAATCAGTTGCGTTTTGGGAAACTCACGATGTACGATCGCAAAAGCATCAACCAGATATCGAATCCCTTTGGTCATTTCCAACCGCCCTACGGTACCAAAGACAAAACTTCCTTCGGGAAGAGTCATGATCCGTCGTACCTGATCAGGCAGGGTCCTTTCACCGGCGAAACGATCGAAATCGATGGAATTCTCCAGCACCGTTATTTTCGATTCGGCCAATGTCCAGTTACTGGCCAGGAGATCTCGCTTGACGGCCTCGGCCACCGGCAGGATCCGATTGATTCGGCGAAACAGAAACCAATTCGTCAGCTTGCGATTAAAACTGGAACTACGATTGAGACCGTGAACATGGCCCAGAATGCGGAGACGGGGACACAGCCAGCCCGCCAGAGCGCCGTAGAAAGTCGGCTTGTGGGCGTGGCAGTGAAGGATGTCGATCTTTTCGCGACGAATGGCTCGAATCAGACGAATCAGAATCGACGGACGGAAAGCGTTGAGTCTCGGAATAGACGAAAGAAAGACCACCGGATGCCCGAGTCGGGTCCAATGGTTATCCTGCCCGCCATCGTCACTGAGATAGAGAAAGACAAATCGGAACCGCGCCGGATCCAGAGTCAGGGCAAGATCATTGACCGTCGTCACCGGCCCCGGGTATTTCCCCCACAACAATCCGACCGTTATCCGTTGCGAATCCATGTCATCCATTCGGTGAATCGTCCCGATGAATTTCCATTTCAGTCGGCGACTAAGAGTTGGGTTTCATAAAGATTCTGATAGAGACGACAGGTTTTCGTCAGTTCCTCATGCGTCCCCTGAGCGAGAACGCGGCCGTTTTCCATCACGATGATTCGGTCGGCTCCGATGACGGTGCTGAAACGGTGCGCGATAATAAAACAAGTCCGGTTCTTGAGCATCCCAGCCAGGGCCTTTTGAATCTTGGATTCACTGTCGGCATCGATCTGGCTCATGGCCTCGTCAAAAATCAGAATCGACGGATCTTTCAGGATCGCTCGGGCGATGACTATCCGCTGGAGCTGGCCGCCGCTGAATCCGGAACCGTGTTCACCGATTACGGTATCATAACCATCCGGCAACGGGGTAATGAATTCATGCGCGTACGAGCGTTTCGCGGCCTCGATGATTTCCTCTCGGGTAGCACCGGGCCGGCCGTAGGCGATGTTGGCGGC
>JAAYVQ010000246.1 GCA_012517095.1 Phycisphaerae bacterium | reverse complement strand
GTTGATGGTCAAACTCACCCCCACCGTCACCGACATCACCGTCACTGCCCGGGCCGCCATCGCTGGTGGCGCCGATGCCCTCAGCCTGGTTAACACTTTTACCGCGATGGTTATCGATATCGAAACCCGCCGACCGGTTCTGGCCAATCGCACAGGTGGCCTTTCCGGTCCGGCCATCAAACCCATTGCGGTTTATCTGGTCCATCGCGTCTATCGCGAAGTTGCCAAGCCCGCCGGCATCCCGATTCTCGGAATGGGCGGCATCCGCAACACCACTGACGGATTAGAATTTCTCCTCGCCGGAGCGACCGCCGTTGCCGTCGGTACGGGCTCCTTCCTTCGGCCGGATTGTTGTCAACGGGTCATCGACGGCCTCCGGGATTATTGCCGACGCCACAATGTCGCCGGCATCCATGACCTGATTGGAACCTTGCAGGATTGATTTCTCTGAGGTATAATTCCCCTTGTAAATTCAGGACGATGAACAAGCGACCGGCACAAGGATGATCCGGAATGGATATTCTCAGAGAATTATACGATTTTTTTCCCACGGCCGTCTTTACAGGCAAGGCCTTGGTCTTTATCAGCGAAGAGACGCGCGTCGAGCTAACGGAACATCGACGCGCCAATTTCAGCTCCATCGGAAAAGAAATGCCCGTGCTCCGCGTTCGAATCTTCAAAAAAGCCCTCAACGGCGAATTCGTCCCCGGTCACTACGAGGACTTCGAGCTTCATTCCATCAACGAACTGGCTGCCCAGGTCGAACGCTATATCCAGTTTGCCGTCGGAAAAAATATCCGGGAAATCACCGAACCATGATCCGATCCGGTTCTGAACAATCCGATTCCCCCGCCCTTTTGACTGTTAAAGTCGTCCCCGGCAGCAGCCGCACGCAAGTCGCCGGCAAACTTGGCGATATGATTAAAATCAAAATCGCCGCACCGCCTGAAAAAGGTAAGGCCAACGAATGCCTGATCGACTTCCTATCCGAGACGCTTGGGTGTCGAAGACATGATATCCAACTGGTCCGTGGACAGAGTCAACCGGTCAAACAACTCCAAATCGCCGGCCTGTCCCTTGAAACCATTCGTCAACGCCTGGGACTTCCCAATGCCGACTGATCAAACAACATCGAAGTTTCGATATTCACTTTTCATTCCGTTAATCCTATTGGCTTCCTTGTCCACGCCCCCGGTCAAGGCGGCCTCCCTCGCCAATAGCAACAAACGCGGCCTGAATCTCTACTCGATCGATCAGATCCTCCGTCTCGACGAAAAGGAAATCGATATTGGAACCGCCGCCCTGGTCCTGTCCCGCCAGTGGGCCTCTGAAAGCAACATTCAGCGCTACCGCCACAAGATCGACGCCATGGCCACCGAAATCCTCGAACGCATGGCGGCCAAACGCATCGGACCCGATGCCCGGGCGATCCCGATCATCAATGAATATCTGTTCGACGAAGAGGGTTTCCAGCCCATTAAAACCGCCGACAATCCCGACGATTTGTTCCTCCATACCGTCCTGGACAAAAAGAAGGGCTACTGCCTCAGCTTGTCGGTTCTCTATCTGGCCATTGCCGAGCGGATCGGCCTGCCCGTCTATGGCGTGGTCGTTCCCGGTCATTTTTTCGTCCGTTACGACGATGGCCAGCGCCGGTACAATATCGAGACGACCAGTCGTGGCGGTTCTGCCGATAACGAACATTATATCAAGCAATTCAAGCCCCCAAAATCAGAGAATTCGATCTACTTGACCAATCTATCCACCCACCAGACCTTCGGCTGTTTTTTTAACAACCTCGGGAATTGTTATGGAACCATTGGTGAACTCGAGACGGCCCAAACCTGGTACGAACGGGCGGCCCGAATCAATCCCTCGCTGGCGGAGGCCCGTACCAATCTCGGCAATATCTATATGCGCAAGGGCTGGTTCAACGATGCTATCGAGCAGTATCGTACCGCGATGCGATTGGTCCCCTCCGACGCAAAAATTCACAATATCCTCGCCAAGGCCTTTTTTGAAATCGGCGACCTGAACTCCTGCATCGCCGAAAACCGCCAGGCCATCAACATGCAGAAGGATCTGGTTGAGGCCTATCGCGATTTGGCCTCCGCATTCCGTAAACAGGGAAAATTCAAAGAGGCCCTGGTCGAATTAAAGGACGCCCTGAATCTGTCTCCCGAAGATACCGAGACCTTGTGTCAGATCGCCGATCTCTATCGTGAAAAAAAGGAATGCGTTTCGGCGATGACCTTTTACCGAAAGGCCGCCAAACTCAAATCCGACTTCGCTTCCGCCCGTATTGGCCTGGGGTATTGTCTCCTGGACTCAGACAAGGCCGAGCAGGCGGTCGAACAGTTCGATCTGGCCATTAAAGCCGATCCTCGGGACTTGAATGGATATCTTGGGCTGGCCCAGGCCTATAACAAACTCGGCATGTTGCCTGAAGAAATCCAGACATACCAGGCCGTATTGACTCTTGAACCTAACTTAACCGCGGCCCACCAGAATCTCGGCAATGCCCTGTTCAATTCCAAATCCTATCAGGAGGCCATCGAACAATACGCCCTGGCGATTCGCCTCCAACCTGAAAATTCCGGTCTGTATTACAACACCGGCACCGTTTACAAGGTCCTTGAACAATATGACCAAGCCGTTCATTATTATAAAAAAGCCCTCGATCTCGACCCCAAAAATGCCGCGGTACATAATGCCCTGGCCATCACATATTATTTACTCCGACAACCCGAACTGGCCAGGCCCCACGCCGCATCCGCCGAACAATTGGGATATCCCGTTCAAAAAGAATTGCTCAAAGCCCTGAACCTATAAGAAAGAGAGCGTTCGTCATGATCCTGAAACGACTGAATCGAATTTTGACGATCCTGATCGGTTTGTTTCTTCTGTGTATTGTGATCGTCGTCGGGTTAATCCATACCCTGGGTGATCGCGCGCTCAAACTGGCCGTTGAAACCGGCGGGACCAAAGCCCTCAATGTCGGCGTAACCGTGGAGAATGCCTCATTTTCCCTCATTCGAGGCCGATTGCTTCTCAAGAACCTGGCCATTCACAACCCGAGCGGGTATCAGACCCCCTCCCTGTTCGAAATGGACCGCCTGGAAATCGAGGCGGACCTGCCTTCGTTCCTCGGCAAGACCGTGCATGTCAAAAAGATCTACATCGACGCTGCGGGTTTGACAGTCGAACAGAAAGGTCTCTCCAACAATCTGCAGGAAGTTCTCGATCATGTCTCCAGCAGCAAACCCAAACCAGCCGATCCCAAACAACCCTCGGAGGGGAAGGAGGTTCTGGTCGATGATCTCGATATCACCAATACCAAAGTCCAGGTCAAACTCCTGCCCATCCCCGGCCGGGCCGAGGATCTGAGTATCACCCTGACACCCATCCAGATCAAAAATCTGTCCTCCGATAAACCGATCACCGTCGCCGAATTGGTTGTGCGAATTCTTGGCGCCGTCGCCAACGGGCTGGCGCAACAAAGCGGCGATATCCTGCCCGGGGAAATCACCGGCCCCCTCAAGTCGGTTCTCGGAGCCGGCGGTATTCTTGAATCGGGAAAACAGGTTTTGGATAAAACAATTCAGGATATCCAAAAACCCGCGGAAGAAATAATCAAGCAGTCTCAAGATTTGCTCAATATCCTCGGCGGCAAGAAGGAGGAAAAGAAATAGCGGCCGGTAAAACATACAAGCTCCCGGCTTTATACCGAGGATTCCGTTCCGGCCGGGCGGAGGGTAACATACAGAGCCTTCTTATATCCTAAATCCAATATTCTAAATCCTGATTTTATATGATCATCCACGATGCTTTCGGCAGTTCCAGAGATAAAATATGCCAGCCCCGGCGGGGTGTAATCATCACTCCCGGGGCATTGGGCGATTCTTTGCTGATGTTGCCCTTGGCCCAGTTCATGAAGCAGACCCTGGGCCTCCAGCAGATCGAGATGATCGGTCATCTGCATCATATTGGCTTCTATCTCGGTCGGACCTGTATCGACATGATTCGATCCATCGATTCCGTCGAATTCCATCGTCTTTTTGTCGAGGAAAAGTCCTTCAGGGTTGAAGATTGCGAATCCGTGTTGACCGCATTGTCCCGTTACGACTGGATCGTCAGTTTTCTCGGCCACGACAATCCCGATTTTGAAAACAACCTGATCTTCGCCGTCAACTGCCGCCAGGCCGCCGATATTGCGTTCCTTCCGTTATTGCCCACGACCGATTCTATCGATCATGTCAGTGATTTTTATGTTCGTCAGTTTCAACAGACCCTCGGGGCCGCATACGAGTTTCCGAACTGGACTCACCCCCTGCGAACGGTCCACGCCAAACCGGATGACCACGAACATGGCCGGGAACGACTCAGTTCCGTTGGCCTGACCTCGAACGCCAAAACCGTCATCCTTCACCCCGGCAGCGGCGGTCCCGCCAAATGCTGGCCTCTTGAAAATTTCGTCGCCCTGGCTGCAACCCTCCGACAGAAGGGTATGCAAGTCGCTTTTCTGCTGGGTCCCGCCGAGACTGAACGCTGGCATCCCGACAAGATGGGTCAATTGCGCTCCGCCGCACCGATCCTATCCGACCTGACCCTCACAGAATCCCTGCAGGCGCTCTGCTGTGCTGACCTTTTCATCGGGAATGATAGCGGCGTCTCCCACTTGTCCGCGGCTCTGGGACTTTGTTCTCTTGTCCTCTTTGGCCCGTCCAATCCCACCCTCTACCGCCCCATCGGTCCAAAGGTTCAAATCCTGACTGAATCCCCGGATTCCTTCGCCCGTTCCGATCCCGCCGCCGTTCAAAAAGTCACCGACTCCGCTCTGAAACTGCTGAATGATTGACGAATCCGCTTTCGTCGGTTATAATCCGGGGTTATTCTACGATTTTTGAGGACTTTTATGCAGGGAAAAACGCTGGGAGAATTGGCTTCGCATGTCGGCGGCCGGATCCACGGAAACGCGGATCTGATCATCGTCTCGGCCGGGACTCTGGATAAGGCCGGCCCATCCGATATCACCTTCTTCAGTAACCGAAAATACGAATCACAGCTCAAGACCACCACCGCGGGTGCCGTCATTCTCGCCGCGCAGGCCGATACTCCCGCTTCCCAGCTCATCGTCGAAGATCCCTACTACGCCTTCATGCAAATCGTCGTCCTCCTGCATGGTCATCGCGAACACAAGAAAATCGGCGTCAGTCCATCTGCCAGCATCGCTCCCTCGGCTGTCCTCGGAGCCGACTGCCACATCCACCCTTTCGTCACCCTTAGCGATGGCGTCCGCGTCGGCGACCGCTGTATTTTCTACCCAGGCGTTTTCATCGGACCCGGTGTTCAAATCGGAGACGACTGTATCTTCTACGCCAATGCCGTGGTCTATGACGACTGTCGTATCGGAAACCGTGTCATCCTGCAGGCAAATGCCACTGTTGGTGAGGATGGCTTCGGCTTTTCCACTCACAAAGGCATTCACCATAAAATCCCGCAGGTTGGCCGCGTCGTCCTCGAAGATGATGTCGAAATCGGTGCCGGATGCGGAATCGAACGCGGCACACTCGACGACACGGTCATTGCTAAAGGAACCAAGGTCGGCGACATGGTCACCATTGGCCATGGCACCAAGGTTGGCCCGCACTGTCTGCTGGTCCCGCAGGTCGGCGTCGCTGGTTCCGTCACGCTCGGCCATCACTGCGTCCTCGGTGGTCAGGTCGGTGTCGTCGGCCACATTAAGATTGGCAATCTGGTCAATATCGGGGCCCAGGCCGGAGTCATTGGCAATGTCCCTGATGGTTCCATCATCGTCGGTTCGCCCGCCATCGACGCCAACAAAGCCCGCCGTGCCTACGCTCTGATCGCCGACCTGCCCGAGATGCGAAAAACCATTCGTCTCCTCCAACGGCAGATCGGAGAACTTGAAGGCAAAGAGGACTTGAACAAATGATCGCCCCCGCGGTACTGGGTCTGATTGCCGGCCAGGGCCGTTTGCCCTTTTTGATCGCTCAGGGCGCAAAAGCCGCCGGTCTTCAGGTCATCTGTGCCGCCATCGCCGACAATGCCGAACCTGCTCTCGCCGCCGAGGTTGCCGTCTTTTGTCCGGTACCCATTGCCCGCCCGGGTGCCTGGATTCGCAAGCTCCGCCGGCACGGTGCAACCCGTACCGTCATGGTCGGCCGCGTATCCAAGAAACGCATCTACACCCCCTGGCGAATCGTCAAATACCTACCCGACTGGCGGGCCTTTCGAATCTGGTACTGGCGGCTCCGCAACAAAGACAAACGCAATGATACGATCCTCAACGCCATTGCGGATGAGCTGGCCTCGGGGGGGATTATTCTGGAGGATTCGACGATGTATTGTAAAGAACACCTCGCCGACGATGGGGTTATGACCCGTTGTCGCCCCCCATCCACGGTTCAGGCCGACATCGACTTCGGCTGGCCGATCGTCAAGGAACTCGGCCGACTTGATATCGGCCAGGCCGTCGCCGTCCGCGAACGCGAGATTCTGGCCGTCGAGGCCATCGAAGGCACCGCGAAAATGATTCAACGGGCTGGCGAGTTGTGCCGCAAAGGCGGCTGGACCCTGCTGAAGGCCGCCAAGCCCAACCAGGATCCCCGTTTCGATGTCCCATGCGTCGGTCCCGATACCATCCGCGATCTGGCCCGTTGCGGCGCTAAGTGCCTCGTCGTCGAAACCGGCAAAACGATCCTCATCGATAAACCCGACACGCTCAAACTTGCCGACGAACTGGGTATCGCCGTCGTCGGACACGCATAATCCATGGATGATTGCCGCAAATGTCTGCTTTGACGGACCATTTTGATCATTTCCGCCTCAAGGGCTGGGACCTCTGGCTTAACAAAAATTTCCCCATAAATAGGGACAGTCACCTATTTCCGAGACCGGAAAATCCGTCTGTTGACGATAAATCGAAAATTGAAAATCGTAAATCGGACAATTTTACTATCCCCGGTTGTGATGGCTGCCATTCCTGTGAAAGCGGAATCCCCGATCCTTCCGCAGCGTGCCTCCTGTATTCAGCATCTGATTCCAAATCGAAAATCGAAAATCGAAAATCGAAAATTCCGGACGGTATCCGCGGTCCCGTCACCCCCATCCCCGCCTCCAGCTTCGCCCGCGTCTTCCGCGGTGTCCTCAACTTCCACGGGGCCGAACACCGCCTGATCCTCAAGGAATACCTGCACCGCTCATTTGTCGATATCCTCAAGCACCTGATCATACCCGGCCGCGCCGAGCGTGCTTGTGCCGCCTCTCTCGTCCTTCTTGATCATAGTATCCCCTGCCCGCCGGTTGTCGCTCTCGGCGTTAAAAAATTGGGACCCATCCCCCTGTCCAGCTTTCTGATCACCAAAGAAATCATCGACGCCCCCGACATCTACGCATGGCTCACGGTCACCTGGCTCAAGGTAACCGACTCTGTACGAAAGACGCG
>JAAYVQ010000245.1 GCA_012517095.1 Phycisphaerae bacterium | reverse complement strand
TGCTGGCGGATTATGTGGATGTGATTGTGCACATCTTCGACAAGGAATACCGGGAATATTACGAGCTGGAAAATCTCTGGGGCGACGCCAAACGGGTGGAGCTGGAATGAGACCGATCCGGGATATGCTGGAAGAGCGGGTATCGGCGGCGCTGGCACGGATCAGCGGGCAGACGGGCTGTGCGGCGATGGTCCGGCCGGCGGCGGATGCCCGGTTCGGGGATTACCAGGCCAACGGGGTAATGGCACTGGCGAAAAAGATGGGAACCAGCCCGCGGAAACTCGCGGAGCAGGCAGCAGGGCAGTTGGGGCTGGAGGATATGTGTCTGTCGCCGGAGGTGGCCGGGCCGGGGTTTATTAACCTGCGGCTGCGGCCGGAGTTTCTGGGACGGGTGATGCGGGAAATCGCGGGTGACTCGCGGCTGGGGATCGAGAAGGCGGCGATGCCCAAGACGGTCGTCGTCGATTATTCAGGGCCCAACATTGCCAAGCAGATGCATGTGGGCCACTTGCGCAGCACGATCATTGGAGATTGTATCTGCCGGATCCTGGAGTGCCTGGGCCACAAAGTCATCCGGCAAAATCATATCGGCGACTGGGGCACGCAGTTTGGGATGCTGATCGCATATTTTGAAAAACATTATCTTCGACCTGTTCTTCAAGCACATCCTGGGCAAGATCATTTTTCAGATTGGAGTCAGAGTTTACAGATAGCTGATTTAGAAGAATTCTATCGTAAGGCCAAAGAGGAATTTGATAGTGATCCGGAATTTGCCAAACATGCTCGAGACGATGTTGTCAAACTTCACTCCCATCATCCCGGTGTTGTGAACCATTGGGAATATATCGTAGAGGAATCTCGGAGGCATTACGAACCGATTTATAAAATGCTCGGCGTGTTACTGACAAAGGGTGACGAAAGAGGCGAAAGTTTTTACGCCGAACGGCTTGGGGGTGTGGTTGACGATTTGAAGCGGGCGGGGATGGCGGTGGAGTCGGAGGGGGCGGTGTGCGTGTTTCCGGAGGGGTTCAAAAACAAGGAAGGCCAGCCGTTGCCGTTCATTATTCAGAAATCCGACGGGGCATTTTTGTATGCGACGACGGACCTGGCGGCGCTGCGGTATCGGGTGGCGGAACTGAAGGCCGACGAGATCGTCTATGTGACCGACGCGCGGCAGGCGCAGCATTTTGCGATGCTGTTCGCCGTGGCGCGGAAGGCCGGATGGGCGAAGGAGACGACCGAGCTGGTGCATGTGACCTTCGGGACGATGCTGGGGACCGACGGCAAGCCCTTTAAGACCCGAAGCGGCGAGACGGTCAAGCTCAAGGAACTGCTGGACGAGGCCGTCGAGCGGGCGCGGGGGGTGGTCGAACAGAAGAATCCTGAATTGCCGGAGGAGCAGAAGAAGAGAATCGCGCAGGCGGTGGGGATCGGGGCGGTCAAATACGCCGACTACTCGAACAACCGCGACAGCGATTATGTGTTCAGCTTCGAGAAGATGCTGGCGATGGAGGGCAACACGGCACCGTATATGCAGTACGCTTACGCGCGGGTACGGTCCATCGAGCGGAAGGCCGAGACACGGGGGATCGACCTTGCGGCAGAGCTTGCGGGATTGCAGGATCCGACACCGCAGGAACCGGCGGAGATCGAACTGGCCAAGCAGATCGTGCGCTACGGCGAGGCGATCGCGACGGCGGCGCAGGATTGCCGGCCGAACTACCTGACGGCGTATCTGTATGACCTGGCACAGAAGTTCAGCAATTTTTACAATGCCTGCCCCGTGCTGGACGCCGAAGCGTCGGCGCGGGCGCGACGGATGCTGCTGTGTGACCTGACGGCCAAGACGATCCGGCATGGATTGTCGGAGCTATTGG
>JAAYVQ010000244.1 GCA_012517095.1 Phycisphaerae bacterium | reverse complement strand
CTCACCACCTTCGGTGATCGCGACGACTACATCGTCGGCGCTGACGGCCAGATCTCTCAATTGTCGTCTTCCAAAGCCCGGAAAGTCCTCAAAACCCTCCACCGAACGGATGAGGGCGAAGTCGCCGCCGGCCATGACGCTGAAGACGATATCCTCTCGATCCGCAACGGCGGGGGTGCGCGGTTGTTTGGACTGTTGCCAGAAACGCCGCCAGGCCCCCTCCAGCAGAATGCTGAGCCGTCCCGTTGCGCCGCAGCCGGTAAAAAAGATTTTGTGACCGGTGCGGATCGCCTTCAACAGGGCTGACCGCAGCGTTTGCCACTCGTTCGATTGGAGGACGCGCCGGACAACAGGTGGCAGGTCGCGATCAACGCTTTGCAGCATTCGCACGGCCGCGGGCAAGTCCCGTCGAGAGGTTTCACCCAGCGTCATCGTTTTGGGGTGAAAGGATTCGGTCATCAGTTCGCCGAGGCGAAAAGCCTTTTCGCGGTCGAGGTATTGTTGGGCTTGTTGGCGGGGTGTTTCATTCATGGTGTTTTCTCCGGGTGAGCCGATTCGAGGACGACAAGACCGTTGGCGATTCGACGGGGTCGGCCGTCGGAAGGGCTGTTCATGATTTTGCCGTCGAGCCAGAGGGTCGAAGAGCCGCCCCCGTCAAGATTAAGGGCCTCTTTACAGCCAAGTTGTTTCATCAACTGGGCCAGCTCGGGCAAAGACATGCCGACGGACAAATCTTCCTGACGGCCATCGACCACGACAAGGAACAGATGGTCGTTGTTGAATCCGATTGCGGTACGGGGATGACGGGGTTGGTCGCCTTTCCATTTCCGAGGTTGTCCATCCTGAATCAGGATCGGACCTCCGCCGACGGCGACCTGCACGCCGGACAAATCGACGCTCGCGTCGAGTTTCAATCGAACTGTCTGGCCGGCTTGGAGTTGTGTGGCAGGGCCGGTCAGCTTGGAACCCAACGACAGGATCAATCGGTCGTTCTTGATCGGATGGTCGCCGCCCGGCAACACCGCCATGATCCGGGTCTCGATATCATGGCCCATTTTCAGCGGCAGATCGTTCGGATCGATCGGTTCCAGTTCGTATTCAATTCCATCTGGTGTCCGAGTCGATTGTCCCAATGCGGAACTATACAGGACGGCTCCATCGTCGGGGCGGGCTTGATTCAGGTCGATTCCCAGATCGCGTCCTTCGCCAAAGATCACTTGCATCCTGGATTCAACCTCTCCGATGCGGGGCTGCCCCATCGCGTCAATCCAGAAACAAGTACCCTTGGGTTCGCTGACCAGTTGCCCCCGCCAGATATGCAGGCCGAGAGGATCGCCCTGATAGGGATCCTCCCGGATCACAAAAAAATCGCCGTTGACGGCGGCGACCGGTCGGTTCGCGGCCGGCGGCAAGTTCGCGATCTGATCCGGCAAGGATTGCAGGCCGAAGATGTGATCCTGAGCAAGAGTTGTGGTGAGTGTATATCGCCGCGGATTTCGCTGGATCTGCAGAATATGGATCGACCAGGGTTTTTCGCCAATGCGACGATGAGTGTATTCAATTCCTGGCGGGACGGCTGGCCGGCCCGGAGAACGAACCAGTGGGAAAGGATTCTGAGCGACGCAAACACAGGCCAATTCCGCAACCAGCAAGCCAATCAAATACACCCGCCAGTCGGTCGAGGGGATATTCTTTTGTTGTTTTTTATCCATGCCGATTTCCCGGAAATTCGAATTCCAAAAGGAATGATATCGGCCTGGAGTGAAAATGTAAACTCTTTGTCGAATGGGTCCGGCCGTAACATACATTACCCTCCGATAATTCGGCCAGTATCAATCATTTGCGACGAACAATAGCGGCAAGATGGTTTTTCCAATTCGCGATAAAGTGGTTCCCGATCCGAGCCGATGATTTCATCGTCGTAAAATTCGTGGATTCGGAATGATTGAGGACCGCATGTTCGGCTGGTTTCGAAGACGAAAACGAATCGAGTTTGACTGGAAAATCCGGGGCTTCGTGGTGGACCTGTACCCCAGTAACCGCAGTTGCGTCAAGAAGGATATGCGTCATGTCCGGCCGCAACAACTGCCGCCCTTGATGGTCCGTAAGGCCGCCTGGCGAAGGTAATCGCGGCGTCGAATTTCCGTTGTTTCATCGGTGTCCTCCTCCTGCAGACTCTTAAAACCGCCTTTCCCCTATTGAGATTGATTCCTCATTCGGGTATAATAGACTCAAACGAATGGTTTTCCGGAGGCCTACGCCCAGTTGGAAAAAACTCGAGAGCAGTTGACCGTTAAAAAGGAATTGGCCGTATTGGTGGGTGCCTATCAAACGGCCCATCAGGCGGCGCGGCCGGATAATCTGGCCGAATTGACGGCCCTGGCCGAGACGGCCGGGGCGATTGTTGTCAGCCGGTTCCAGCAGAAACTCCGCGAGGTTCATCCCGCCACCTACATCGGCCGCGGCAAGGCCGAACAGCTTCGCGATCGGGTCCTTGAACACGACGCCGATGTGGTCATCTTCGATAACGATTTGTCGCCGGGTCAGATCCGTGAGCTGGAAGAGATTGTCGAAGTCAAGGTCATTGATCGCAGCGAGTTAATCCTGGACATTTTTGCCACTCGCGCCCAGACCCGACAAGCCAAGCTGCAGGTCGAGCTGGCCCAGCTCGAATACACCTACCCGCGGTTGACCCGGATGTGGGGCCACCTGGATACGGTTGTCGGAGCGGGCGGATCGACGGCGGCGGGAGCGGTCGGCGGCATCGGCACACGAGGGACCGGTGAAAAGCAGCTTGAAATCGACCGGCGGCTGGTCAGCCGCAGGATTACCGAACTCAAACGACAGCTCGAAGAAATTGACGAGCGCAAGCTTCGGGAGATCGATGGACGCAAGGAGTATTTCAAGATCTGTCTGGTGGGTTACACAAACGCCGGAAAGAGCACGCTGATGAATGCGCTGACCGGGGCGGGAGTCTTTGTCGAGGACCGGTTGTTTGCCACGCTGGATACGCGAACTCGCAAGTGGACGCTGGACGGAACCGCCTTGCCGGCGCTGCTGAGCGATACGGTCGGTTTTGTCAGTCATCTCCCGCATCATCTCGTGGCCTCGTTCAAGGCCACGCTCGAAGAGGCCGTCAACGCCGATCTGCTGTTGCATGTGGTGGACGCCGCCAACCCCGAGGTCTTTGACCAGATCGACAGCGTCGATAAAGTTCTGGCTGAAATCGGTTGCGGGGAAAAGGATTCTCTGGTCGTTCTCAACAAGTGCGACGCTATCCGGGACATAGCCCTGTTTGATTCCCTCCAGACCATTTACCCCCAGGCCTCTTGCGTCTCGGCCCGCACGGGATTGAATCTGGATCTGTTGATCGCCGCCGTTCAGGATCGCATCCGGCGGAAACAATCGACCATCCGCGTGGTCTGCGACATCGCCGACGGGAAGGTGCAAAGTTTTCTTCACTCGTCGGCGACGATTCTCCGTCGCGAGTTCACCGACGATGCCGTGCACATCGAAGCCAGCATCGGCCCGGCGCAATTGGCTCAGCTTCGCCGATATCGACCCCGCCGGATCGAAGTCATCTGATTTTGCATTGGATGGTCGTTGCCATCGGACCCAAGGTTTGGTTAAATACCCGCATGATTCAGAACATTACGATTGTCGGCGATGGTGCGATGGGGACGGTGTGCAGCATGTTGCTGTGCGCCAAAGGTTTGTCGGTGCGGATGTGGGGGTATGATGCCGCCCAACTTTCCATGTTGGCCCAGCGACGCGAAAATGTCCGCTTTCTGCCTGGATATACGCTTCCGGAGTCACTCCTATTGGAACCGGACGACCGCCGCGCCCTGACCGGGATCGATCTGGCTGTCTCGGCGGTTCCATGCCAGTACATGCGGAATGTTTGGACTCGGCTTGGACCGCATCTTCCTGCCGGGGTTCCCATCGTCAGCGCGGCCAAGGGGATCGAAAACAAAACCCTGTTTCGTCCGACGGAGATTCTGGCCGATATTCTCGGCCGGAATCGTTCCTATGCGGCGCTATCCGGCCCGACAATCGCCGAAGAAATTGCGCGAGGTCTGCCCGCCACCGCTACCGCCGCCAGTTCCGACGAGAATTTGGCCCGACAGATCCAGCAGATCTTCAATTCCGAACATTTCCGTGTCTATACCAACTCCGACATCGTCGGTGTCGAGTTGTGCGGTGCGCTGAAAAATGTCATCGCCATCGCCGCCGGTACGATCGATGGTATCGGGGGCGGTGACAATGCCAAGGCAGCATTGCTGACCCGCGGCCTGACGGAGATCAAACGGCTCGGTGTGGCGATGGGTGCCGCCGAGCAGACTTTCTTCGGTCTGTCGGGATTGGGAGATCTGGTCACCACCTGTATCTCTCCAATGGGACGCAACCGAACCTTCGGAGAGCGGATCGGTACAGGCATGACCACGCAAGAGGCGCTGGCCATGACACAGGGAGTCGTCGAAGGCGTGGCGACCTGTTCGGCAGTTCTGGAATTGGCTCGGCGACACCGCGTCGAGATGCCCATTACCGAGGCCATTCATGCCGTTGTGGTCGAAGGCAAAAGCGTTCAGGCGGCGATTCATAACCTCATGAGCCGCCGTCTCCGCGCGGAATAATTCCGGGTAGATGTTCGGATGATGACCGTAATGAATCGCGAAAGCCCGTCTGTGCATCTTGAATGTGCGGGCAGTCATGGGTGAATTTGAATATCCTTTCATCGCATAATTTCCACTTCTTGGTGTGTCAATCTTCCCCGTTCATTTATCGGACTCTGGGAGCTCGGCCCCGCGACAATCCGGAAAAAAATCATTTCCCGCATTTTCGATTTCCGAAGGGTTGATCCGGGAATATCGATTTTGTTTCTCTCATGATAAAAGCCCATCATTTGATTATCAATCCAGCCGTTTGTGCCATTATCGGACGGGTTGATTCCGCTCGCAAATCGGAGCGATTTGGAATCCCTCGCGGCCGTTAGTTACATTTTATCTATCGGGCTGTCGCGGAATCGGGGAGATATTTGCCGATAGGCGTCGCTAATGCCTGCCCCCCGTTCTGACGACGATGAGACAGACGAGAATCCGCCGTCGTGTGTCCGAAGGTCTCGGACCGTCTTGCGGCAGGCGTCCTGGATACAGAACATGCTGAAACTATTTACAAAACGGACATTTCCAATCGGAGTGGACCTGAGCGGCGATTATCTGCGAATGGCCCAGCTTGGATTCGACGGGGAGCGCATCCTGTTGTCAAGTTCGGCCGGCGTAGATCGACCCCAGGATATTGCTCCGGGCAGTCCCGAATGGCAGAAGTGGGCTGTCTGGACAATCCGGGAGTTGATCAAGGCCTGTGGGTTCAAGGGCAAATCCGTTATTACGGCTCTTCCGTGCGAGGATGTCTTCATCGATCAGCTTCGTCTCCCGAAAATGCCGGAAAAAAAGATCGCTCAGGCCGCCAGCGAAAAGGTCGGACCCAAACTTCCGTTTCCGATTGCCGATGCGATGATCAAAGTGATTCCCTTGGACTCCGCCGGTTCTTCGCGATCCGAAATCGATGTGCTGGTCATGGCTACGCCGCGGGTGAAAATCGCCCGACACCTGGCCATTTATGAAAACGCCGGGCTGGATATCTGCGGCATGAGCGTCTGGCCGGAAGCCATGATCTCCAGCTTTGTTCATTTCTTCAGTCGACGCCAAGAGGAGGCCGACACGATCGCTCTCCTGATCGGCATCGAAAATCCCCACACCAATATCGTCATCTGTCGTCAGAAGGACCTCTTGTTTGCCCGTTCGATCCCGATCGGATTCAACCAGCTCCGCCAGGGCGAAATGGTCCAGCGGCTGATCGCCGAGATCGACGCATGCACGCGCTACTTCGACTCGGTCGCCGGTGGTCAGCGAATCCAGCGGCTGATGTTCCTGGCCGGGAAGGTTGTCGAATCGGATATCTGCGCCAAAATCGCCGATCTGGCCCGTCGTCTGCAGATACCCGCGCAACTCGGCGATGTCCTCTCGGCTGTGGATAAACAACCGGGAAGCGATGCGCATATCGACCGGCGCAATAATCGTACAAACTGGGCTACGCCCTTTGGTCTGAGTTTAACCAACCACTCCTCCTGAGAATTCGGAGAATGATATGGTCAAAATAGATTTCGTCCCCAACGATTATATCCAGCAGCGTGATTCCGGCAGGGCCAATTTTCTGTATCTGGTCCTGTTTGGTGCGTTGATGGGTGCGATCGGCGTAACCTTCTCGATCATCAAGATGCAGCAGAAGGCCGTCGAATCCGAACTGGTCTCGCTGAACCAGCAGATGTCCCAGGCCCAGGAACAGATTGCCCGGCTTGAGCAACTCAAGACCAAGAGCAAATCCATGATGAAAACGATGGTCATGACCGCCGAATTGCTTGAGCCGATCCCTCGCAGTATCGTCCTGGCCAATCTGACCAATAATCTTCCGGCGGGAGTCTCGCTTCTGGAACTCAAGCTGGAAGAAAAGGAATTGACGGTTCCCAAGCCCGCCGTTCCCAAGCCCGGTGGAAACGCCTATCAGCAGAAGACCGCGACCCCTCCAGCCGCCGCCAAACCTGCGGTTGCGGCCGCTCCCGATACTCCCCTGATTGAACGCAAACCCGTCGAAACAACCATCGAGATCAAGGGGATTGCCCCCAGCGACCTCGAAGTCGCCGCGTATATCGCGCGGCTCGGCGGTTCGATTCTCATGGAAAGCGTCAACTTGATCGAATCCAAGGAAACCGTTATTGAGGAAGTGTTGTTCCGGGAGTTTCGCTTGAAGGCCCGGCTGAAACCCAATGTCCAGCTCAGCAAGGTGGATGTCGAAAAGATCCGTAAGGCCGGCGGAGACGGTACCCTGTAAGGGTCCATCGAGGTCACGATCGTTCGAAAGGAATTCCTATGTCGAGCAATTCGCGCAAAATGTTGTTTTTCATTCTGCTGGTCGCCCTGGCGTATGTTTCGTACGCCTATATGATCAAACCGGCCAACAAAAATTTGTCCGATCAACGAGCGAAGGTTACGCTGAAACAGTCCAAACTGACTGAACTTCAGCGGGCCACCGAGACCGCCGTCGATCTCAATAAGCAACTCCAAAAAGTTGAAGAAGCCATTCAAACCTTCGAAAGCAAATTGCCCCCCTCCAGCGAAATTGATAATGTCCTGACCGACATTACGGTAATCGCTCAAAAGCAGAGTCTGACCCCCAAGACCATTCGTACCCAGAAGAGCAAAGACAATCGCGGCTATGTTGAACAACCCCTCGAAATGGAACTGGAAGGGAATTTCCAGTCCTACTACGCTTTTTTGCTGGAACTGGAAAAACTGGACCGCATCACCAAGATCCGCGAATTGTCCCTCAAAAAACGAAACAAATTCGAGGGCCATACGGAAGCCCGATTCGTCGTCAGCGTCTTCTTCCAGAACACCGGAGCGTAATGTGTCCTTATCAGGGAGATTGATATGTTGTCCTTTCTCAAAGATGAACGGAACAAAAACCATGCGACTCCCCCCGAAACAGCGGATCAGCCCGCCGCCGGCGAAAATGCCGACGGCCAGGTCAGTCGCGAAGAGGATTTCTTGGTCCCGGCCGAACATGGGAAAAACGCCAAGCAAAGCACCTTTATCTTGGTCGCTCTGTTCGTGATCGGCGCACTGTGCGTGTGGTTCATGATCAAGAAAACCACACCGAACTCGGCCAATGCCGCCCCGAATCCCGAAGAGGCCAAGATCGAGGAGATCGTCAAGACCATCACCGGAGTGAAAACCGGATTCAGCGAGGTGGATGCGATTGTCGGCCGCTTCTCGCAGATTTCCGCGGTTGAACAGGTCAATGTCACTGAACTCAAGAAAAACCCGTTCCGCCGCGATGTCGTTCTCGGCACCACCGAGCCGGCCGTTCCATCCGCTTCGGAACAGGAAAACTGGCGACGGGAGGAAGTGCAGCGACAAGCTGGAAAATTGCAGTTGTTCAGCATCATGAACTCGACCAACGGCGGTTGCTGCATGATCAACGATAAACTGCTGAACATCGGCCAATCCATCGAGGGCTTCACGGTTACCAAGATCGAGGGTGACCGCGTCGAATTGACTAACAATGGCGTTTCCGTTCTATTGAAGATGGCCCCATGAAACTATTCGGATCTCGTACCAAAAAAACCACCTTTTCCGCGACACCCTCTGCGGCCCCGTCCGCGGCTGGGTCTACTGAGGATTCGCTGGTCGAACTCCAGGGCACTGTCGCCGAGGAACTGGCTCCCGGTCTGTGCAATCTGTACTCTCCGCAGGTCAACGAGACGGCCCATGTCCGCGATATCGCCGATGTCCTCCTGGAATCAAACAAGCTGACAACCGCGCAGTTTGATCAAATCCGCCAGGAGGAACAGAAGAAGGGCGGCTGCGACATCGAAAAACATCTCCGGTCGATCGGGGTCTCGTCCGAGGACCTCCTGCAGGCCAAGGCCTCGCTGTATGGATTTGAGTTTCGCAAAATCACCCCCGAGCAGATCGATCGTACCGCTTTCGGTAAACTTCCGCTGGACTACATCAAGACCAACCATGTGATGCCCATCGCCCTCAACGAGAACACGCTTGTGGTGGCCACCAGCCGTCCGGCCAATGTTTTCGCGTTCGACGACATCAAGCGACAGACCAACCTGCAGATCAGCGTGATTGTCTGTACCGATGCCGATATCGAGGCCGTCGCCAATAAACTGGACGACAGCCGCCTCGATTACGATGAGGACGAGATGATGAACGACCTCGACGAAGTCGAAGTCGTGCAGGACATCGAAGAAGATCTCGGCGACCTCGAAAAAACCGCCGGCGAATCGCCCGTCATCAAGTATGTCAACTTCCTGCTGACCAACGCTCTTCGGGAGGGGGCCAGCGATATTCATATCGAGCCCAAGGAAAAATACACGAAGATCCGGTACCGCATCGACGGTATGCTCTTCGACATGCGTCAGACCTCCAACAAAATGCACCCCGCGATCGTCTCGCGGTTGAAGATCATGTCCAATCTCGATATTTCCGAACGGCGTGTCCCCCAGGATGGCAAGATCGCCGTTCGTATGGGCGGACGACCCATCGATCTGCGCGTTTCGGTACTGCCCACCAGCCACGGCGAAAAGGTCGTCGTTCGGCTCTTGGACAGTTCTTCGATTCTTCGCGGTCTGGACCAGTCGGGTATGGAGCCCAATGTCATCCAGCAGTTCCGCGAACAGATTGCTCTGCCCCACGGCATCCTGCTGGTCACCGGGCCCACCGGCTCCGGTAAAAGCACGACGCTGTACTCGGCCCTCGGAGAACTCAAATCCGACCAGAGCAACATCAGCACCGTCGAAGATCCCGTTGAATACGAACTGGAATTCTGCAACCAGGTGCATGTCAACGACAAAGTCGGCCTGACTTTTTCGGCCGCCCTCCGCAGCTTATTGCGACAGGACCCCGACATCATCATGATCGGTGAAATCCGCGACGCCGAGACCGCCCGTATCGCTGTACAGGCCGCTCTTACCGGTCACCTGGTCCTCTCGACCCTGCACACCAACGACGCGCCCAGCAGCGTCTCGCGTCTGGTCAACATCGGCATCGAACCCTATCTGATCGCGGCCTCGCTCAACGGAATTCTGGCTCAGCGGCTGGTCCGGCGGATCTGTTCCAAGTGCAAGGAACCTTACAAAATTCCCGACAACATGATGAAATACGCCGAAGAGGCGGGCATCCGTCCCGATGAAATGATGCATGGCCGCGGTTGCGACGCCTGCCGGGGCAGCGGTTTTGCCGGCCGCGCCGGCATTTTCGAGTTGCTGATCATCGACGACCACTTCCGCGATATCATCAACCTGGATTCTTCGGTCAACAGCATGCGAAAGGCCTTCCACCAGAGCGGACAGGATTCCCTCTTCCAGGACGGCGTCAAGAAGGTCAAGCACGGCGTTACCACCTTGGAGGAAATCCTCCGTGTCACCGAGGCCGGACATTCCGAAGCCGCCGACAAACCCGAAACTGAAGTTGCCGCGCCGACCACCGTCGCCCTCAGCGTGGCCGAGTCCAAATCGAAACGAAAGGCCGAACCCCCTCGGCGAAAGCCGCCCGTTCGGAAATCGTCGTCCGAATCCGATTCCGCGGCGAAATCCTCGCCGCAGGCCGCTTCGGCGAAATCCAAAAATCTGATGCTGCAACTGGGCCAGGAGGGCGTTTCCGGCCCCGATGCAACGAAATGACATCCCGGAGAAGTCCATGAACCTCGACATCAAAAAAATCCTGGCCATCGCCATCCAGAATGGGGCATCCGATGTGCATATCAATGTCGGCATTCCCCCGATCATGCGAATCAACACTGAACTGCTGATGATGGATTTACCTCCCATTACCGACAAGGATGCCAAAGAAATCGTACTGGACATGATCGGCCCCGAGAAATACAAACGATTCGAGCAGTACCGCGATCTGGACTTTTCGACAATGATCGACAGTGGCCACCGGTTCCGCGTCAACACTCACATCCAGCGCGACTCGATCGCCATGAGCTTCCGCGTGATCTCCAGTAAGATTCCCAACATCGAAGACCTCCACTTGCCCGATATCGCCAAGGAACTGACCGATCTGCCTCGCGGGCTGGTTCTCGTGACGGGGCATACCGGCTCCGGCAAAAGTACTTCGTTGGCCTCGATGATCGGCTTGATCAACCAGAAATACAAAAAGCGTATCATTACCTTGGAAGACCCCATCGAATATCTCCTGCAGAATGTCAATTCGATGATCGAACAGCGCGAAGTCGGATCGGATTGCCCCGATTTTGCTTCCGGCCTCAAGCATGTCCTGCGTCAGGACCCCGACATCATCATGGTCGGTGAAATGCGCGACCTGGAAACCACCAGTTCGACCATCACCGCCGCCGAAACCGGCCACCTGGTCTTCTCCACCCTGCACACGGTCAACGCTTCGCAGACCGTCGAACGAATTATCGATATCTATCCAGCCAACCAGCAAAATCAGATCCGGGCTATGTTGGCGAATACCCTTCAGGCCGTCATCTCCCAGACTCTGTTCCGTCGCGTCGATCAGCCCGGCATGGTCCCCTGCGTCGAAATCCTGCTGTGCACCTCGGCGGTACGAAACTGTATCCGCGAAAATCGAATCTATGAAATCCCCAATATCATCGAGACCTCCCGTCGCATGGGTATGCAGTTGATGGACCACAGCATCGCCGAAAACTACGCCAAGGGTTTTCTCGATCGCGAGGAGGCTGTCGTGCGTTCGACCAATCCCGGAAAAATGGACAAACTGCTCGCCCCCGACGGCCAGACCGTCGCCGCGGCGAGGTAACGCCCCGAAACAAGAGAGGACCTCATGGGACTGATCAATCAACTCAGCGAAAAACCGAAAACTAACACCGGATTTGCCGGGGCTCGTCCGTCGGCGCCCAAACCGGCACCCGATACCCTGACCGGAAAACTCAATAGTTTGAGCTTCGAACCCGGACCGAACCGAAAGGATATTCTCAACTTCACCAATCAGCTCGCCGTGATGATCCGGGCCGGTATCAGCTTGCAGGATTCTCTGGAATCCATCTCCCAGCAGGTCAAAAAGAAAAAATTTCGCGTCATCCTACTGGACATCAAGGACCGGATCGAGGCCGGTCAGAGTTTCTCCCAGGCCCTTGGTGAACATGATGATATCTTCAGTAATCTGTACATCAACATGATTGCTGCGGCGGAAATTTCCGGTTCGCTCAGTTCCATGCTCCAGCGACTGGTCGAATATCTCGATCAGGAGGCCGAAACCAGGTCCCAGGTTATCAGTGCCATGGTCTATCCCATCATCCTGTTCGTAATGGCGATCTCGGCTACAACCTTCCTGCTGGTGTTTGTGTTGCCGCGATTTTTGCTGGTGTTCAAAGGCAAAGAACATCTGTTGCCCACGCCGACGAAAATCATCATGGCTATCAGCGCTTTCATGCGCGGGTATTGGTATCTGTTCTTCCCCGCTGTCATTCTGGCTGCGGGCGGTTTCTGGTTCTTCATTCATCATACCAAGATCGGTAAGGACTGGTGGGACCGCGTAAAATTGAAAATTCCCCTGATCAAGACTCTCTGTCGCAACCTCTACATTACCCGCAGTCTGCATACCATGGGCGTTCTGGTCAACGGCGGCGTGCCCATCCTCGATACCCTGGCGATTACCTCCCAGATCAGCGGGAATATGTTATATGAACGGATGTGGCACGGCGTCCATGAGGCCGTCCGACAAGGCAAGAAGATCGCTCCCAGCTTGTCCGAATACAACCTCATGCCCGGGGGCGTCGTCCAGATGATCGGCAGCGGCGAGGAATCCGGCACGCTGGGGGAAGTTCTCAACGACATCGCCGAATTCTATGGCCGCGAACTCAAAACGATCATCAAGACCGTTACCTCCATGATCGAACCCATCATGATCGTCGCGATGGGAGCCCTGGTGGGCTTCATCGCCATGAGCATCATTCTGCCCATCTTCAAGATGTCCAGCCTGGCTTCCGGGAAATAATCGAAAGGTTGGCTATGAATCTGACAAGACAAACATGTTCCTTCGTCCGCGGCGGCTTTACCCTTGTCGAGGCCATGATCGCCATGTTGATCATCGGCCTGACCATCGCGGCGCTGGTGGCCAGTACGGGGGCGTTTACCCGATCCAACGCCGCGGGGATTGACCTGTCAACGGCGGAATTTCTCATTGAGGAAATCCGTGAACTGACGGCCTCCCTGCCCGTGGTCGATCCGGAGACCTCCACGGCTACTTTCGGCCCGGAGGCCGGCGAAACTCTGGGCGCGTACGATGACCTCGACGATTTTGACGGTGCTTCCTTCAGTCCGCCCATCGATATCAACCGTTCGGCGCTGGCCAATTTTGCCAGTTTCACCCAGCAAATCCAGGTCCAGAATGTGGCCGTGAGCAATTTCAACAGCGTGGTTGCCGATCACTCCACGAATTTTGTTCGAGTCACGGTTACCATTCTGACAAACGGCGCAGCGGTCAGTTCGGCTACCTGGATCCGCGCCCGGTAAGACGGAGGTCTATACCATGAAAAAAATGAATCGCCCCGTTCGGGGCTTTACGATGATTGAGCTGCTGATGTCCATGGTCATCCTGGCGATGCTGATGGCCGCCGTGGGGCTGGCTTTCCACGCCTCCACGAGCAGCTTTATGATCAACCAGGATATGTACGAGCGGATCAACAACGCCCGCCAGGTTCTGTTACGGATCACAACCGATCTTCGTACCGCTCAGGGTGTCGCATTGCTTGGAGCCGGGGTATCCCAGGATATCGACGAACATCGCGTTTCGCTGATCCGGGCCAATGGAATGGATGTCACCTACCTGCACAACAGCAATGGCGCCGCGTCCTACAATGCGGCCCTGGATAACAATACCCTCTATCTGATTGTCAATAGCGGAGCCCAGGCCGGCAGCTATGTCCTGTGTCCCAATGTCTCGGCAATGTCGTTTGTGCGGGCCGTCAACGGAAGCAATGTTCGCAATGTCCAGATTTCCATGACGGTCACCAATGACGACGGAACCGGTTCTCAAACCCTCAACACCGCCGCCGTCGTTCGCACCGCGCAGTAACTTCGATTTGACTCGTTTCGTCAAATTAGACAGCCATGCCTTCTCATGGCTGTCTGAGAATCTTCCGCATGCCGTCTTCAGTCCGACCGAAGGTCTGAAGGTTGCTCGAAAGAGAATTTCATTGGAAGGTTCATGACGGTAACTTATCTTATCGAAAATCGCAAATCGTAAATCGAAAATGAAATATCTGTGCTTGCCGTGTAATCATGGCAATCGCATCAATCCTTCCCATTTAACCATCCACTTCCCGTCCGTGGGAAATCCTGGGGCATCGTGACTGGCCGCCCCATCCCATCCGGCCGCCATCATCGCCACCGCCGCCAGCGTCGCCCCGTTGGCCGGTAGATAGACCCGCAGGTCCTTCCGCTGCGGGCAATGTCCCGCCGCCGTGTACTGGTTGTTCGGCCCGTCGCTGAGCAGGATATCCACCGCCCGTTGCGGCTGGCCCAACCGTGCCGCCGTCATCGCGATCATCGGATAGTCCCATCCCCAGATCTTGGCCTTCCAGTCCCAGGTCTTCACGACCGCATCCAGCGTCCGCCGCATTGTGTCGGCGTCGGCAAGATCCCCCGGCAGCAGGCCGATCGGCGACAGCATCGTCGGATGATCGCGCCGGCTTGCGGCGTTGATGAAGGTATCCGGATGCGACTCCTGGCCGACATAAAGGCCGTCGCGCGTGGGCAGTGGCGATATCCGTGCGATCACCTCCGCCCATTTCGGGTCCGGATCCATCCCCAGCCGCCCGCGCCACTCTTGTGCGGTCTTGAGGCCATAGACCCAGTACGACAGTTCGAAGGTCGGATTCTGGCTGGTGGCCTGATCATAAATCTCCTGTGCCAGCCACAACGGCGGGCCGAGAACATACTGCCCCCGCTTGGGGTCCAGCCAGGCGAAACTGGCCATGCACTCGGCCGACTCGAATACCAGGTCTTTGTAGAGTTCCAGCGTTTGTCGTTGGGGCCGGGCTCGATAGACCAGTTCTGCCAGTACGATCGGGTGCGGCTGGTTCCAGATAATGAATGGATTGCCCCCGGGGCTTTCCCGCCCGTCAAATCCCACCATCTTGGCCCATCGCGCCCCGGTCAATCCTCGGTGTTTTGCCAACTCTTGCGCGGTCGGTAATTGTGTACGATACCACGCCAGATTCTTTTCCAAAAGCTCGGCCCGTCCCCACAGCGCAAAATGCGCCGTGTGCCACCAAATCATCTCCGTGTGGTGCTTGCCGAACCAGGTGTTAACCGTCAGGCCGCTTTCCTGTGGCGGCGTTTCGCCCACAAGCTGAATCCGCGTCAGGTACTGCGACAGGACAACGCGCCGCTCCAACTCGATAGCCCTCGGATCCGTGCACGCGGAAAAATCAATTGCCCCTCCGCTTTTCCAGAAATTCGCCCATGCTTCTACACTGGCTGTCCGAGTCTCCACGAAAGTCGGAATCGTTGATGGCAACGGATTTTGTCCGAATCCGCAGATAAATTCCAGCATCGCCGCGTCTTTTGCAGCGGAGAACCGATAGTGATGCTTTTCCGTTTCGTCGATGGTTCCTTTTCCGATCCATGAAATGCTGGAAAAGTATCGCGTCTCGTCCATAACCCGTTCGAAATCCGCACGGTTGGTTCCGCGCCGGGTCATCCGCGTGCTGTGCCGATCCGGCTGTTTCCACTGCAGCGGCGGCGAATGCTTAACGGTAAAATCGTATCCGTACGGAAATCCCAGATTCACCCTCAGCCGCCCCATGCCCACCAGCGGTGATTCGATCCGCACGGCGACCAGATCCAGCGTCGGATGGCAACAAGTCGTAACGGCAACGGACTCACCGTCGAACTCGAACCGGCTCTCGATCACGCCCGTCCACAAGTTCAGCCGCTGCCGGATCTGCCGTATGTCATCCAGAGTTGCCGCTGTTCCGTCCACCCGCCGCAAATCCATCCCGATCCGTGCCAGGGCAAACCGGTGCGGATTTTCGCGGAGCCACTGTCCTGCCGGTGTGTTGGCCTTGGTCGGGTATCCGATCGACCGGCCGTGCGTGTCGTAAAATTCGAACGCATCTGACAGGGTATAGCCGTTCGGATTCGGATACGAATGCCACGCCCAACTCGCCTGGGTCTCCATGCCGATCCCCGTGGAGCGATAGGCCTCATCGAAGGTCTGCAATCCCGTGATGTCGCAGGTGAACGCAAATGGTCCGTTTCCGACAGACAAAGGCGACAAAGTGTCCACCTGTTCCAATGCTGGACAATGCCGCCGAACCACCGCCTCCCGATCAATCGCCTCGGGGGCACTTTGCGCAATAACCCCCGAAACCGCCGCGACGAAAAATATAATTCGAATATCTATAAACAAAATCCGTAATCCGTTGAAAAATTTTATATCATCGGCTGCCCTGTTCAGATCTTCTCAAACTGGGCCAGCACATAATCCCGCGCCGCGCCAACCTCGTCGATCCCCAGATGTTCGACGGCCAGGTAAATCTCCCGATCGAGCTGCGCCAGCAGACGCAGATACAGCGGATAATCGAGCACGCCCTTGCCCGAGCAGGGCAATTCGGTGTCGTCGGCGTTGGGTGCGGCCTTGACATCCTTGGCGTGTGCCAAGACCGTCTGCTTGCCCACCCGCTGGAACATGTCGTTGAGCATCGGCTGCATCCGGAGCAGGTCTCCCTTGCGGTAATAGTTGCAGGGGTCCATCACCAGTTTCAGCGCCGGCGACGGCACATCCTTGAACAGTCGCTGCGCCCGTTCAGCCGTGCCGATGACATGCTTCCAGTAGGTCTCGATCGCGATTACGGCTCCGGCCTTTTCGGCCAGTCTGGCCATCTTTTCCAGCGAGTTCTTGCACTGCTGATATGCCGCCTCCGTTGCGTTATCGGGCGAATCCCCCCACTCCGATTCGCGGTTGAGTGTCCCGGTCTCGGTGGCGATGATATTGCAGCCGAACCGCTTCCAGTTTTCGATCAGGAATTGCATCCTCTGTTCGCCGCGAGCCCGCTGCTGCGGATCCGGCGCCACGACATTGTAATAGCCGTACAGGCCGACGATTTTGATGTTGTTTTTCTCAAAGCTGCCCGTAATCTTCTTGAGGGCCTCCCAGTCCGG
>JAAYVQ010000243.1 GCA_012517095.1 Phycisphaerae bacterium | reverse complement strand
CCACGGATGCGTCGGTTGTTTGGCCATGCGAGATTCCTTTCAATCGAGAAGCAACATCAGAAAAAGGTGTCAGACACCCTTCTGATTTATCCTGTCAATCGATTGTTAGCGTACCTGAAAGGTGTCTGACACCTTTTTCACAAGATCGAGAGTTGTCATCGTGGTAACAGATTGCGGGCTTTCCGTCAAGAAATAACCCCCGACATGAAGTCGGGGGCTTTCAAAACGGGGAAATATTTCGATTGCCGGAATGGATCCGGGTTGGTATAGTCCGGCCTTTTTGAATTTGGCGGAACAGAATTGATTGACAAACAAAGACAATCCGATTGGGCGGCGATCTTCGATGTCGATGGAACAATGGTCGATAACGCCCGGTATCATGAGGCGGCATGGGTCGAACTGGGGCGACGGCACGGATTCCCGGTTACGCCGGAATTCTATCGGCAGCACATCCACGCCCGCAGCAACGATCGCAATATCCGAGCCCTGCTGGGAGAGTCGGCCGGCGAGGCGGATATCCGGCGGTTGGGCGATGAGAAGGAAGATATCTACCGCGAGAGTTTTCGGCCGGTGATGCAGGAGATTGCGGGACTGACGATGCTGCTCAAGACACTTTCAGGCGAAGGTGTTGCGTGCGCGGCCGCATCGAATTCGCCCAAGGCCAATGTGGATATGGTCCTGGATGGGTTATCGATCCGACCTTATTTTCGAATCATCCTCGATCGGGACAGAGTTCGAATCGGTAAGCCGGATCCGGAAATGTTTCTGCGGATCAGCGCGGAATTATCGATCGAGCCGCGGCGATGCGTGGTGTTGGAGGATTCAGCATCCGGTTTTCTGGCCGCGCGACGCGCGGGGATGGTGTGCGTCGCGATTGCGTACGGCGCCGATCTCAACGACATTCAATTGGCGGAGAATCTTGCCGCCGTGTATCAGGACTTTACGACGATAACGCCGGACCTGTTGAGATCGTTCGTGAACGGTTCGGTTATTTGACCTGCATCTCGAGAATCCCGCCGGACAAGCCCGGTTGAAGTTGAACTTCGACTCGCAATGCATCGGTCGTAACGGGCTTGAAGTTGGCGAGACAGAAACCATCAAGCACAACGGGGAATTCACTGAGGACGGCAACATCCTTCCACTGCTCGCCATCGCGATAGAGGACCTTCCACGACTTCGGCAGGCGGCAGCCGCCTTTGCCGGTGTCATCGAACCAATACACTTGCACTGAAGAGACGCTCGTCGCTGTGCCGAGATCATATTGGATCCATTCGGCGGTCCCTTTGTGATCCCACCAGGTGAAGCGAGGAATTGATGTATCGGCCGAACTGGAGGGGACTTTGCCGTCCCAAGCGGCCTCGATCGAATCCGAGGGGTTGCACCACGAGGCGCGCTTCAGGGTCGGCCGGGGTACAATCCAAACATGGGCATCGGGGTTATCGCTGACGGTCGGGAAGGCCGAAATCCGCAAGCGGGCGGCGCCCATGGGGATCAGCGTAACCGTCTCGATGGGTTCACTCGTGCGAGCGGGGCTTTGCTGAACTTCACCGATCAGGCCGAGCTCGTCCAGTTGCCAGGCGGGGATCTTGCGGGCCCTGACCTTGATTTCCAGCGGGACATCGTCGGGCACGAAGGGCTGCTCGGAGGCAGGCCAGGGTTTGCGGACTACCTCCAGCCCCAGCAAATCGTAGGGTTTGGCGAGGTCAAGATCCAGGCCGTAATTCCACGGCGTGGTCGGATGCAGTTCCCAGGCCGGCCAGGCGTCGGTGCCGCCTTCCCGGACATATTGTTCGCCGATCTTGAGCGAGTAGGTCAACGGGCCGCGATCGATGGAGATACTGTTTTTGTTATTCCTCCAGACACGAACACCGATCTGCATCGGCAGGGTCAACTCGACGGAGTCGCCTCTGTTCCACTTGCGGTCGATGACGAGGTATCCTTTGGCCTTGGCGGGGATTTTGGCCGCTTTGCCGTTGATCTTCAGGGCGGGCTGGCTGCACCAGCCGGGGATACGGAGATAAAGCGGGAACTGAACGGCTTTCGGCGCGGTCAGTTGCAGCACGATGGTTTCATCGAAGGGGTAATGCGTTTGTTCTTCGAAGGACACCTCGGTTCCGTCACCGACTTTTGCTGTTACCGTCGAAGGGGCATAGAGGACGGCTGCAAGGCCGTTGCCGGGCGTGGCCTGCCAGAGGTTCTGGATGTAGTACGGCCAGCCGTGCCCATAGTTGTGCTGGCAGCAGCGGTGGCTGTGGGGATTATAGAGGAACATCGGGCCGTCATTTTGAATACCGGGGGCTTTGTTGCCCTTGTCGGAGAGAACCTGATTGGGCGCCGTTAAGTAACGCAGGGCCTTGTAGTCGGGCGTGAAGGCGGCGGGCATTGAGTTGAACGCGACATCTTCGCAACGATCGGCCCAGACGACATCGCCGCTGATCCGCAGGAGGGTCTCGTGCGACAGCATCATCTCGACGATCCCACAGGTTTCGATCGCCTGTCGCGGACCGGTGTAACCGGGTCTGCAATTCTCGTCGCCACCGAACATGCCCCCGGGGACCTGGCCGTAGGATTCGCGGATGGTCTGCCAGTTCCGCTCGGCCGCCTGGAAGTGTTTGGGATCCTTCGACTGCATATAGTACACGCCGGGGCCGTCGAAGGCCTGGGACATATTGACATTGTGCCAATTGGCCACGCCGTCGGTCCAGTTGGCCGTATGGCGATAGATTTTACTGGCCAGTTCCAAGAGCCATTTTTCACCGGTCCGGTTATACAACCAATAGACGCTTTCGAGGTTGTCGGCCCCCCGCTGTTGCTGCCAGAAGGGAAGCAGGAAATTTTCCTCCGGTACGGTCATTTCCCACTTGAAGTAGCGTGTCATCAAGTCCAGGACCCGCTTGTCGCCGGAATAGTCGTACCAGGATTGCAGGGCCGCCAGCATGATCATATTCGGCCAGAGATCCGGCTTTCCCTGGATCGAGGTCAGATTGGAACGAGGGCCAAAGAAACCGTCGTCCCGCTGACTCTTGATGGCAGCTTCGATCCAGCCCCTGGCCTCTTCGATTCGCGGCTTATCGTCGAGTATATAGGCCGCATCGCCGAAACCCTTGAGCCAGTAGGGAACTTCCTCCCAGCCGCGCTGGCCCTGGCCGTCGGGATTGAGCCAGCCATTGTTGTCCTTCTTCAGGAAGTCACTGATTTCGGCAAGGTGGCCGTGGAAACCGTCCACCTGGAGCTGGAGTTGCTTTCGGATCCAGCCGGATGGCGTAATGGCCTTCAGGGGTAGTTTGATCAGAGGGCTGGGTAAAAGCGGTTCTCCATTGCCGACATAAAACGAATTGGCGTGACCGATTTCGGGCTTTTCCAGCGTCAGAATCGTATCCTCTCCCCATACAACAGAAATCGCAAGCCATCCAGCCGTAACCACCCATATCAAGCTCTTTTTCATGATGAACTCCCTGATCCATACCTGTTTTCTGACCGGAAAATAAGATTCACCGACTTGTATGTATCATAAATCTCAAGAATATGCAATCCGCCCGGGAATTCCGAGGTGGGCTATTGATTCCTCGGAATCGTTTCGGGATAATGATGATACTCCTTGACGGAAGCGTTGGTCATGAGTATCAGGAGATCCAGAGTGCTGGGGATGTTATCGCGACAACCCGAGCCGCATCGAAGGGGATATCCTTCCCTCGCCACAACTGTTTTCCCATGTTGCCCACGACTTACAATAAACGGTCTATTGTTCAGTCCCATTCGGTGAATTCTGGAAAGGAACCCTATGCCCGTAAATCGAAGCCCATCTCACAACAAGATCTCTTCCACCCGTCGTATCACGGCTTTCACCGCCACTCCGCAGGGAGAAGGAGTCAAGTTGATGATTGCCGGGTGGATGCAGATGCAGCCGGCCCGGAACATGCCGCAATATGTGCGAGGTACCATCCGAACGGAGAGCGAGAACATCCCGATTGTGGATTTATCGGCCAAATCCGGCAGCGCACCCAAGCAACTGACGGACAACGCCTGTGTCGTGCTGCATGAACGCAAATCCGAAGGCAAAACGGTCACAACCGGAACATTGTACGAAGATGTGACCGACCTGCTGAAATCATTTCAGGATAAGCTGAAACCGCAGGTATCGTCGAAATCCTGATCGTTGGGGATAACCGACCGGTTGACGACCGAGGGATTATTTTTCCCCGGCGAGGTACTCATTCATTGCGGCGGCCGCGATGCGTCCTTGTCCCATCGCCAGGATGATGGTTGCGGCGCCCAACACAATATCACCGCCGGCATAGACGCCTTCCAACGATGTCTTGCATCGGTCATCGACGATAATATTTCCCCATTTATTGAATTCCAAACCGGGCGTCGTCTGGCGGATGAGTGGATTGGCGCCATTCCCGATCGCAATAATCACCGTATCCACGGGCAATTGAAACTCGCTTCCTTCGAGGGCGACCGGTCTTCGACGACCCGAAGCGTCGGGTTCGCCCAGTTCAAATCGCAAGCACTCGATCGCCCTGACGCGGCCTTGTTCATCGCCGAGGATTCGTTTGGGATTCTGAAGGACATGGAACTCCACGCCTTCTTCTTTGGCATGATGGACCTCTTCCACGCGGGCGGGCATTTCCTTTTCGCTTCTTCGATACACCAGATAGACATTTTTTGCGCCGAGCCGAACGGCCGTACGAGCCGCATCCATCGCGACATTCCCGCCTCCAATTACGGCGACCTGTTCCGAAATGGCAATCGGGGTGTCGGCCCCTTTACCGAACTGATAGGCCTTCATCAGATTGGCCCGTGTTAAATATTCATTGGCACTGTAAACACCGATGAGTTGTTCGCCTTCGATGCCCATAAACCACGGCAAACCCGCCCCGACGCCGACATACACGGCATCGTAACCATCTTCGTTCATGAGCTGGCCGAGGGTACGAGTTCGACCGACAATGAAGTTACATACGATCTTGACGCCCATTTTTTTCAGAACGCCAATTTCTTCCAGGACGATCTTCTTGGGTAACCGAAATTCGGGGATACCATAGACCATCACGCCGCCGGGCTTATGAAAGGCCTCGAACAGGGTCACCTCGTGTCCGGCGCGACGCGTGTCGGCGGCGACGACGATACCGCCGGGTCCGGAACCGATGACCGCAACCTTTTTGCCCGTCGCCGGAGCTATATGCGGCACTGAGTCGCTTCTGTTACACCAATCGGCCACAAACCGCTCCAGACGACCAATCGCCACGGCCTTATCGACATCCTTGAATTTCAGGCCGACGGTACACTTCTCCTGGCACTGAACTTCCTGCGGGCAAACGCGGCCGCACACGGCGGGAAGCAGAGAGTTTTCCTTGATAATCTCGAGTGCTTTCTGGTAGTTCCCCCCGGCGATTTCGGCAATGAAATCCCGGATCCGAATCCGAACCGGGCATCCCTGCACACAGGGGGCGTTCTTGCACTGCAAGCAACGGAGGGCCTCCAAACGGGCCTGTTCCTCGGTGTAACCAAGGGCCACTTCGGAGATGTTATTTCGTCGTACGATGGGATCCTGGGCGGGCATCGGTTGGGAAGAAATCGCGAATCGGTCGGCGGGCTTGAGGGCCCCCGTTTTGAGCTTATCCAGAAGTTCTTGCAAGGATTGTTCCTTTTGTGTCATTGGGAAGTAACCTGATTGGAATGAACTTGGATCGTCTTACTTCAGTCCGATCCGACAGCAATGGTCCTGATAGGCCTGGTAAGCTTTCTGTTCCAGCGTTTTGTAGGCATTCATGCGTTTGATCATTTGATCGAAGTCCACCTGATGGCCGTCAAACTCGGGACCATCGACACAGACGAATTTGGTCTTGCCGCCGACCTCGACGCGGCAACCGCCGCACATCCCGGTGCCGTCAACCATGATCGTGTTGAGCGAAACCACCGTCGGGACGGAGAATTCCTTTGTCACCATACAACAGAATTTCATCATGACTGCCGGACCAATCGCAACGGCCAGATTGGGCTTATCGGGCCGAAGGCAGACTTCCTTGAGCGGTTCGGTCACAAGGGCTTTTCTGCCATACGAGCCATCGTCGGTGACGATGATTACCTCGTCGCTGATGGAGCGGAAATCACCTTCGAGAATCAACAATTCCCGGTTGCGGGCGCCAAGAATCGTAAGGATCCGATTCCCGGCCTGCTTGAGGCCCTCGGCAATCGGGAACAGCGGAGCCGCCCCAATCCCCCCACCGACGCAGACAACCGTTCCGAATTTTTCAATATGCGTGGGATTGCCGAGAGGTCCGGCCACATATCCCAACGAGTCGCCGACCTTGTGGTCGGCCATCTGAGCGGTGGTCTTACCCACACGCTGAAAAACCAGTCGGATCGTGCCTTTGGCAGCATCGGCACCGGCGATGGTAAGCGGAATCCGCTCCCCGCCCTCGGCATCCAGTCCAACAATGACGAACTGCCCCGGCCGTCGAGCCCGGGCGATCATCGGGGCCGAGACATCCATCTGAAAAACATTCTCGGACAACTGAACACGATTCTCGATACGATATTCCACAAAATCCTCATACAACCGTATATTGATTTTTCGATACGGCACACCGGCGGAATACTGTACCAGTTTCATTTCCAAATAACAAGGGTGGATCGTCTCAAATCCCTTCGAGAGAAAGCCGAACGCCCCGTTCATGGGAATCGACCCATCCGGAAAAATCGCGTTTGCCCCCTTGTCAAACCAAGGGAAATGGAATAGAATGTTGGTGCTGTTGGTCGGCGGCGTAGCCAAGCGGCCAAGGCGACGGTTTGCAAAACCGTTATTCGTGGGTTCGAATCCCACCGCCGCCTTTCATCGTTTTCTGGTTGAAAATTCGATTTCCATT
>JAAYVQ010000242.1 GCA_012517095.1 Phycisphaerae bacterium | reverse complement strand
GCAACCACCTCCGGTTTGAAAGCAATCACGACGATTTGTGCCTTCGTCAATCCGCTGCGACCCAGTTCCTCGATCAACTGTGGCACCATCTCCGCCGAACCCTTGACCTCCACATAAAACCGTTTACCCGCCGGTACGGTCTCCAGCACCTCCCTCAGTGTCGGGATCCGCGTCCCCGCCCATTGTTGCCCCTTCCACGCCCCCACATCGAGCCGCTGAAGCTCCTCCAGCGTCGATTCCTGCACCACCAGCTTTTCCCCCGCCACCCGCTTTGTGTCCCCGTCGTGAATACAGACGATCTGTCCGTCTTTCGTGCGATAGAAATCCCCCTCGATCGCGTCGGCCCCCTGTTCCCACGCCAGCCGGAACGCCGGGAGCGTATTCTCCGGTGCATCCTCCGATGCCCCTCGATGCGCTACAATCAAAACCCCCGCGTTCGCTATCGTTGCCATTGCCAATACGATTCCCGCAGTAATCGCCGTCTTCATGATGTCCCTCGTGGTTCAATCAGAATCGGTCATCGATTTCCGACTTTCGTGTCTTCGATAGCATTGTATGTTCCGGCCCCGGCCTGTCGCAACGAATTCTTCACCATTATTGTTTTGCGGCCTGATATGCCGAAGGATTAATACTGGATTCGAGGACAATCGGGGGTTGTTGTATGGTTACGGATCAGAAAGCAACGCAGAGCTTTTGTCGGGACTGTTTCGTATATGTCCCGCCGGGCCAGGAAATGTTTGTCCAACGAAATATTGGAACCGTCGTTTTGTGCCGGAAGTGTTTTGAAAAACTCCGCCGGCTTCTGGAATTGGGGATTCTCACAGACAGCGGCGTCAGTACCCGTACCATTTCTTAATGTGCCATTTCTCTCGGGAACTCCCGATCGATGATCCCCGCTGTTTCCTCCAGCCATTGTCGCCTCTGCGATTCCGAGCTGGTCACCACGACTGAGAATGTCCGTCGTACAACTCGTCTAATCCCGCACAATCCGAATACACAATGCCGCCAGATTGTTTCAAGCGGATCGCCAAATACCCCAATTTCCCGCTGGGATTCCGTATTGGAAGTATTCAATACCACCGCCGATTGTGCCTGTAAAAGTCCCCGCGGTACGCCCTCGCCCGAATCCCCCTCCAGAAACGCGTATGCCACGCCTGGACGCAGCACCCGATCGATCCATCCCGTTAAGATCGCCGGCGGCTGGCCCCACCAGTTCGGATGCACGATGACGATCCCGTCGGCCTCCGCGACTTCGGAACAATACCGTTCGATCTCCCGTGGCAACCGCGCCTCGCGCGAAAATTCCGCATACGGTAAAATCGCGTCGAATCCCTCCGCATACAAATCATGCATAGTTGTCGTATGTCCATTTGCGCTCAGTGTTTCCGCCGCCCTTCGTGCGATCGCATGATTCAGACTTCCCCGATTCGGATGCGCCAAGATTATCGATATCTTCATATTCTCGTGTCCTTATCTTCAGCTACTCGCCGATCCCTCCGATTCCTTCAAACACAACATGCTGCAATATATATATGAATGCCCATCCGTTCTGCTCCATGGATTCGACATTTCCGCACAGGCATAAAACGACAGAATCCCGGATTTTTATCCTATCACAACCGTTTTGATTCGGCCAATTGTCTTTCCCGCCATTCCATCGAATTCATATCTTGTTTTTTTCGAACCTCGGTCCAGCTCGATTGGCTTAGGGAGATCCGTGGCCGATCCAAGGATTACACGAAAGGCCGAGCTCGCGAAGGCGGAATCATTTCGTTCATCCGAACCGGGCATTATGTTTCGGCGAATCCTTCTGTCGGAAGAATGGCGATCCAAACAAATCATAAGCCCTTTGTTGGAAGGGGCTTACGATGAATCGGGGAGAGAGGATTTGAACCTCCGACCTCTGCGTCCCGAACGCAGCGCTCTAATCCAAGCTGAGCTACTCCCCGGGGACAAAAAATCTATTATACCCGATTGCAAAAATAATGCAAGGGGGTTCCTACATCAAATTTACGGGGTCAACATCGAAATAGACGCCGACGGCCGGACGCAAGGGCGGGCAGGCCCGCAGGTCGGCAAAGAGCCGCTGCAGGACGGCGGCGGTGGGGGCCTGAAGGATAATCTGCATGCGGTGGGCCCGCTGGATGCGGGCGATGGTGGCGGGCATGGGTCCGCGGACTTTGATGTCGAGTTTGAGGCGGGCGACGATCTCGTCGATGCGGGATTTCATGGCGTCGCAGGCGGCGGTGAGCCGCTCGAAGGATTCGTCGCGGAGGTGGAGGATGGCCATTCGCCAGAACGGGGGCAGATTACATTGTTCGCGATGCTGGAGCTCGGCGGCGACGAAGCCCTCAAAGTCGTATTTTGTGGCGAATCGAATGGCGGGCTGGTCGGGCAGGAAGGACTGGACGATGACCTGGCCGGGTTTTTCGGCGCGGCCGGCGCGGCCGGCGACCTGCGAAAGGAGCTGGAAGGTCCGTTCGTTGGCGCGAAAGTCGGGCATGGCCAGGCAGGTGTCGGCGCTGACCACGCCGACGAGGGTGACATTCGGGAAGTGCAGACCCTTGGCGAGCATCTGCGTGCCGGCGAGGATGTCGATCTTGCCGGCGGCGAACTGATCGAGCATGCGGTAGTATTCGTCAGCCGAGGCGCCCTCCATTGCGTCGCTATCGACCCGCATCACGCGGGCGGAGGGGATCTTGAAGCGGAGTTCCTCGGTGAGTCGCTGGGAACCGATGCCCAGCAGGACCAGGTGTTTGCCGCAGAGGGGGCAGCGTTGCGGAACCAATGTTTTCGATAGACAATAGTGACAAATCGCGTAGCCGCCGGAGATGGATTCGCCCATGACGGTCGGGGCGACGGATTCTTCGCGGCCGCGTTTGTGGAAGGTCAGGGTGACCGAGCAGTTGCGGCATTGCAGCGAGTAATGGCAACTCGGACAATAGACGAAGTTGCTGTAGCCGCGACGATTGAGCAGAAGGATGACTTGTTCACCGCGCGAAAGCCGTAGCCGGATCTGTTCTTCGAGGACATCGCTGAGGAGCGTGACTTCGCGGCCCCGGGACTGCGCGAGCATATCGATCAGACGCATTTCGGGCATGGGCAGGTTGGTGACGCGATGGGGCAGGCGTGCGAGCTGGTAATGGCCGCGGATGCGGCAGTTGACCAGCGATTCCAGCGAGGGCGTGGCCGAGCCGAGGATGCAGTGGGCCCCGGCGAGCTGCGCGCGTTTGATGGCGGCGTCGCGACCGTGGTAGCGGGGAACGGTGTCCTGCTTGTAGCTGGGTTCATGCTCCTCATCGACGACGATCAAGCCCAGCCGCGGCAGGGGGGCAAAGACGGCTGAGCGGGCGCCAATCACGACATCAGCTTGGCCCTCGCGGATCTGGCGCCACTGGGCGTTGCGCTGCGACGCGGTCAGGCGGCAATGCATCACGGCGATCCGCGGGAAACGGCGGCTGAACCGCTCGACGGTCTGGGCGGTCAGGGCGATTTCGGGCAGCAGGACGATGCTCCCTTTGCCCGCGGCGATGGCCCGCTCAATGGCGCGGATATAGACCTCCGTCTTGCCGCTGTCGGTGACGCCATGGAGGAGCGTTACGCCGAAAGATTGGGAGTCGATGGCGCGGCTGATCTGGTCGAGGGCCTTTTGCTGGTCGTCGTTGAGGACGACGGCGCGTTCGTCGAGCCAGAATTGTTTGGGTACTACCGGCGGGGAGTGCAGGACTTCGCGACGGAGTAGCTTGACGATGCCGCGGCGAGAGAGATTCTTCAGGGGCTGGTCTTTGCATGCAGCGCGGTCGAGCAATTCCTTTTGAGCCAGGGCGTGGGATTCGTCCGCGGCGCCAGCGGTGGCCAGAAGGGATACGATCGCTTTTTGTTTGGCGCCGTGGAGCGACGAGAGAATATCCGAATTTTGTTCAACCAGATATACCATAATTTCGGTTGTTCGGCCGATGTCCTTTTTGACGGCGGCTGGGACCATGGCGGCCAGGACCTGGCCGAGAGGGCAGACATAGTATTCGCTGATCCACTCGGCGAGCTTGAGAAGATGGTCGTCCAGCAACGGCTCGGGATCGAGGACCTTTTTGACGGCCTTGAGTTTGAAACGGCGGCTGGCTTTGGCCTGTTCAGAGGCGAGGACTTCGACGCAGAAACCCTGGACAGATTCGTTTTTCTTGCCGAATGGGACCTGGACCCGCTGACCCGGCCGAACGGCGTCGATCGAAGGAGGCACTGCGTAATCGAACAGGGAATCAGCCCCGGTATCCAGAGCGACGCGAATGACCGGACGGTTGTCGGAGGCATTGTCGTCCGAAGGTTCGTCAAACAGGGTTTTAGAGGATAAGGGGAACATTGGAGCGGATTATTTGAAATTGGAAATTGGAAATTGGAAAATGGAAAATGGAAAAGGACACCTTTGTTCCTTTCAAACTTGTCTGCCGGTTAATCCGAAATTTTTCATCCATTAAGGCGCATTTTAATTTGAAGCGCAACAGATAGAGGAACATTCAGCCCGCCGGAGGCGGGCTGGAGTTTATCGCTTTGGGTTACCAGGATCGCTTTTGGAAAAAGGGCGGCGAATCGCCGCCCCGATCCTGTCTAACGGG
>JAAYVQ010000241.1 GCA_012517095.1 Phycisphaerae bacterium | reverse complement strand
CGGGGAAATACCGATTTTGCACAATTCCGATAATTTCGGCAATATTCGCGTTGACATGCTCTTTCGAATAATTCAGAATAACCGATATACAAAGGTAAGGAAAAGAGGATGTTCGGTAATCTGTGTATAATGAGGGAATAGTCCGCTGAGAAAAGGAAGGATCCTGACGGGAGGTGGCTTATGAAGGAAACCGGTTTACTCAACTCAACTCAACTCAACTTTCTCCTTTGCTTGTTGGTAATATTTCGCCTCCTTTCCCGATGACTTTCGCATCGGCATGAATGGAACGGCCATTTCCATTATAAGGAGGTAAGCTATGACAACAGACAAAGGATTTCCATTGTATTGTTTTTGCATAATGGTTTGGGTCATCTTGTGCGGTTTTCCCGATCTTTCGGCCCAGACCGATTCCCCCCAGGCCCTCAAAGACCAGTCGCAGGCCGTCTGGGACTTGCTCAACGCCAACCAACTCGGCAAGGCGTCCGACGCGATGGATCGCTTTCTGGCCGACAATCTGACCCCGGAGGTGGTTCCCCTAGCAAGGGATCTCGGTTGGGGGTTTTCCTCCAAGTTTCGGGATTTCGGCAAGGCGATCAAGATCTATCAGTTTCTCATCGACAAATACCCCGACGATCCCAGGATCGTCTTTGTCATCGGTTCCAAGGTCAAGGCCATGATGGATCAGGGGATGATGGACCAGGCCCTGGCGGCCGCCGAGCCGCTGTATGCGGGCAGGTATGTCGCCTTTGAAAAACAGTTCGAGGCCGCCGCCTGGATCGCCTGGGAATTCCAGCAGGCCGAGCAATATCCGCAGGCCGCCGATCTGTTTGGCCGTTTGATCGCCGCCCACCCCGACGACCCCCGCGCCTGCAAGGCCCGGGCCGATCGGCTCTGGACCCTGTTGCAAACCAGCCCGCCCGATCAGGCAAAGGCCCTGATCAATGAAATCTTTGCCAAATGTGCCGATCCGGCCGCAATCAAGTCGATTGAGGATTGCGCCTGGGTGGTTCGCCAAAAGCACAAGGATTACCCCACTGCGCTGGAGATGTATTTTCGGCTGATCAACCGCTTCCCCAACGCCCCGAATGTCGTACAGGTCCGCCGTTGCATCGTGGAGACCTACATCGAGATGGGCGCAAAAGAGGTCGCCCTGGCCGAGGCGGCCGCGTTTGAGCGAGACTTTTCCGGCCACCCGCAGGAGATGTGGGCCTTTGCCGTCGGCGTGGCCGCGGGGATTCGTCTGGAAGACGAGGCCGTCCGCGCCAATGCCCTCGAAAAGTTTCTGCGACAGACCGGCCACCCCGAATTTGTCGCGGCCTTCCAGTATATCGAAGAACAATACATCGACCGAACCCAGAAGGCCGGCCGACAACCGACGGCCGAGGAATGTCGCGCGCCGATTGAGATCTACGAGAAGGTCATGGCCGCCGCGCCGAACCTGGAGCCGACGGTCCAGACCCAGGGTTTTATCGCCATGTGCTACCAATGGTCCGGCCGGCCCGACAAGGCCACCGCCCTGTACAATAAATTGGTGCTTCGCGAACCGCGGGCCGCGGATCGGAAGACCCGTATTGCCTTCGCCGGCGATCGCTTCTGCGGCGCTTATTGTATCTGGCATCTCCTTCGTCACTATGGCACGACCGTGCCGATCGACGACATCATAGGTCAGATGGGTATCCGCAACAAGGGCTTCTCGACCATCCAGGATATCGTCGATTATCTCGCCGACCGGAATATCCCCGCCCAGCCGATGCATGTAGCCGCGGAGAACCTGACTAAGATCGACACCCCCTTTGTCCAGTATCGTATCCCGCGGGCCGGTTCCGATCTGGGCCATTTTGTTTTATGTATTCCCACGGGAAATGGCAAGGCCGTCGTTCTTGATGGAGCCAATGATCCAGTCCTGATCGATCTTGGTTCGTTCACCGACAAGGACGCCTCCTGGGACGGCACGATCATCCTGATCCAGAAATCTCGCTCCGATTTCCTCTCCCAGGTTATTACCGAACGGATGAACTGGAAAACCGCCGTTGCCTTGGCTGAGTGCTGGTACGCAGCCGACAATCCCGATGAGTGCATGAGCCAGGCCCGGTCCTATTTTGCCTCGATTGCCGATCAGAAATTGGCTAACTTGAAGGGCGGATGCGATTGGGATTGTGTTCTGAATGGTCAACGATGTAATACCTTGAGAACTTGTACATCAGATGCCAATTGTTCCCTTGGAACAAGTGTATGTGCAAGCGAAGTCCTTGGATCGATGTGTATGATAGGGTATGGAGGATTGTTGCCGTGTTATGATGGTACCCATGAATGTAAGAAACTATCTACTGAAACCGGTAATTGCGACGAAGACACAAACCAATGTGCAATTCAGAAGGGTTCAAATGCTTGCGGTTCAACAGTCAAGCGTTGTTCGGGGCTTATATGGTGATGAATTAATCGTTGGATGTTTCGAAAAAATATGTCTGACATTAATGGGGAAAATACTCGGAAATAACAAAGAGCTCAAGTGTGATATGGGTCGATCATAATATCATTGGTCATTAGAAAGGAAGGATTCGATATGATGAAGTCATATACGAGTGTGGCAAATTGGATCTTGTATCTGCTGATGATGGGAGGAGCGACGGCGAGCATAGCGAACACCCTTGAACCCTCTCAGCTTTTATCATTGATGGAAGCTTCACGATCAAGATATCAGACAATGGAGGCAATCATTGAGGTTCGAGAGTATGAGTGGAAAGATCGGCCGGATGGTGAGACTCGTTTGATCGCATCACAAAATATAACGATCCGAAGATCTCCTCAAAGGATCTTCGTGTCGGAGGAGGGGAAGCTATATCTTGAAGATTCGCAACATCCGACCTATCAGAAAGAGATCCTTGCAGGATCATCAAATCTCTGGAAACAGTACCTCCAAGTGAAAGAGGCCTCAAGATCCGACGAAAAAACGGGTTCCATTTCGAACAAACCGCCAACCGGACAACATCTGGGAGTATTCGAATCCGTTTGGGGGTTGGGAGGATATGGTGAACGGAATTGGAATAAAATCGGGAAAATGATAACAACCAAAGGGAAATTGTCTACGGAAGATAATCTGATTCGCTTGGAAACACCCACCAAAGAGAGCGATGATTCACCTTGGTTGATTGTATGGATTGATCCGCAAAAACAATATGTGCCGGTTCGTCATTCGATTCTGTATTCGGACAAGAAAACAATATTTATGACTCAGACCGCCGGAGATTGGACTGAAATGAAATCGGTTTGGGTTCCGCTTTCATATAATCGAAATATATATCCCATTAAATCTCGGCAAGATTACACGGTCCTATCGATCAAGATCGACGAATCCATACCGCCCTCGGATTGGGATTTTCAATTCCCAGTTGGCACAATAGTGGACAATAAAATCCTTAATGTTCGATATGAAGTCCGGGATTCGAAGATTCAGCCTCCGAATGTTTATTCAGAGGGCCTTTCCGGGGATGCTTCTTTTTTCTCGGACCAGCAATTGTCAGATGCGGTAACCAAGATCCGAGATCTTCCTCTTGTGAAGAATCCTGTGGCATCTGGCGAACAGCAAAAGGTCAGTTTTGCCCGAGAATATCATTGGGTTCTTCCCGGCAAGAACACCTACGCCCTGGAACTCATTCCGGATACCAAAACAAACCCCGCACTTTTCGGGAAAACGGTCTCCGACAGTCCACTGATCCTTCACAGTGTGGACGATCAACTGGCTTCATCCGGAAAGATCATCGTGACGCTGGAGCGGCCCGCCGGCCACAAGGCCTTCGCCGACGCCGTGCTGACCCTGGACTTCGGCGGCGTCAAGACCCCCATCCATTTCGTCGCCGCTCCCTTGCCGTAAAGATTTTTGGATAGAAATCGCGATTCAAAATAAAGCCCCTGGTTATTTGATCTATCCGGGGGCTTATGAGAATTCCTGGAAATCGAAGGAATATTCGACTTACGAGGAGTTCCATGGAGGTCAAATCTTCCGATCCCGTCAAGGGTCGATATGTCTGTCTGTATATCTTGTTTGCGACGATCTACCTGTCGGCCATCTTGCTTCCCATCTTCTGGTTTGGCTCCTGGGCGGCGATCTGCGGTACGATGGTGTTTGTCCTGGTGATTTTCTTCGCTATTCGCTCCTGGTTTCAGGCCACAGTTGCGATGACCCCCCCTTTGCCGATTCCGTCCTTGCCGAATGACCTGCCCACCGTCTCGATCGTCATCCCGTCCTTCAACGAAGAGCGTGTTCTGCCTCGCACGATCCCCACGGTTCTGGCCCTCGACTATCCTGCCGATAAGCTCGAATTCGTTTATCTCTACGAATCCGCCTGCACCGACCGGACCGAAGAGATCATCCGTCATTTCGCCGTCTTGGATTCCCGTATCAAAGTGGTCCGCCGTCCCACGACCAACGGCGGCAAGGCCGCCGCCACCAACTATGCCCTGCAATTCGCCACGGGACAAATCATCGGAATTTTCGACGCCGACCACTCGCTGGAGCCCGATCTGATCCGCCTCGCCGTCGCTCGCCTCCAATCGCCGTCGGCCGGTTGCGTTCGCGGCCGATGCCGGACGATCAATCGCGGCCAGAATCTCCTGACGAATGTGGTGGCCCTCGAACGCGATATCGTCGAACGCTTTGGGATTTACGGGGCCTATCGGTATGGAGGGTTCGCCAACTTCGGCGGTGGACACGGGTTCTTTCCTCGGGAAATCCTTGAAAAGTTTGGCCCGTTCAATGAGGATATTCTTACGGAAGATATCGACTACTCGGTTGCTCTCCATCTGGCCGGATTCGAGATCGTCGTCGATCCTCAAATGCAATCGTTCGAAGAAGCTCCGCCGACGGTCGCGGCCTGGTTTCATCAGCGAAAACGCTGGTCCCGCGGTTGGATGCAGATCGCGCGAAGCCGTCTGCCCGAAATCGTTTCCGCTTCGATTTCGGCCGTCAAGAAAATCGATATGCTTGTTGCGTTTTCATCATCGTTTGCATCGGGATTATTGGTCGCGATCTTTCCGCTTTTGGCGTTGACCGTACTCGGATATAATACCTCCTGTTTTAACGAATCTGGCACAGTTACCCTGTGGCTTTTTGTGACATTAAGCCCGATTCTGCAAGCGTTTATGGCGCATTGGCTCGACTCGAATTCCATTCGAGAAATCCTGATATCGATCGTTTTGTCGCCGATTCTGATTCCTTATCTGTTCATTTTGTTCGGAATCGGTTGGCTGGCCTTCATCGACGAATTCGTTTGTTCTCGGGATTGTGTGTATGTGAAAACCGAGCGAACGGAGTTTGCATAGAGAAATCCGATAGAAAACGAGGAGATTTGTTAATTTGTGGCAATATTAGGGAAAACGGCGTTGCGAAATTGCAACAAAAATGCGTTGACAGATGACTCTATTGTTATAATGACCGACAATCCTAAGGTTGACCGATTT
>JAAYVQ010000240.1 GCA_012517095.1 Phycisphaerae bacterium | reverse complement strand
GCGGATGCGAATTCTGAATGATTCGCAGCGCGGCGGGGGCGGAGGAATAGGAATTGGGATTCCTCTGGAAGTCCAGCAATTGCAGCTTGTCTCCATGTCTCGGGAGATGGCGATGGAAATGTTCGGCGGTTCGCTGGAAAATATTTTCCCCGAGCTTCGCCTCGGAGGCCTGCAGGAACAGTTGCCTTGGATCCCGATCGCCAACAGTCGGGGACCCATCAATCCGGACAATCCCCTGCAGTTTATTCCGGACAGTTTCTTTGATATCTTTCTGGAGGGGAGCATGGGTCCCGGCGGGAGCCATTTATTCCCGATCGAACCGATGCAAATCCAGCCCGGCGGCGTTCTGCTGTCGCGGATGCTGGTGAGATTTTTGAATAACGCCCAGGAACCGGATTTCCGCTGGGTCTGGCACATGCACGAAGCGCATAGCGGCGATCTGGGTGATGCGCCCGATAGCACCAACAGTTTCGGCGCGCCGATGACGGCGTATCCGTTCCCGGGTCCGGGGATTATTCCGGCAAATTACCCGACGGTTTATCTGGCCGGATCTCCGCCCTTCGGGCCTCTGCATCGTCAACCGCAGGCCGTGGCATTCCTGGGGCCGATGGTCAGCACCGAAATGGAGGCCGACATCGGGCCGGATATGGACGGCGTCAACAACATCCTCCCACCGCCCAATCAACCGGACATGGATGGTTTTGACGACTGTCTGCCCGGGTTCCCGATCCCGCTGAATTGGTGTCAGCAAAATCAGTTCCCATTCTTGGTCACGGTGGTCAATCCGCAGATGCAGATGTTTGCCAATGTCTGGTTCGACTGGAACATGGACGGCGACTGGGACGATATTGTCCAATGTCCGACCGGCGCGGCTCCGGTTCCCGAATGGGCCGTGCAGAACTTCCCGGTTCCGATGATCTCCGGGACCAATCCAGTGATGACCCCGCCGTTTATGGCCTGGTGGCCTCTGGGACAGGTTGACCAACCGACCGGGCAGTTATGGATGCGGATCACTCTCTCCGAACAGCCATGGATTCCGCCGATGCCGCCGTTTATCGTCGGTTATGGCGGCTCCGGCCCACAGAGAGGATACCAATTCGGAGAGACGGAAGACTATATAATGCCTGTCAAGGGCGGACCATTGCTCGACTTCGGTGATGCTCCGGATACGGCCGCGGCTCCCGGTTACCCGACGCTTGCGGTCAATAACGGCGCGTTTCATGTACTCTCCAATCTGCAGATGGGAAACAACATCGACCCCGAACCAGATGGCCAACCGAACGGAGCCGCAACCGGCGATGATAACAACGGCCTCGATGATGAAGACGGTGTCGGGTTCGGGCCGTTGGCTGTGGGTATGCCGGCCTTTCTGGCCGTCAGTACGAACGGCGCCGGCATATTGCAGGCCTGGTTTGATTTCAATGGCAACAATAGCTGGGGCGATCCCGGCGAACAAGTCGCCGCAGATGTGCTCATCCCAGGACCCGGGGGACATACGGTCAACTTTACGGTCCCGGCCAGCGCCATTGTCGGGAAAACCTATGCCCGATTCCGTTTCAGCTCGCAGCGCGGACTTCCGTTCTGGGGCGTAGCTTTCGATGGCGAGGTGGAAGACTACCAGGTCGAAATTCATAAATCCGCTGTCGAAATCGACAACTATAATGATGTCGCTGCGGAAATTGAACTGATTGGACCCGATGGGACCACCCAACCGATTCCGGCTGATGGAACGGCCTCTATGAATGTCTATTTTGAAGGTCCCGCCGACGGCGACGCCAATGACAGTGACGGCGACGGCCGTGACGATGTCAAGACCGAGATGACGGCCCTGAATCTGGCGGGGACTTCCCCGCTGGGCGCGTTTTCCGTCAAGTTGAGGGCCGCACCGGCCTCCATGGGTGAAATGGAAGAGACGGCCAACAACACGGTCGGTCGCCTGGATGTGCCGCCGTTCGCCCCTGCGGGAACCATTGACAGTTTCTTCGATATTTTTGTCGAGGTCGATCTGGGCGGAAACAAGTACACAACGGCCAAACCGTTAACGGTTCGCGGCGATTTGACGCACAAGCCCGCCGCGCCGTGCGATGTCCTGATCGGTCAGAATCGTGAAGAGCTGATCGACGCGGCCGGTAATCGGACGGGCTACCTCATCAAGCTGTCGGAACTGATGCTGGTCCGCTGCCGGATGGATTGGGGCGATGCGCCGGACAGTCATTTCCTTCCGGGATATCCGACGCTGGCGATGAACAATGGCGCACGGCATGAGATCGATCCGAAGGTTTTCCTGGGAGACCGGATTGATCCGGAGCGCGACGGCCAGCCGAACGCCACGGCCACCGGCGATGACCTCAACAAGCTGGACGATGAAGACGGCGTCAAGTTCCTGACCTGGCCGCTGGTTCCCGGAAAGTGGGCCAAGATCGAGGTCAAGGCCTCGGTGGCGGGTTTGTTGTACGGCTGGATCGACTATGGCGCCGACAACTCCTGGGCACAACCCGGCGATACGGTCTTCAATCCCAAGCCGCTGGTCGCGGGCGTTCAGACGATCCCGTTCTTCGTCCCCATCACCGCCAAGCCCAACTGCGCCAGCTTTGCGCGGTTCCGCTTCACACGAAGCACGGTAGCGATCGGGTATGACGGATATGCCGACAATGGCGAGGTCGAAGATTATCAGGTCATGATCGGCGAAAACTGCGGCATCAAATGGGTCCAGAGACCGGATCTTACGCCGATGGGCATCGACATACGGGTTGACAACAGCGATGGAAGACTTCGGACGCTGGCTGATGACTTCCTGTGTACGAGTACCGACAAGATCACCGATGTCCATCTGTGGGGTTCCAAGCTCAAAGACCGACCTCTGGGCAAACCCCCAATGATCCGGAAGATCCATCTGAGTATCCACAGCGACGATCCGGTTGGTCCGGAAGGCACGGATCCTCAGAATGGGTGGTCCAAACCGGATCAGTTATTATGGCAGATGGATTTCTCTCCGGCCGACTTCACAATGACGCTTGCCGCCAAGATCGAAGAAGGCGAGTTCTGGTGGGATCTCGCCCAGGACGGCCTCCTGATCCCCGCCGGCGATACTGAGGTTTGGCGGATCGACATTAAAATCGATCCGGAAAAGGCCTTTTTGCAGGAAGGATCAAAGGAAAAGCCGGTCGTGTACTGGCTGGATATTCGAGCGGAAATGATGCAGGAGCCGGATGCTGAACCGTACACCTTCGGCTGGAAGACGCGCCAGTGGCCGGATCACTACAACGATGACGCCGTGATGGCCCTGGGCAGCGAGTTGCCCATGTTCTGGCACGAACTGCGATATCCACCGCAACATCCGTATTTCGAAAGCCATCAAAACAGCATCGACATGGCCTTTGCGATCACGGCCCGCGAATTCTGCTGCGGATCGGCGGATCTGAACTGTGACGGATTTGTGGATATCCTGGACTTCGCGATCTTCGCATCGCAGTGGTTGCAGGTGGCTCCGTAAGGGAATGTGAATCCCGTCGCCATGTTCATTTCGATGGCGCGATGATTCATAGACCGCGGCCGGGCGCCAGTAGGGCGCCCGGTCGCATTGTGTTTCGAAATCG
>JAAYVQ010000239.1 GCA_012517095.1 Phycisphaerae bacterium | reverse complement strand
GTGCTGTCCCGGCGAGAGAGCGGAGGACTCGATGTTCGAGGATGTTCCCAGCACGCCGTCCAGATTGCTCGACCAGGTGAAGTAGAAGGGCGGTTCGGCATATCCGACGATCTCGGAAGTAAAACTGATCGGGCTGCCCTGCGCGAAATACGAATACGATAGCGGAGTCAGGATTTGAACGGCAAATTCGGTAGTTAACAAGGCGGTCAAGCCATCGTAATCCGTCCCATTGTGGATATGGGCGGCGCCGGCAATCAGAGGGCTATAGTAGGAAATACCGACCAGGTTCTGCGAAAATTGACTGGGCCAGATCTGCTCGGCGAGAAGTCGGCCGTCGGCGCCGCTGATTTTGGCCAGCCGCCGATGGGCAACGGTTCCATCATACATATTGCCGGCAATCAAAAACTCGGCTCCATTCATCGCCAGAATATCGTTACAACTTTCACTTCGTCCGGTTGCGCTTTCGTAGGTCTGGGTCCAGAGCCGCTGGCCGACGCCGCCGACGCCGTCGCGGGCATACTTGATCGTCAACCAGTCGTAGTTGGCCTGGGTTGAGTTATCCGCCCCCTTGTTGATATACCCGACAACGATCGCATTGTCCTGATCGTCGAAAGCGACCGCGCGGGCATAGTCGGCCCTGCTGGTCGGGCCATTGTAAGTGTCCTGCCACAACAAGGCGCCGTTGGTTCCGTTGTACTTACGAACATGCCAGTCCAAATTTTTGGTGAGGGATCCATCTGCACCGGAAACGCCGCGATGCCCCACAACGACAACATTCCCCTGCGAGTCGACGCCGAGTCCGACGGCCTGGTCGGGAAGGTAATAGTAATTGACGAAATTGGCATAAACCGGCCCCCAGAGAACATTGCCGCCGGATCCGTACTTGAAGGTTACCCACTGCTGTTCGGGCCCGCCCCAGGCGCTGAAGGAGGTCCCGGTCACAACGATATTGTCGCTGGCATCGACCACCACGCCATAGGCGGCCTGCCAGGCGCTGGCTGAGCTTTCCTGCCAGATTTTTTCCCAGAGAAGGGTCTGGCCGTCGGGCGTGTATTTCTGGACCCAGAATGCGGTATGATACGATCCCATCACATAGCCGTTCCAAGTGCCCGACTTGGAACCGACGACGATCACATTGTCCTGACTGTCCACGGCGACATCCTGGAAAGAGTCGCTCTTTTCGTCCTTACTTCCCACGCCGGGGGGGGAATTGATGACCTTGGACCAGAGAACCACTCCGGTCGGATTGTACTTAACCAGAAGGGCGTTTAGGCCCTCGGCAACCGGGCCGGCCGTATAGCCGCACATGATGACATTCTGTTGGCTATCGATGGCGACATGCCCGGCATAGTCATTGGCCGGCGCGGCTCCGTTACCGGCATAGATTCGGCTCCAGACCTCGGAGGTGATGGAGGGGCTCTGGATAATCGTCAGCAACCAGGTCTCTTCGTCCGAACCGAGTGGGTTTTCAACATGGATGGTCACCGTGTGCGGACTTCCGGCCGTGTCGGGGATCGGCCAGGAAACGATTCCCGTTGATGGATCAATCGTCATACCGGCCGGCCCTGTCACAAGCGAATAAGTCACGGGAATCCCCGATTGGATCAATTGCGGTGTCGGGCCGGTGTAGCTGTTCGCTGTGGTGATGGTATGGTCCGCGATATCGGCAATCTGCGGCGGATCGGCGACATACAGCGTGACACTATCCTCCACAACATCGTTGGCGTCATCGGTGCAAACAACGGAAATCACATGTTTACCCAAGGACAGATTGGAAACGCCAAGATCTTGTCCGGAACCGAGAGCGCCATCGAGATCCGAAGACCAGGCAAACGAATACGGCGGCTGTCCGTTGGATACGGAAGCGGACAAGTTGACGGATTGATCCGGAAGAACAAAGGTTGGATCGGCCGGGGCCGTGATCGACACCGTGAACTCCGGCGACTCGACATAGGCCTCGGCGATGTCGTAATAAGTATTGATATAATAGTTATCAACGATCCTTTTATACAAGAAAGCCGCAGTCAGGGCGGCATACTGGGCCTCGGTTAAAGTACTGCTTCCCTGCTGAATGAGGGATCCGGCATAGTTATCATAACGGTAGGCATACGAAACGACCCTGCCGGGAGCCATGGTGACTTCGGTACAGATCCACCGGTTTGCGGCGATGACAATGCTGCCGGCCCAGGAATTGTTGGTCGTCATGGCTTTGCCGATTGCGTACCCGGAACCAAGATAATCATTGATGGCACAATAATAACCTGCAGGAGAGTAAACTCGCCACATATAGCGCAACACAGCCCCTTCTTGGAAGGGGAAGGTATTTGCACTGCGGAGTCGAATATCTCCATGACTGCTGGTCATGGTCACGCGCAGGTATCCTTCCGGTGTGGTTGTCTTGGTGTAAGTTCCGATGATGGACACGGGCGTCCATTGAGTCGGATCCAGGGAAATGTCATACCGCGCGGCCGCAGCCGGGATGACCAAAGATACAATACCCCATATGAGTATCGAATACCGCATAACCACCCTCCTTCCCGCCTGACTTTCAGGCATGGGAAAATTTCGGCCGGAGTTTCCGTCGAAGGCAAATACGGATTGAGTTTCCTCATCCTTGGCGATTTCCCGGCGTTGCGATAGGATTATCAGAGAGCTTTCTCCCGCCTCAAAGGTGCAAATCCAAACGCATATTATACCATGAAAAGGGCCGAATTTCAAGGAATATGCGGACGGATTGATCGGAAAGATATAAGTATTGATTCAATAAGGACTTGTAGCAATGCCAACGGTCCTGTTTGGACGGATCCGGGACGCAAGAATTGCCAACCGGGTCCTTGCCTGTATAATTCTGGCATTTTGATTTTCACAAAGGTATCAATTGATCGGAGAATCCATGCGGAATCCTCTTCTAATCGTTGGATGCATTTTGTTGGGATTTGCGGCGGTGCAAGCCGCCGGGGCCCAATCGGAATGGGACCTATTCAGTGATTCTTGGGTAGCTACTGACGCATTGGGACGACAACTGCCGGGGTACGACGAATGCGGGCCGGAGCGGGACGGCAAGTTTGTGGGGATCTTCTATTGGACCTGGCACAATCTCAACGCGGGGCAGGGGCCGTATGACAACTCCGCCATCCTCGCCAAGGATCCGGCCAATCCCCAATTTGGCCCCATCGGGGTGGCACACCACTGGGGACAACCGCTGCTGGGATATTACATTTCCACTGACCGCTATGTTATCCGCAAACACGCGGGGCTGTTGACCGAGGCCGGGGTGGATGTGGTGATCTTCGACACGACCAACCCTCCGTTTACTTTCAAGGAATCCTATGAGGCGCTGTGCGAGGAATATCGTGCGATGCGGAAGGAAGGAAACCGAACGCCGCAGATCGCCTTCCTGGCTCCGTTCGGTGATCCGACCGTTGTGGTCAAGCAGATCTTCGACGATCTGTACAGCAAGGGGCTCTACTCGGAACTTTGGTTTCAGTGGAAGGGCAAACCGTTGCTCATGGCCGACCCGACGCAAATTCAGGATGTGAAGATTCGGGACTTCTTCACCTGCCGCAAGCCGATCCCGTCGTATTTCACAGGGCCCAGCGGGCCGGAACAGTGGGGCTGGCTGGAAGTATATCCGCAACATGTTTTCTATGACAAATCGAACAAGCCGGAACAAGTAACGGTGGGCGTGGCACAAAACGCCGTCGGGACCGAACTATCGGCCATGAGTCACAAGGATGGCGCGATGGGGCGGAGCTGGCACAAGGGCGCCAAAGACACGACGCCGGATGCGGTTAACTATGGGCACAACTTTTCCGAGCAGTGGAGCCGGGCGCTCAAGCTCGATCCGGAATTCATCTTCATCACCGGCTGGAACGAGTGGGTGGCCGGGCGGTTCTCATCGTGGTACAAATACACCGGCAAAGACAGCTACTTTCCCGATGCGCTGTTCGTCGACGAGTACAACCAGGAATACAGCCGGGACATCGAGCCGATGGTCGGCGGGCACGGGGACAACTACTATTATCAGATGGTCGGGAATATCCGGCGGTTCAAGGGCGTGCGTCCGCCGCAAGGGGGGACGGGGAGCGTAACCATTCAGATCGACGGACGGTATGACGACTGGAAGGGAGTCGAGCCGGAATTCCGCGATGCCATCGGCGATACGATGCACCGCGATCACAAGGGATACGGCAAGACGCAGTATCGCGACACCACCGGCCGCAACGACATCGTGTTGTGTAAGATGGCGTCCAGCCGCAAGAATCTGTACTGCTTCGTTCAGACACGAGAGCCGATTACACCGCATACAGACAAAAACTGGATGATGTTGTTTCTGAATTCCGACGGTGATTCAAAAACGGGCTGGGAAGGATACGACTTTGTCATCAACGCCGAAGTCGTGGATGCCAACACCACGACGCTGAAAAATTCTTCCGGCGGGTGGAATTGGAAAATGGTCGGACAGATTGCATGCGCCGTTTCCGGCAATCAGATGGAGTTGTCGATCCCGCTGAAAGATCTCGGCATCGATCGCTTAACGGCAGTGGACTTCCACTGGGCGGACAATTTCCAGAAAGACGGCGACATCCTGGATTTCTATGTCAGCGGCGACAGCGCCCCGGATGGACGATACAGTTTTCGATTCTTTGCCCCGGGCGGCTCTCGCTGAAAAGAACTCAGGCAAATCAACCGAACATTTTTTCGCCATTCGTCGGTTCCCGATAGAATCCGGTTGTTCCTGCATGTCGATCTGCCGAACAGGAAGGGATTAATGTAGATATTGAATAGCGATATATTTCCTATTTGGATCAGCCGTCGAAACCCGCTTTCCGTCTTTGTTTCGACCTATTTCATTTTTTTCCGTCCATCCAGGATTTACATCGAATTTTCGCGGAACCGTTGACCCTGTGGGGCGTACACAAGCCGTTGACGCCCTGCTCGGCGGTCGAGCGAAAGGGGCAAACGAATCGATTTCGTATAAGGAAAGGGGACGGCTATGAACTTGCGAAACACTCTATTTCCCACTTTATTGTTGCTGGCCGGGGTATTCCCGGTTGTGGCGGCGGATTGTCCTGTGGATGTACCGGGGGATCTGAACGGTGACTGCAAAGTCAATCAGGAAGACCTGGCGATCCTGTCGGCCAACTGGTTACGGAACGGGGGACTTCCCCCGTCGCTTCCGGTCTTGAAAATTCTGGACACCGGGATCACGGCTGAGCAAGCGGAAAAGTTGGCGGACCAACTGAAGATTCCAAGGAGTCTTCTGATTTTTGACGGTGGGGAGGTGGTTTATGTCGATCCGGTCAACCTGATGAAGGTTCCCACCGTTCCAGTTGAAGATGAGGGCCTGATCAAGGAATTGATGGAAGGCAGCGAGGTTCCGCGCGGCGGCGAGCTTGGCTTCGAAGCGCTGAATCGAAACGCCCTGGCCAAGATTCGGCCGGTACCCACACAGGATGCCATCATCGCAATTCTGATCGGGTTGCGAAATGCGGGGATTGAACTGGGCGAGGGAGTAACCCTCGGCGACGGCTCTGTCTTTGAGCTGCGGAACCTGGAAGGCGGTTTGTTGCTGCCGGCGGTTCAACTGGATACGCGGGTGGGATTTGAGCCGTCCTTTGGCGGAATTCCCATTCTTGGGCCCGGGGCCCAGTTCAGCGTGCGGTTGGGACCCGACGGGCAGGCGACGCAACTGCACATCGCCAAGCGATCGCTCGGAGCCGGGGAATCCGTGCCGCTGGTTCCTCCACAGACCGCCGCGATTCGAGCTTTTGCGGCCAGCGGGGGAAATTTCGTGCCGGAAGGCACGGCCAAGCTGGTCTATTTTGCTCCGTCGTTGGCCCACAAAAACTCCGAGTTTCTGGTACCGCATTATGACATGGGGGGTATCGCTTTCGGAGCAGAAGGTCAACAATCCAACAAACTTCGTAAACTGGTCCCGGCTGTGGAGGATCCCAAGCTGGTTCCCCAATTGATCTTGCGGGCATCGGTCAAGGGTTCTCTGGTCAACGCCGATGCGATTGTTTCCGGCGGCAAGCCACCGTATCGTTTCCTGTGGCTCTCCTCCTCGGCGGATCTGAGTCAAATTCCGGATGATGCCGCTTCGATCGAATATAACGCTCTGCCGAGGAGCCAATCCGGGTCGGAAATCGTAACGGTACAGGTGACCGACGACAATGGTATCGCGGTTGATGCCAGTCAGACCCTGCAGATTCTGCTGCTGGCTCCAGTGGGCGGCACGATTGGTCCCCTGGTGGCAGGCGTTTCCGATTTCGGTGTGGAGCGCGCGGTGTCGGATTTGGGGGCCGCCAACCAGGCGGGCTTTGTGGCTCGGATGCAGGCCGATGGGATCGTCAAGCGATTCAACTGGTCGGCCGGTAGCGCCTGGGAAGACGACTTCAAGCAGCCCCCAGCCGGCAATGATACCGGTTATGTGGACAACGCGGATATTGTCTTTTACATCGGACACGGTTATGGCGGCGGATTTACCTTCGAGACCAACAACGACGACGGCTATCTGACTTATGCGGATGCGGCCGGCGCGTGGGGAAACAATGACCTCGAATGGCTATGCCTGCTATCGTGCCAGGTGTTAAAGGATTCCTACGACGGCAAAAGCTGGGCGACTCGCTGGGGTCCGGCGTTCGACGGTTTGCACCTGCTGACGGGTTTTCAGACCAACGCATACGACTGGGGTCCATTCGGCGGACGATTTGCCGACTATGCCCTCGGACGCAATTTTGGATTTTTCAAGTTGCCTCCATTTCCGATCCGGGTTTCCTGGTTCCAGGCCAAGGCCGAACAGCAACCTGCTTCGGTTGAGTCGGTCGTGATGGGCGTGGTCGGGCCGGGCGATGTCCTGAGTGGATACAACGACTATTTCTGGGGCAAAGGTCCCGTCAGTCCCGATCTGCGAGGAAGCAACATCCGGGCCTATTGGAGAATCGTGTACAAGTAACCGATTCGCATACGAGGGATGGTGAATGAGGCGGGCCGATTCCAGAAGGGATTGGCCCGCCGATTTTTTCATGACACATCAAGACCCGGTATCGAATTCGACCTGATCTGTCAGGAATGGAAATCGACCAGCGACTGAGTCTTGATGATGGTGACCTGGTCGGGGAAAGCGTGGAAGGCGTGGATATGGAGTTCTTCCGGCCGGGCCTCAAAGTCGATATAGCTGAACGGTTCCAGGCCGCCGACGGCCATTTTGGGGAAGCGGACGAACATGCCGCGGTTGCGGGCGAAGCGTTCCAGGTCCATGTGGCTCTTGCGATAGAGATTGGCGCTCATCTTTTCGATCTGGAAATCGGTCATGTAGCTCAGGCCCCGGCTGAGAGTACATTTGTGGCTTCGCTGGCCGCGGAACTGGAAGCGTTCGATCAGGCCTCGCTTGGGCAGAAGCTGGGTGGGCAACGAGATCAATTCGGCCAGCCACAGATCCTGAGAATTGACCTGCACGACATGGGAACAGCCGGTCGCCCAGAGAGTCGCCTCGTATTTTTCCGTCTTGACCTGACGGCGGGAATAGATATCAAACAGCTCCGGATGCAACGGACGCTGATAGAGCGAGAAGGACAACTCGCTGACGGCAACATTTGTATTCGGTGCTTCCATAACCGCCTTCCAAAAAGCCCAAAAATGCCGAATCCACTACAGGAATTATACCCCAAATGGGGGGGGAAAAGCAAGGGTCGTATCAGTACTGAAAAGAGGGTCGGAGGCGTTTATCGGACGGAAATGTCGCAAATGGCCGGATGACAAGGAGTAACATCGCGAAAATTTATTTGAATAAATCGCGGAATTTTCAGGCCTGGCCGTTGATGACATAGGCCTTGATCAGGGCGGCGATAATATCGTAGAAGGCATGAGTGCCGGCGGCGATTCCAAAGCCGCGGACCGCGTAGAGAAGAGCAAAGTACATTCCGGCCAGCGTGCGAAACACAAAGGGTTTCAGCACGAAGGGCTCGCCCGCCTGAAACCGCCCGTCAATGAACAGCAGGTGATGATGGAGACTGAACAACAGCGCAGAGATCACAATCGAAAAGACGATCGCCTGTGAATCGGAAAAATTGAACAAGTCCTGGAAGACCATCATCAACAGGATCAGCAACATCAGACGAAAGACCAGCTCTTCGTAGATGCCGGCGCCGATAGCGGTGACGATATCGGTCAGGAGGGAATCGAAGTTCGATCTGGCCGATTCGGAACTCGGCGTCGCGGCCACAGACGATACCGTCCCTTCGGTCGATATCATCGGCATAGTCGGCATCGTCCATACGGCCGCAACCGGCTGGTTCGGAATCTGCGGTTCGGTGGGACGGCTGTTGAACATCAAACTCAGCACCACCAGCGGCACCGCCATGACGATGCACTCGATATTCATCGGAATAAAATCTTTGTAACGGACGCGCCAGGGAGTTCGCGAGGTCAGTTGAAGAGCCAGCAGGATCACGACGACGACCAGGGGCGTGGCAACCCAGGTCATCTGTCGTGTGAAGCCGATATACTCGAGCAATCCCTGAATCCATAAAAAGGTGACCACGCGGCCTTTGAGGAGAGTCAGAGACCGCTGCAGGGCCTCGGGATTAATCAGAATCGTGCCCAGTTCATAGAATATGATGAATCCGGCCAGAAAGGCCAGCGCATAAATCGGGCGGCTGGTCCGGTCCAGATAGGAACCGGGCATAAAGGATATCAGTTGACTGCGATTTCGCTTCGCGGTATTTTTCTTTCGCCGAGCCATGGCACGCTTTTGATAATACCACCATCCACATAAGATCGGATGGCACGATCCGTCGAATAGTACAGTACGACGGATGATTCGGAATGTAAAGGAAAAACCCGCAGTGAGAATCGGATGCGCGACAATCCGTTGATGGTGATTTACCGGCATTTGTTTGAGCGTTTCGGCCCGCAGCACTGGTGGCCGGGCGAGACACCGTTTGAGGTGATCGTCGGAGCCATTCTGACGCAGAACACGGCCTGGACCAATGTGGAAAAGGCGATTGGAAATCTGAAACAGGCCGGGGCCATGACCCCGCTGGGCCTTCGATCTCTCTCGATGGACGAGCTGGCCGAATGTATCCGCCCCGCCGGGTACTTCAATGTCAAGGCGCGGCGACTGGCCAATTTCCTCGCCTGGCTGTTCGAGGCCTGCGGCGGCGACCTCGACGCCGCCTGCGCCCAGCGCACCGACGCCCTTCGGGAGCAGTTGCTGGCCATCAACGGTATCGGCCCCGAGACCGCCGACTCGATCCTGCTCTACGCCTTCAACAAGCCGGTCTTCGTCATCGATGCTTACACTTGTCGAATTCTCGGACGACATCGGTTGTTGGACGGCCCCGCCGACTACGAATCCGTCCGTGAAATGATGGAAAGCGGGATTCCCCGCGACACCGCGCTGTATAATGAGTATCATGCCCTGCTGGTACGCTTGGGCAAGGAATTCTGCAAGCCGCGGCCGCGATGCCAGGGGTGTCCCCTGGAGGATCTGCCGCATGATGTGGAAATGGCGGATGAATAACAATGGCGTATGAAATCGCCAAACGGATTTTTGATATTGTCGCTTCGCTGTTCGCGATACTCATCGCCCTACCGTTGATGATCGTCATCCTCATTGCCATCCGTCTGGGCAGCCCGGGTCCGGCAATCTTTCGCCAGCAACGGGCGGGAAAAAATGGCGCGCCGTTTACTCTTCTGAAGTTCCGGACCATGCGAACAGATGTCGATCCGTTTGGCCCCAGCCCCAAATCCGGACAGGATCAGCGGCTGACGGGGATCGGCAAGGTTTTGCGGGAGTGGTCGCTGGACGAACTGCCACAATTGTTCAATATCCTGAGCGGTCGGATGAGTCTTGTGGGTCCGCGACCCCTGTATCGGTCGCAAATGGCCGAGTGGGATTCGACGCAGCGACGACGACTGGAGGTCAAGCCGGGTTTAACCGGCCTAGCGCAAATCTGCGGTCGTGCCGAATTGACTCTCGAGGAAAAACTGGCGCTGGATGTCGAGTATGTGGACAAGCGGTCGTTCCGACTGGATCTGAAAATCCTGTGCATGACACTGGGACAGTTGGTCGGACGGCGGAATATTTACGAAAAGCGATATTCACGCAAACAAACTACGCGGAACGAAGGATAGCTCCATGTCGCAGGCGTTCACCCGTTGGGGACCCGTTTTACTGATGCTGTGGATCGGCGCTATTGTCAATCCTTGTGGCGCGCTGGAACCGTCGGAAATCCTGATTGTCGCCAACGAAACCAACCTGACCTCCACCCGCATCGCCGAGTATTACTGCGACAAGCGAGGTCTTTCGCGGGACCAAATCCTTCGGTTGCCACTGGCCCAGCCGCTGACGGGAACGATCGACCGAGCGGGATATCTTCGGACGATTGCCGAACCCGTCCGCAAGGTCCTGCAAAAGCCGTCCGGGTCCGGACGGATTCGATGTCTGCTGACGATTTATGGAATTCCGTATCGGATCGGAGTTACGCGCGAACCGGCCGCGGCCGCCATCGCCGATCAGCTTGGACGAATCCGTCAAAATCGCGTCGAGTATCTGATCCAGATTGCGAATCGACTTGAAAATCCCGAACTGAAGATGGCGCCGACGGATCCGCAGAAGACGCCCCGGATCGAGGATGTGCTTGCGAAATTGCCGGAACGGTTTGAGGCGTCGCTTACAAACATCCAGTCCGTCTTCGATCCACAGACGCGTAAGGCGCGATTGGACGAATGGGCCAAGCTCTACATCGAGGTTTTTGGAAAACCGGCCGGGTGGAAAAAGGCCTCGGAACTTGGAATCCAACTGGCAATTGCGCCC
>JAAYVQ010000238.1 GCA_012517095.1 Phycisphaerae bacterium | reverse complement strand
CTGTTGCGGGGCGAAAGCCAGTGGCCCGATCGCACGATCGTGGTCCATTCCCAGCGCGTCGAGCAGCCGCAGAAATGGCGGCAGACGACCGTGATGACGCAGCGGTGGCGCCTGGTCGGCGAGAATGAACTCTATGACATGGCCGTCGATGCCGGGCAGCGGAACAATATCGCCGACCGGTTTCCGGAGATTGTCGCAAAACTAAAGCAGGAATACGATCGGTGGTGGCAGGATATTTCCCGGCGGTTCGACGAGGTTTGTCGGATTTCCATCGGCAGCGAGAACGAAAATCCGGTTCGGCTGACCTGCCACGATTGGCACGACTCGGCCGCCGCCTATCAGGACGAAATCCGCAAAGGCCGAGCGTTCAACGGTTACTGGGCCGTGTCGATCGAACGGCCCGGCCGTTACGAATTTCGCCTGTGCCGCTGGCCCGAAGAGACCGATCTGCCCATCCGCTCGGCGGCTCCCGGAGATACGGTCATCGCCGCCGTCAAGGCGCGGCTGCGGATCGGCTACCTTGAATCCGGCCCGACGCCCGCCCCGGTGATTTTTCCGGACGGCAAGGAATCGCCGCCGCCGGATCCCACGGTTGTCAGCCAGTCCTTCCGCGTTTCCGAACAGGACAAGACCGTCGAGATCGCCGAGGCCGATAAGGCCGCCGTCTTCACCCTCGATTTGCCGGAAGGTCCGGCTCGTCTGCAGACCTGGCTGATCGACGCCGACGGAACCGAACGCGGGGCATATTTTGTGTATGTTCAATATCTTCAGGAGGGATAATTATGGAAATTCTTTCGCGGCGGGATTTCCTTCGGCTGGCGGGCCTTGCTCCGTTTGTATTTTCCGGTTGTTCAGCGGCGCAACAACAGTTCGTTCTGTCGAACAATCGTCCGAACATCGTGATCCTGTATGCCGACGATATGCGTCACAGTACACTCGGCTGTCTGGGCTATCCGGTCCGGACGCCGAATCTCGACAAGCTCGCCGCGCGGGGCACGATCTTCACGCGGGCGCACATCATGGGCGGGATGCAGGGGGCGATCTGCATCCCCAGCCGGGCAATGCTGCTGACGGGTCGGACGCTGTTTCACCTGCAAAAGGACGGCCGACAGATTCCCGAGTCGGATCGTTTTCTTGGTCAGACGCTTGCCGACGCCGGATACGACACCTACGGCGTGGGCAAGTGGCACAGCGAACCGGCCGCCTTCAACCGCGCCTTTGCCGGCGGGACGAAGATCTTCTTCGGGGGCATGTCCGATCAGTACAAAGTCCCCGTGCAGGAATACGATCCGACGGGGAAATACCCCAAGGAGCGGCAAACCATCGGCGAGAAACCATCCAGCGAACTGTTTGCCGATGCCGCTATCGGTTACCTTCGCGGCCGACCCGGCGACAAGCCGTTCTTTCTCTATGTCGCGTTCACTTCTCCGCACGATCCGCGCACGGCCCCGCCGGAGTATGCCAAGATGTATCCACCGGAGTCGATCGAGCTTCCGCCGAATTTTCTTCCGCAGCATCCATTCGACAACGGAGAAATGAAGGTTCGCGACGAACTGTTGGCCTCTTTCCCGCGCGATCCGGCGGACATTCGCAAGCAGATCGGCGAATACTATGCGATGATCACGCACCTGGATGCACAGGTCGGCCGGATCCTCCGGGCACTCGACGAAACCGGCCGAACGAAGGACACGATCGTCATCTTCGCCGGCGACAACGGCCTGGCCGTCGGCCAGCACGGACTGATGGGCAAGCAGAATCTCTACGAACACAGCGTCCGCGTGCCGCTGATGATGGCCGGACCGAACATTCCCGTCGGGCAACGGCGCGACGGATTCTGTTATCTGCTGGATATCTATCCGACGATTTGCGAGATACTCCGAATCTCAAAGCCCGCCAACGCCGAAGGGATCAGTATGGTTCCAATGCTTTCGGATTCAAATGCCGGGACTCGCGAGACGATGTTTTACGCTTATCGTAATCTGATGCGGGGCTTCTGCGATGGCCGCTACAAACTCATCGAGTACACCGTCAAAGATCAGCGACATACGCAACTGTTCGACCTGCAGAATGACCCATGGGAGATGAAAAACCGGGCCGACGATCCCGAATTTATGTCCCATCGCGATCGACTTGGCAAGTGGCTCCAATCCGCGCGGGAGAAATACAATGACCCCACTCTCTGAAATCCTGTGCAGTCTATTCGGATTCGGCTTTTGTGTTTCCGCATCGCTGGGTGCGCAGGGCGTTACCGTTTATCGGCAATCGAGCGGCCCGATTGATTTTGCCGTCGAACGGATCAAAGCGGCAAAGCCACAGGAATTTTCGGTTGCCGAAAAAACAATCGGCGAGCTTGCCGATCGGGGCGAAGGGTTTGAGGTTGTTCTTGCCTGGAAAGATGAGGCATCGAAAATCGAGACACTGCCCGATGCGATCCGTGAACAACTCGACACAGTTGTACCGCAGGGATATATCCTCCGTCGCGACGGCAAGCGGATCTGGGTGATCGGCGGCGATCCGGTCGGCGCGATGTACGGCGGGCAGGATATCGCCGAGGCGATGAAGATCGGCGGGCTTGATACGCTGGCCGACGGGGACCATGTGCCGTATATCGCCAAGCGAGGCATCAAGTTCAATATCCCGCTCGATCTTCGGACGCCGAGTTATTCGGATTGCAGCGACGCCTTTCAGGCCAACATCCCCGAGATGTGGTCGATGGATTTCTGGCGTGCGTTTATCGACACGATGGCCGAACACCGGTTCAATGTCCTGACACTGTGGAACCTGCATCCGTTTCCGTCAATCGTCAAGGTGCCGGAGTTTCCGGATGTCGCCCTGGCCGATGTCTGGCGGACGAAGATTCCTTTCGACGATTCGTTTTCGTTCAGCGGTTCCGATATGCTGCGCCCCGCAATGCTCAAAGATGTCGAAGTCCTGCGGCGGCTGACCATCGATGAGAAGATTGCCTTCTGGCGCCAGGTTATGCAGTACGCCCGCGACCGCGGCATCGAGGTCTATTGGTTCACTTGGAACCTGTTCACCTTCGGTACCGAGGGCAAGCACGGTATCCAGCAATCGCAGACCGACGAAACGACGATCGCCTATTTCCGCGCATCGGTTCGCGAGCTGATCAAGACCTATCCGCTGCTGGCCGGCATCGGCATCACCGCTGGCGAGCAGCTTCAGGATCGAAAAGACGAATACTCGCGCGAGAACTGGCTGTGGAAGACCTACGGGCTGGGGATCAACGACGCGCTGCGCGAGCTACCCGGCCGAAAGTTTCTACTCATTCACCGCTTTCACATGACGCGGTTCGACGATGTCGAACGGGTGTGGAAGGATCTGGCCTGCCCGATGGAGTACAGCTTCAAGTAT
>JAAYVQ010000237.1 GCA_012517095.1 Phycisphaerae bacterium | reverse complement strand
CGCGGGTGGCTCATAAAGGCCATTACATCAAATCATCCAAGAGCGCGCCAGCGGAAAATGGGGAATTTACAAAATTATTTTTCAGGATACCAAAACGATGCAAATCAAGTGCCGAACAGGATTGGGACAGTCACCTATTTCGGAGTCAATAACAGTTGACTCTCCCAGGGAAATCGGGGAAATCGGGGACAGTCACCTATTTCGGAGCCAATAATAGGTGACTCTCCCAAATATCCCCGTATATCCCGGCCGATCCATGCTCAGCGCTCTCCGGGATCTGTGGTTATTCCAAATCCTGTTCATCCTGTAAATCGCGTCCCATGATTTCTTGTTGCGCAACCTGCGGGAAAAGTGACAATGATTCATACGATGATTTTCCGCCTCGAGTGATTCCGCTCTGTTCTCCTCCCATTCTCTGCCCGATCTTTCTTTTGGAATCTTTTTTCTCGGTTTGATTATAGACCATGAATATCCCCTAATGTCTTCCCGACTGTCCGTTGGTGGATCTCGTTCCCGTCGTGTAGCGAAAAATCGGCGACGCTGGATACGCGACGATTCATGTCGCCATCTTATCCGTAAATCTTACGCCTCATGTCCTGAATCATTTCCCTACCGTTCTACTCGGCAATATTCAGCCGTCAATCGTCTGGGGCCAATATCCGACATCTCGTATTCTGAAACCATCCCAATAACAAGACAATCCAACATGACAATCAAAAAGTCCACAATCTGTCACAATCTTGCTGCGAGGCGGTTGTAACGATTTGAAATATAAAGACTTGGAGTTTTATGGTAAAAAATCGCCCTCGGTAAACGCTTCTAGCTGTTTGAATTGTAATGACTTATGGAAGCCAAAATCCCGTTTTCCACCTCAGTCATACCTCCACAATTCGCTCAAAAACCGCGATTGGGCCTCTTGGATCTGGTCCGACCCTGCTGATTATTTTTCACTTTCCTGCTGGATCATTCCCTCACCCGGCCCAGAATTATTTTCCATCCTTGAGATGCGATTCGGCCGATTGTATAATTCTGCGACTCAAGTGTCGGGGGTACCCCAATTTTTACCCGAAAGAAAGGTTTTTTAGCATGAAAATACTGGTTATTAATGCCGGCAGTTCGTCGATCAAGTATCAGTTGTTCGAGATGCCCGGCTCGACCGTCGTCGCCAAGGGCATGGTTGAGCGAATCGGCGAGCCGAAATCCCGCCTGATCTGCGTTTTTGACGGAAAAACGCACACTTCCGAGCAATCCATTCCCGATCACGAAGATGCGATGGACCTGATTTTGAATACCCTGGTCTCAAAAAATCTCGGAATATTGCACAATATCGCGGAAATCACGGCTGTCGGCCATCGCGTTGTGCACGGCGGCGAGGAATTTACCGGCTCGGTTCTCATCGATGATCGTGTCATTGCCTCGATCGAAAAATTCGCCGACTTGGCGCCTCTTCACAATCCGCCGAATCTGACTGGAATTCGGGCTTCCATCCACAAATTGCCCACCGCAAAACAGATCGCTTGTTTCGATACGGCGTTTCACACAACAATTCCGCAAGTCGCGTATCTGTATGGACTTCCGTACGAAATTTACGAAAAATATCGCGTTCGTCGATACGGATTTCACGGCACTTCGCATCGCTATGTGTCCCGCCGTGCGGCCGTGCTTCTGGCCCATCCGACCGATCGCGTCAACCTGGTCACTTGCCATCTGGGCAACGGATGCTCGATCACAGCCGTGAAAAACGGCAAAAGCATCGACACTTCAATGGGACTGACGCCGCTGGAAGGCGTGGTTATGGGTACGCGAACGGGAGATTTGGATCCGGCGATCCTGTTTTATCTGGCCGACAAGGGCTACAGTATCGACGAACTCAACGCGATGTGCAATAAAAAGGGCGGTTTACTCGGGATTTCCGGCAAGAGCAACGACATGCGGAACCTGACGGAACTGGCCGAAAAGGGCGACAAACGGGCACAACTGGCCATTGACATCTTTTGTTATCGGATCAAGAAGTATGTCGGTGCCTACGCGGCCGTGCTGGGACGGCTGGACGCGATTGTCTTTACCGGCGGCATCGGCGAAAATTGTCCACACATCCGCGCGGGGGTCTGCAGCGAACTGGACGCGATCGGGGCGATCCTGAATCCGGCGAAAAACGCGGCCAAACTGGCCAAGGAAGACGACATTCAGGCCGATACAAGCAGGGTCAAGATCTTCGTGATCGCGACCAATGAAGAGGCGGCGATCGCGGAGGATACCTACTTATTATCTAAATAAGGGCCTACAATGTCAAAAAATATCGCTCAATCTCTCACGGCCGAGCAGATTGCCCGACTCCAGTCGCAGGGCTGTTCGGCGGGGGACTGGTCTGGCGTGCGGGCGGTTCAGCCGCTGGACACCGATCGGCTTCAGCAGGTTTGTTTCAGCGGCGAGGTGGAGCTCGGGCGGTTCGACAAGAGCGTCCGGCTGTATGGCGGGCTGGAACAGAAGGCCGGCATCTATAACGCGACGATCCACAACTGCCGGATCGGGGACAACGCCTTCATTCACAATATCGAAAACTACATCGCCAATTATGACATCGAAGAGGAAGTCTTCATCGACCATGTTTCGCTGCTGGCGGTGGAGGGCGAGACGACCTTCGGCAACGGCGTGGAGGCGGCGGTCATCAACGAGGTGGGGGGGCGGGAGATTCCCATCTACGACGGCCTGTCGTCGCATGCGGCATATCTGATTGCGTTGTATCATCATCGGCCGGAACTGATCAAACGGCTGCGGGCGATGATTGCGCGGTATGTCGATTCGGTCCGTTCGACCCGGGGCCGGATCGGGGCGAGGGCCCGGCTGAACAACTGCAAGACGCTGACGAATCTGCGCGTGGGTCCCTGCGCGGTGATCGAAGGGGCCAGCTTGCTGGACAACGGCTCGATCAACAGTTGTCCGGAGGATCCGGCCAGGATCGGCGTGAACGTGATCGCGCGGGACTTTATCCTGTCGTCGGGATCCGAGGTTGGCGACAACTCGATCCTGGCGCACTGTTTTGTCGGGCAGGGCACACAGTTATCCAAGCAATACTCGGCGGAAAATTCGGTCTTTTTCGCCAACTGCGGCGGATTTCACGGCGAGGCCTGTTCCATTTTCGCCGGTCCTTATACGGTAACGCACCACAAGTCCACGCTGCTGATCGCGGGAATCTTTTCGTTTCTCAACGCCGGTAGCGGGTCCAACCAGAGCAACCACATGTACAAACTGGGTCCGGTGCACCAGGGCGTGGTGGAGCGCGGTTCCAAGACGACCTCGGACTCGTACATGCTCTGGCCGGCGAAGGTGGGACCGTTCACGATGGTGATGGGGCGGCATTACGGCAACAGCGACACCTCGAACCTGCCGTATTCTTACCTGATCGAGTCCGAAGACGAAAGCGTGTGCATCCCCGGCGTGAATCTGCGGAGCGTAGGGACCGTGCGCGACAGCCGCAAGTGGCCCAAACGCGACCGGCGGAAGGATCCCCGGAAACTGGATTTTATCACATTCAACCTCTTGACACCCTTCACCGTTCAGAAGATGATCAACGGGAGCAAGCTGCTGGCGGAACTGCGGGACACCTCCGGTCGGACATCGCAGTTTTATTTCTACAACGGCGTGAAGATCAAGCGGTCGTCGCTGGAGAATGGGATCGAATTTTACCGGCTGGGAACGGTCCGGTTCCTGGGCAATATGTTCGTGCAGCATATCCGGCAGAATAGCTTTACGACGATGCAGCAGTTTCGGGACAGTCTGGTCCGACGCACGACCGATGGATCCGGCGAGTGGCTGGACCTGGCGGGATTGCTGGCCCCGGTTACCGTGATCGAACGGTTCCTGGCGGATATCGAATCGGGCGCAATCCAAACGCAGGATGAACTGCATAACCGACTGGCGGAAATCTATCAGAAGTTCGAGGATTACCAGTGGACTTGGGTGCTGGACGCGATCGAAGAACATCTCGGCAAGAAGACCAGCGAGTTTACGGCCGGAGATGTCATCGGCCTGATCCACGAATGGATCACGGCCGTGGAGAAGCTGGACCGGCTGCGTCGCGAGGACGCGTGCAAGGAATTCGGCCTGACCTCGCGGATCGGATTCGGTATCGACGGCGGCGAGAAAGAACGAGATCAGGATTTCGAGGCGATCCGGGGTTCGGATACCACCAACGACTTTATCCGGGAACTGGACGCCAAATTGAAGGCCAAAAAGAAAACCGTGCAGGAGCTGATCGGCAAGCTCGAACACATTCCATAAACCTTCTGAGAAGGGGAGAATCATGCGTGTGATCATTGAACCCGACTATGCCACGATGAGCCGCTGGGCAGCGGCCTATGTTGTCCACTCGATCCGTCAATTTAATCCGACCAAGGACCGGCCGTTTGTGATGGGTCTTCCGACGGGCTCGACGCCGATCGGGATGTACCAGAACCTGATCAAGCTGCACAAGGCCGGGAAGATCAGTTTTGCCCATGTGGTGACCTTCAACATGGACGAGTATGTCGGCCTGACGAAAGACCACCCCCAGAGTTATCATGCCTTTATGTGGGACAATCTCTTTAGCCATATCGACATTCCCAAGCACAATGTCCATATTCTCAACGGCATGGCCAAGGACCTGTGGGCCGAGTGCGATCAATATGAACAGTCGATCCAGCGGTTCGGCGGCATCGAGCTGTTCGTCGGCGGGATCGGGCCCGACGGGCATCTGGCGTTCAACGAACCGGGATCGTCGCTGGCCAGCCGGACGCGCGTCAAGACGCTGAATGAATCGACCGTGATCGCCAACGCGCGATTTTTCGACGGGGATCTGAGCCGGGTGCCGCGGACGGCGCTGACGGTGGGCGTGGGGACGGTGATGGACGCGCGGCAGGTGATGATCCTGGCCAACGGGTCGGGCAAGGCGCGGGCGGTGGCGGCGGGGATCGAGGAAGGGGTCAATCATATGTGGACGGTGTCCTGCGTGCAGATGCATCCGCACGCGATTTTCGTCTGCGACGACGACGCCACGCTGGAACTGAAGGTTGGGACGGTGCAGTACTTCAAATCCATCGAGAAGGACAATCTCGATCCGGACAAAATGCTGATCGGATAGGGCAAGATCCAAAAGAAGTCGGAACTACTCAATAAACACCGGAAACTCACTCAGCGTAACTTGCAGTACTCCGGCGTTAGATTTCAGTTGTTCGACCTCGGGATGGGTCTGGCCAATTTCTGTGATGATGTGCGTCAATCGAGCTGAAACGCCGCCAAAGGGAATTTTGACAGGAATTGTTCCAAGTGCTTCATTATGGTTTTGACCGATGTGGTCGTCATAGAACGCAACAAGCACCCTTCGTCCGTTATGTACCGTGCATTGGTACACATATACATCCGGAACCACAGGCAATCGGCGGCACGAGGTGATACCGTCAAGTTTCTCGATGAGCAATTTATAGGTATATGCGGCTGGCCAGAGACAATTGAATGTCGTACTCTTGTAACCCCCAACTCCCAAGGGATAGGGCGCAACGGGAACTTGAGAATCCAAAGCCCAGCCATTCATGAGTTTCTTCGAACCCGCCTCTAAACCCACCATGCAGTTCTTGACCACCATGGAGGCCTGTAATCCACGATACCATCGGTTAACGACCCCGAAGTCCTTATCCTTTGGGGATCGTGTAATACGGATATAATCCAAGCTCCGGGACGGAGTCGGATAGGAATAAAGCGTCGTCATCGGCAGAATCATCGCGTCCAGTAGGGGAAAAGCAGAGTAGATTTCCGCGCTCCAAACCTCGGTATCCGGACGGCCAGCCAACCGAAGTTCTTCTTTGCACTGTGCGACAACCCCATAACTGGACCATCGGGCATCCAGAATATCATATTCGGGAAATGTCAGGCTGCGACGACTGAACTCATCCATCCGTTTGAGAAAGGGAATCATCTTCGGTGCTGTTTTAGGCAGGAGTTTCTCGACATAGGCCTTCGTCCGAGGATCCATTTGTTTGTCGTAATAGCCGCTCATCGGCTGGAAACAGACTCCGGACAGAATGATTTTGACTTTGGGATTGGCCTGATGGGCGGCTTGAGCGACTTCTTTCAAGTGAGCCCCATATTCCTCCACGGTTCCCGCCCAGAATAATTCATTGTAGGCTTCATTACAGACTTGGTAGTACAAGATGGGAAATAACAATCCCGGCATGTCCTCCTTTCCATCCCCATCATATCGCTCAACAAGATGTTGGATGTAATCCCGGAGATCCTGTTGATGTTCCGGCGTAGGAATATAATCTCCGACTCCCTTGGGGATTAACGCCCACGGCCCGTCCAGATAGGTGAATTGATTCCCTTTCGGCGTGGCATTTGCCCAGGGCGAGACAAAACGAAGGGACATCATGATATGGATTCCATATTTTTGCCACTGTTGTACCCCCTCATCCAGCTTTGACCAATTGTAGCTATGTTTTCCACCAACAGGTGCTCGTGGTTCCAGCGTACCCCAGTTAATCTTTGCGAAATTTACCCATCTCACTCCGATAAATCCACCAAGTTCCCGAGCCAAGTCGGGTGATTGAAAACCCGGATCGAGGACAAAGACATAATCAAGCCCGAATGGAGAGTCCCATCCATCTGCTATATACTGGTTCCACGCCTGGGTATTCGATGGACTGGGGGAGACGACTTCAGATGGTAAACCTTGGTCTATTTCTGATCCGGAAGGACTTACAACCCTGACGGCAATTGCCAAGAGAATTTCAGCGATCGTGCGAATCATGAAAGGGCTCCTGATTTTGATATCCTGGTCCTCAAATTCCTGTCGTTATTCGGGGATGAATCTTGATTGTGTAATTCCAACATAATCCATGACTTATGTGATCTTTCCAACGATTCCATATTTTGTACGTTATTACCCTTGGCAGAAAGTTCAGTCCCATGGAATGGGGAGGGTATCATTGAATTGAATTCGATTTTTTATACGCTACATACAAATCGGCTTCGATCATCACGTTGTTTTCATAAAAGTGATGAACAAAATAGAGATTGCCGGCATTATCCAGGGTGGGTTCCCCGGCAAACTGGGAGACGATCAATTCAGGTTCATCCCACTGTCCCTTGATTTTGACAGAGCGAAATATGGCAGGTGTACCCCGGTGGGTTCGGGTAAACCACAATTCGTTGCCGTCCGACGATACAAAAGGATAGCCGTCCATGGCAGGAGAGTTCACGGATTGCAACAGGACAGGATCCGACCATGTATTCCCCTTGCGACTTGTCATCCATATGTCGTAATCGCCAAGACCCCCTTTACGGGGAGAATGGAAATAGAGGTCGTTCTGATGAATATGCACTTCCCCAATCTGAATTTCCTTCATCAATCTGTCGCCGACATATTGTGGGTCCATCCATTGTCCCTGGATACAGTGTGCCGTGAACATATTGACGCCGGTATACCCTTCACGGGCAGAAGCAAACCACATCTCGTCCTCTTGAATACATACCGCCCCATCCAACGCCAGTTTGCCGGGATCCTGAAGCCGGACTCGTACCGGTACCGTCCAGGAGTTTCCTTCCCGATGACACACCCATATCCCTGTCACTTCATCAAATAACTGTTTGTTCGGGGGAACCCTGACATCCGGGGTGAAAAAGAAATACAGGGTCTTTCCATCCGGCAGGATGAACGGGGAATCTTCGGCTCCAGAAGTATTGACCGGATAGGGAAGTGGAACAGGCATGTCAAATCGATTGCTATGCAGGATTGGAGGCAACCGATCTGTGTCAGGGTGACGCTTCAGGATATCTTTCGGCAACTTGTCTTCACGGATCACATTGGGAGGTTTGGACTCCGGCTTGTCATCAGAGACCGGTTTATCACTCCTGCCGCATCCCCAAACAAGCAGCAGGAGGGAAATTCGGATGATGATAGGACGAAGCAGCATCTTTGAAATCCTTTCCATGAATAGGAGTCTTGAGTACTATATTGATTTGGTAGTCGAATTACAACCAGTCCCCTTACAAAGAAATCTTATAACCTGTGGTGATCTATGTCGATCCACGAACAAGAGAAGTGACTTTATACGATTTCATCAAAATCACCCCCCGCAAAGGGGGATACCGGCTGAAGGAACGGCTCCTTCAGGAACCGCCGGACAAAAAGCAATCCTCGAAAACCGATACCGGAGAATCCGATCATGCGGCGTCGGCCTAAGGGGGAATGGAACCGCTCCGGTCCGCTCGGCCTGCGGCGGCCAGACTCCGACGAGCTGGTCAGGGCCCATTCTCGTTCGGCCGCCGATCCGAGCGATCCGTCGCCGGATAAATCCACACGGACGAATCGTCCCCGGATTTGGCTTGAACTTTACATCGGAAACCGGTATGAAGGCGTTCGATGAATTGGCTGGTTTTGAAGCGCCCATCCCTGGCTGCATTTGAAGCGCACTGTGACATGGCGCTATTGTCCGGAAAATGGATGAATATCGATTGTTCGTTCAACCACGATTGTAACGCCGCCGATCAGGATGCGTCGGGGCTTGTGGATTTCGGCGATCTGCTCGAACTGGCCGATCGATGGCTGATGTGCGTTACGATCTAAGTGCCAACGATTGGCAAGGATGATGGTCGCACAGCAGCATGGCCAATATGGTCGCAATAACCCCCAACATAAGGTTGGGGGCTTTCCTTTTCAAGAACACGCAAAATG
>JAAYVQ010000236.1 GCA_012517095.1 Phycisphaerae bacterium | reverse complement strand
CCCAACAGTTATCCGGCGTACGGATTCACCATGCCGGTGAATCAATGGATTCATCTGGCGATGAGTTTCGACGGGACCCTTTCGACGATGTATCTGAACGGCGCCTCGATCGGATCGGATCTGTTCTCGTTCGCATCGGATACCGCCTCGGCGCTGACGATCGGGGCGTGCGAGGCCAACGGCGGAAATCCCTGGAAAGGCGCAATCGACGATGTCCGGATTTACGATCGGGCGCTGACGGCGGCGGAGGTGGGGCGGCTGGCCGAAGGGAAAGGGCTGAGCAACGCGCTGGAGACGCAGATGCTCAACCTCAACGCTTCGTGCCGGATGCGGCAGTCGTTCCAGGTGGAGGATCCGGCGGTATTCGACGGGCTGGCGCTCCGAATCCGGTACGAGGACGGATTTGTGGCGTATCTCAACGGACAAAAAGTGGCCGAACGCAACGCGCCGACGACGCTGTCGTGGAATTCGACGGCGACAACGGACCGGCCGGACGGCGAATCCCTGAGTTTTGAAGAGATCAATCTGACCGCGTATCTGGGAATCCTTCAGGCGACGCCGGCGGTGAATGTGCTGGCGATTCAGGGTTTGAACAACGCCGCGGGCAACGGGGAATATCTGATCGAACCGGTGTTGGTCGCGACGCAGGACCTTGATACGGCGCAATACTTTACGACGCCCACCCCGGGATCGGCGAATATCTCGGGAGCATTGGGTATCGTCGAAGAAATCGAATTCAGTCATAAGCGTGGATTCTATGCGGCCGGTTTTTCGCTGACATTGGCGTCGGATACGCCGGGAGCCGAAATCCGTTACACCCTGGACGGGACGGCGCCTTCGGCGACGACGGGGACCGTGTATACGGGACCGATCGCGATTTCGGCCACTTCAATCGTTCGGGCCATGGGATTCAAACCCGGATGGCTGGATTCGGCGGTCAAGACGCATACCTATCTGTTTATCGCGGATATTCTGCAACAATCCCCGACCGGTGCGGCGCCGTCGGCGGACTGGCCGGCCGCGGGCACTTTCAACAACCAGGTCATGAATTACGGGATGGATCCGGATATTGTGACTGTCGATAGTCGATATAAGACCCTGGTGGACGACGCTCTTGTCGCGATACCCAGTTTGTCGATTGTGACGGATCCGAATCACCTGTTCAACGCGGGGAATGGAATCTATGTCAACGCTTCACAGGACGGACGGGCCTGGGAGCGTCCGGTTTCGCTGGAGCTGATCGATCCCAGCGGCAACGACGGATTCCAGATCAACTGCGGTTTGCGGATTCGCGGCGGATACAGCCGCAGCGGGGACAATCCCAAGCACGCGTTCCGGGTGTTTTTCCGCGGTGAATACGGCGAAGGCAAGTTGAATTATCCGCTCTTCGGCGATGAAGGGGCCGACAGTTTTGACAAGGTGGATATCCAAACCAGCCAGAACTATTCGTGGAGTTTCGGCGGCGACAGCCGGAACACGATGTGCCGGGAGATTTTCTCTCGCGACACCCAGCGGGCGATGGGGCAGCCATACACGCGGAGTCGGTACTATCACTTGTATCTCAACGGACAGTACTGGGGTCTGTACCTGACGCAGGAACGATGCGAGGCCCGTTACGCGGAAACTTATTTCGGCGGCAGCAAAGACGATTACGATGTCGTCAAGGTCGAGGCGGGGTCCTATACGATCAACGCCACGGACGGCACGCTGGACAAGTGGCAAACGATTTTCAACGCGCTGGACACCTTCAAGAACGCCGAGCCGTATTTTCGATTCCAGGGGCTCAATACCGACGGGACGGCGAATGCGAGCTATGAGCGATTCCTCGATATCGATAACCTGATCGATTACATGATTTGCACATATTATGTCGGGGATTTTGACGGGCCGGTCTCAAACTTCCTGGGCAACACCAGTCCGAATAATTTCTACGGGATTTACAATCGCGTTCATCCGGACGGATTTAAGTTCTTCCGACACGACGCCGAACATTCGCTGTTCGACGACAATTCGTGGGGTATCGATCGGACGGGACCGTTCCCGGCGGGACAGACCTTCGACAAGTTCAATCCGCAGTACCTGAGTCAGAAGCTGGCGGAGAATATCGAGTACCGCGTGCGGTTCGGGGACCGCGTGCACAAGTATTTTTATAACGGCGGACTGTTGACTTCGTCGTCGGCGTCGCAGCGATTTTTGGCGCGGGCCGCCACGATCGACACAGCGATCATCGCGGAGTCGGCGCGGTGGGGCGACAGCAAGACATCGACGAACCTGAACCGCAACGATCACTGGCTGCCGCAGATCAACTACATCTCCGGCACCTACATGAACAACCGGCCGGCGATCGTGCTCAACCAGTTGATCGGAAAGGGATGGTATCCGAATGTTGCGGCTCCGTCGTTCAGTCCGTTCGGCGGGTATGTGAATCCGGGATATTCGCTGACGATGAGCAATCCGGGCGGGGGCGATCTGTACTACACGCTGGACGGAACGGACCCGCGGAAATATTCGCATCTTTCGACGCCGGGAGCGGATGTGACGCTGGCGGCAGAGTCGGCGGCCAAGAAGGTGTTTGTGCCGACGACGGAACCGGTCTCGGCGCTGGGAGCAATCCGGGCGGATTACTGGTTCGGGATCAGCGGCACGGCGGTATCGAACCTGACGAGCAACGCCAACTATCCGGACAATCCGAGTTTGACGGAGTATCGGACGGTGTTCGAATCCCGAACGGGGGATCCGTGGGACCAGTACGGGGCCCGGCTGAGCGGATATCTGCATCCGCCGGTGACGGGCAACTACACATTCTGGATCGCCAGCGACGACGGAGGCGAGCTGTGGCTGAGCACGACGGAAAGTCCGACCAACGCGGTGAAGATCGCGCAGGTATCCGGGTGGACGGGAACGCGACAGTGGGACTGGTATGCCGAGCAGAAATCGGCGGCGATCCCGCTGACGGCGGGGCAGAAGTACTATATTTACGCGTTGATGAAGGAAGAGGGCGGCGGTGACAATCTGTCGGTGGCGTGGCAGGGGCCGAATATCACGCGGCAGGTGATCGACGGACAGAACCTTTCGCCTGCGGGTAATCCGTGGATGAATATTGTCTATGACGATTCGGGCTGGACGGCCGGTTCGGGGACGGTCGGGTTTGAGACGCGGCCGTCGGATCCGGTCAACTACACGGATCTGATCGATATGGACCTTCAGACGGCGATGTACACGAAGAATGCGTCGTGTTATATCCGGATACCGTTTACGGCTCCGAATCTGGATTACAGTTCGCTGACGCTGAAGGTCCGGTACGACGACGGATTTATCGCCTATCTGAACGGCGCGGAGGTCAAGCGGGTCAATTTCGACTCGGCGGCGGCGCCGGTGTGGAACTCAGCGGCCAACGCCAGTCACACCGACGCTCTGGCGCGAGAATTTGAATCGTTCGATCTGACGGCGCACCTGGGCAAACTCAAGAAGGGGGCGACGAATATGCTGGCGATCCAGGGGTTGAACATCACGGCGGGCAACAACGACTTTCTACTGGGGGCCGAACTGGTTGCCGGCCAGATCAGCCCAGGCGATCCGTCGGCGACGGCGATCCGCTATACGGGACCGGTCACGCTGACCCAGAGCACGGCGGTCAAGGCGCGGGCGCTGAACGGCAAGTGGAGCGCGTTGAACGAGGCGGTTTTCGCGATCGGGCCGGTGAAGGAGAGTCTGCGGATCACGGAGATCATGTATAATCCGGCTATATTGAACACAGAATATATTGAACTGCAGAATGTCGGGACTTCCTCGATCAACCTGAATCTGGTCCGTTTTACCCGGGGGATCGACTTTACCTTCGGCGACACGACACTGGCTCCGGGGGGAGCGGTTCTGGTCGTTCAGGATGTGGCGGCGTTCGAGGCGTTCTATGGGACCGGTCTGCCGATCGCGGGACACTATACCGGCTTGCTGGATAACGCCGGCGAGCGGATCCAACTGGTCGATGCGATCGGGACGGTGATCCACGATTTCGAATACAAGGACGGCTGGTATGACATCACGGACGGGCCGGGTTTTTCGCTGACGATTCTGGATCCCTCGGCGTCGGACCTGATGGTCTGGGGTCAGAAGTCCGGGTGGCGGGCCAGTGCGATGGCGTACGGATCGCCGGGAAGCGACGATATGGGGCTGGTGCCGGGGCCGGGCGCGGTTGTGATCAACGAGATTCTGTCGCATTCACACGGCGGCGAGATCACGCCGGACTGGATCGAGCTGCACAACACGACGGACGAACCGATCAACATCGGCGGCTGGTTCCTCTCGGACAGCAACATCGATGATCCGAATAAAATGAAATACGAGATCGCGTCGGATACGATTCTTCCCAGGAATGGATTCGCGGTCTTTTATCAGGATCTGCATTTCGGGAACCCGGCCGATCCAGGTTGTCATGCGCCGTTTGCGCTGAGCGAAGGCGGCGAGACGATCTATCTGCAATCGGGTCAGGGCGGGGCACTGACGGGATATACGGTCGAGCAACAGTTCGACGCGGCGGAAAGCGGCGTGGCGTTCGGGCGATACATTAAGAGCTCGCTGGACGGCGGGGTGAATTTTGTGGCGATGAGCGCCAATACGCCGGGCTACGGCAACGCAGCGCCGAAGGTCGGGCCGATCGTCATCACGGAGATGATGTACAATCCGAATTCGGCCAACACGGGCGATGAGTATATCGAGCTGAAGAATATCAGCGGGGCTCCGGTGACGCTGCAGGATGAGGTCGGCACCGAGACATCGCCCGGCGTATTCCGCACGGATATCGTGCCGTGGCAGTTTACCAACGGGATCGAATTTGCCTTCCCGGCGAATACGACGATTCCAGCGGGCGGATACCTGATCGTGTGCAAGGACAAGACCAAGCTGAAAGCGTACTATGGCGCGGCGATTCCGTCGAGCGTGACAATTTTGCAGTGGACCTCAGGGAGTCTGGATAACGCGGGCGAAAAGGTTCGCCTGTCCAAGCCGGGCGATCAGGAACTGGGCCAGGATCGATATTGGATCCGGGCTGAGCAAATTTCATACGACGATGTCGCGCCGTGGCCGGTGGAGCCGGACGGGACGGGCAAGGTTCTGCAGCGGATCGATCCGACGGCGTACGGAAACGACGCGGCCAATTGGCAGGCGGGGGATCCGAGCCCCGGAAAACAGTAAAGTCGTTTCTTGAATATTGACTATCGGAAATTGTATAAAAATCGGCGGTCACTGAACAATTGCGAAGAAGATAAGGGCCCGGAATTCCCAATACACGAGGGATCTGGGCCCGGACTTTTTCCCTTGTGGCTTGTTTATCCGGGTTCCATCATTGAAATTTGATCGACTTGCCGGGGGACCGATCAACAGGCGGGAGGAAGGTATCCATCCAGGCCGGATGGGGAAATGCGGCTTATTGTGGAAAAAGGTTGCATTTCTTCCCGCAAATTCCTATAATAGTACAGGTATTACTGAATTGGAATCCCAAAGCCGGGATGAGGCGGTTGAACATCCATTCGGGAAAGGAGAGGGTATGAACCTTCCAATACGAACCTTTGTGGCCGTTGTAGTTTGCCTTACGGGTATCGCGATGGGCAAGCCGGATCTTCGCGTGACCGACATCTGGAACGATGGGGAAGTCATCTGGTATCAGGTCATCAACGAGGGAGATACGGCCACGACGGGTACTTTCCAGACGGCGCTGCAGGTGGGGCCGGCCTGGCAGGATGTGGATTCGATCACCGAGAAGATTGGGCCGGGACAGCGACGAAACCGATCCTTCGAGAAATATCTGTGGCATTGCTCGGCCCCGAGCGATCCGATCACGGTGGTGACGGATTCCGGCGAGGACATCGACGAGAATGACGAGACCGACAACAGCCGCCAGGAAGTCTGGAAGTGCGACGCAACGGCGCCAAAGATCACGGCCGGCCCGACCGTCTCGAACATCACGACGACCTCGGCCGAGATCACCTGGACGACCGACGAGGATTCGAACAGCGTCGTCAGATTCGGGACATCAGCGAAGGTTTTCAACCTGATCGTCCGCGACATTTCCCTGACAAAATCCCACCTGATTAAGCTCAATACCCTTTTGCCGGGGACGACCTATCATTTCCGCGTCGAATCGACCGACGAAATGGGCAATATTGTTCAAAGCGCCGATGCGTATCTTCGGACGCTGCCGACGGCGTCGGGGCCGGTCAAGATCGGTG
>JAAYVQ010000235.1 GCA_012517095.1 Phycisphaerae bacterium | reverse complement strand
GGATGGGCCCGGGAGAGAAAACGATTGTGTCGGAGACATGTCCATGTTCCGCCGAGTTGGACTGAGTTTGCTCACCGCAATGATGTTTGCACTTCTGCAAGGCACCGTACTATTTGCGGGGATTACCAATGGATTTTTTGACGACCCCGCCGGGTGGGATTCTGATTGGACCCACGATGATGCTGTTGTCGATGGCGCTGACTATGGATATCCGTTCACGGCGTTTATCCCTGAAAGCGAAGGTTCAACCCTTTTCCTGTCGCAGTGTTTTTCCATCGCTTCCAATGAGTCGGCGTTGCGGTTTGACCTGACATTTTTATATGATAGCCCTACAGAGACGGATTATTTGCGGGCTTATCTTTTCAAAGAAGATGGTTCTCCGATTGAGGAAATTCCGAAAAATTCGGACGGATCTTTCTATTGGATTAGTACCAGTCAATCCCATCATGAAAGCGCCGCATCCAATGTGACGGTAACGAATCTGGGAGATTTTCCTCCTGATCCGTTTGATCCATTGAGTTCATATCGATCCGTTCGAACGATTTCCGTCCCGGTTTCCAGCGACTGGGATTGGGGCCTAACAAAGATTCGATTTGAATTGACCGGACATGAAGATTTTGTGGTATCAGCCGCCGTCATTGATAATGTTGAATTGACGACGACGGTTCCGGAACCGACGACGATGACGCTGGGATTGATTGGTGTCGGGATTGTTGGAGCCATTCGGAAGAGACTACGATAAATTGGTATCGGATATTTGGATCGAAAAAAAAGGCCCGGCGAGTTGCCGGGCCTTTTGCGTTATCGGTTACAGAGGTTTGGGTTCCTCTGCGGATTTCGGAGTTGTTGACCCGGGAGCCGGTTCGGATGGTTTTGGAGTTCCATCCGGGACTGGACCATCGGGAGGCGGAGTCATCGGCTGACCGGGTCCACCCGGCATCGGACCATTGGGTCCGGGTCCGCCGGGCATCGGTTCACCCGAAGGTCGGCCCTGCTGGCGTTCGTCTTGACCCGGGCGTCCGCCGCGACGACCCTCGCCGCGATCCGGTCCGCCACGACCTTCGGGTCCGCCACGACCTTCAGGTCCGCCGCGACCGGGACCCTGCTGCCAACGGGCCGCCCGTTCGCGCCGTTCCTTTTCCCACTTTTCCCATTGCTGGCGGCGCTCGTCCATCTCCTTTTGCCATGCGGCTGATTGCTCAGTTGTGAGGATGGACTTCATACCCGTGATCATGTCTTCCCATTGTTGTTTCTGGAACTCAGATGTCTTTTTGTTGAACTCCATCCAGGCCTGTCCCTGTTGACGAAAGAGTTCTTCGATCTGCTTGACCTGCTGTTCCGTCAGGGATAATTTTTCCTTCATGTCTTGAATGATCGGTTTTGGATCAGGTCCCCGTTCCCATCCGCGACCCCGCTTCAACTGATCTTTGAAGTGGAGAATTGTGGCGCCTGATCCGATGACGATCCCAAACATCAGGATCAACAGGCCGAAGCCCAGTCCCATGATCCGCTGACGGCGTCCGATCATTCCAGGAAAATTGGGCATGGGATCTACCATAACCAAGCCACCTGAATCGGAGCAAAGAAGTTCATGTAGGGATCATGGATCGACTGGTAGGCGTAGAAGGCCAGGAACAGGATGATCGACGCGGCCACGGCCGAAATTCCCGCCACCCAGGAGACCGGCATGACATCGATGGCCGGCCGGCTGTAGCGGAAGGTCCGGATGTGAGCCATGACGGAAGCCGAGACGGAGATTTCCGGGGGCTCTTCCTGCCGGGCGATTTGCGCCAGTTTTTCAATTGATTTCATTGTATCCATCCGAGTTTCTCCAAAAGCCCGAGTTGTTCGGCGAGTGCCTTGAGTTTTTTTCGGGCCCTCATGGCACGCATTTTAACCATGCCGCGTGTCCAGCTCATTCGCTGGGCGATTTGTTCAGTCGAGCAATCTTCGAAGTACATCAGGGTCAGGACCAGGCGATCCGGCGACGGCAGTCGAGAGAGAAGTCCATGCAGAAGTTCGGCGGCCTGCGAAGGATCCAGGGTGTCGGGTTCGGGGCTGACGGCGGCGTCGATTTCCTGCAGGGACCATTCCGCGGCGGCTCGTTTTTGCTGCTTCCAGAAATGATAGCCGACGCGAGTGGCGATGCGATGGAGCCAGGCGGGAAAAGGACCGTCTCCGCGATAGCGGGTCAAGCTGAAGTAGGCCTGCACGAAGACCTCCTGCACCAGTTCCTCGCAGATGGTCTTGTCGCGGCTGAATCGCCACATCAACCGCGCGACGCCTGTCTCGTGGCGACGCAGGAGCCGATGATAGCCCTGATCGTCGCCGTTGAGACACGCCTGAATATCAAGTAAGTCGAGATTATGCACATCCGAATTGTATCCGGTTGACCGGGGCGAGTCAAATGCCACCGGGAATCCGGCAAGAGCCAATCCGGGGCCTGATCCCGTTGTCGCGATCAGGCCCCGAACAATCTGGGAATATTCCGCAATCACTGCTGACGAGCACGACGCTGTCCACGAGCGGGTTGCTCGGCGGCGGGTTTTTCCGTTGCGGCGGGTTTTTCGGCCGGCTTTGTCGCCGCAGGAGCGACCGGGGCTGCGGGCTGTGCCGCACGGAGCTTTTCGAGTTCTTTGCGTTGATCTTCCGTCAGAACTTTTGTGCGAATATCGTTGAACAGCTTCTCGATGGCCTCACGCTGCATTGTGGCGACTTTGGTCTTCTGTTCGTCGGTCAGCTTGAGCTGATCGAGGAAACGCTGGAACGGAAAGACCGAAGCGCGGGGACCCATGCCCTGCCCCGGCGTACCTTCCGGGCCGCCGAATCCGCCGAAGCCGCGGTTACCGCGCTGGGTGCGAAGCTCTTCCATTTTCTTTTTCTGCTCATCCGTCAAGACGCTCTGCATTTTATCGCGCATCTCGGTGAAGATTTCCCGGCGGGTTTCCGGTGTGGCCGATTCCAGTTTCTTGGTGAACTCGGTCCGCATTTCTTCCATTTTCTTTTTCTGCTCTTCGGTGAGATTGAGCTGGTCATACATATCCCCGCCCATCATCATCCCGCGTCCAAAGCCGCCTTGTCCGCCGGGACCACCCTGTCCAGGTCCGCCTTGTCCGGCCGGCGGTTGTGCCATTACCTGGCTGGCCGACAGGGCCAGTACGATCAACGCAATCGACAAAACCACAACCTTTTTCATTTTCGACTCCTTTTTCTGCTATTTTCTTATCGTCGTTTTGGAACACGATCGTTCCGAATCCGAAAAGTTTGTGATCCATTCTCCTCTTCGGTAACACTCAAAATGATGTATCATTGCGGAAAAACAGGTCAATTTTGATTTTGAGAGGGATTCAGGATCCTCCGAAAACAGGTGATTGGCCGAAATTTCCAAATCTGTTGCACCTCATTGACCGGGCAGAATTTCACAGGTGTTTGAATGATTCTCCCGGGTTTTCCCATTCATCGTGAATTTTCAGACTTATCTCCTATGCCCTAAAAGGAGGGGGCTTCGACTTGACGGTTCACTATATATTGGGGGTCTTGGTTATCGGACGGACAATCTTCAAAAAATATTGTCTCGACCGGAGAAAAATTCCGAAAATTAAAGATTGACGGAGTGGGGTTGAGTGGTAAAATCTGGGAAAAATATAAGTCAAAGTGGGACTGATGACATGTTAATGCTAACAGGCGAGTACGAGCATACCCTTGATGAAAAGAATCGGCTTTTCATCTCCAATCGCCTGCGCTGTCTGATCGATTCGGACCGGTACGGCAGAGATTTTTTCCTGGTCTTAGGTCCCAATGGAATTCTGAGTTTGTATCCGGAAAAGTACTTCCAACAGATTGTCCTTGCCGGTGCGCCAGGGAAGGCCGCCCCGGATGAAGCCGTTTCGTTCGAGCGGCTCAGTTTCGCCCTGGCCAGCAAGGTTGAGTTGGATCGGCAAGGCCGTCTGTTGTTGAACGACAAACTTCGTAAACGAGCCAACCTGGGAACCAATCTGACGCTGGTCGGGATCCGCGACCACATTGAGTTGTGGAACAGCGATGACTGGGAACGATATCTCCAGGACAATCTGACCCAATACCAACAACAAATGATGCAGGCCCGTCAGACGGTCCTGCATAAACAGAGCCGAGAGATCGACTTTCGGGAGGATGCCTAATGGTCGCGACAGGAACGGATTCGATTCAGATCGTACGGGATTGCCTGGAAGGGCGTCGGGGAATGGATGACACCGCGGTCTCCGCAATGGAGATGTTGTCGCGACGGGTGCAGCGGCTCCACCGAGCCGGCGGGCTTTATGCGGGAATTCGGTTTTCCGCCGAGATGGAGGAGATGATGGCCATCGCCCGGCAGTGCGAGGCGGGCGTTCTCTGAATTTGATCCGGGCGGGTGAACGCTGAAGGGGGGCAGAGGATCATTATGGAGTCCCAATCCCAGCTATTCAGCGAACATCAGCCGGTATTGGCCGAAACTCTGGCTGGTATCGTTGCGATTCCGGAAGGGGGGGTGATCGTCGATGCGACGATCGGATATGGAGGCCATAGTCGAATTCTCGGGAAATCTTTGGGGTTATCGGGTACGATTCTCGGATTGGATGTCGATCCAGCATGCCTTGAAAAGGCCCAAAAGGTTTTGAGCGATCTTCCCTGCCGAGTGATCCTGGAACGGGAGAACTTTTCGAATTTGAGTCGTGTCATGGCCCGAACAGGAGTCGGGAAAGCCGACCTGATTCTGGCCGATCTGGGTTGGTGCAGCGGTCAGTTGGATGACCCAAAACGGGGTTTCAGTTTCCAGCATAATCTGCCGCTGGATATGCGGCTGGACGACCGACTGACGATTACCGCGGCCGACTGGGTCAATCAGGCCGAAGAAAAGGAACTGGCCGATGCGATCTTTGAATTCGGCGAGGAACGGGCCTCGCGACGGATCGCCCGGGCGATCATCGAGCATCGCCGCGGCCAGAAGATAACAACGACGGCCCAGTTGGCGAATTTGGTGTACAGGGTGCTGGGACGCGGCGGAAAAATTCACCCGGCGACCAAGACCTTTCAAGCCCTCCGCATCGTTGTGAACGATGAGTTGGGCTGCTTAGGCCGGTTGCTGGAAGCGGCACCCGGCCTGTTAAAGCCCGCCGGCCGAATTGCGATCATCAGTTTTCACAGTCTGGAAGATCGGCGGGTCAAGCAGGATTTTCAGAGAAAACGCCTTGAAGGAATTTATGAAATCCTGACGGATAAGCCGATGGTACCACAAGAGGCCGAAATACGAATAAATCCTCGTGCGCGAAGCGCCAAAATGCGGATGGCCGCACGATTGCCATAGGTCATTAGAAGGGAGTAACAGGGATGACAGCGGATGCCAAGGTCGGGTTGTTGCTGGGGCTGGTGTTTATCGTTTTGATCGCCTTTCTGATCAATGGATTGCCGGGATTTCTCAATCCTCCGAGCAAGCTGAATGTAATGCCGGAAGACCAGAAACCGAATACGATCATCACGATTCAGGCCGAGAAGGTTGTCGAGGCCATGACTCCGCCCTCGACGATTCGTGACTCGGCGCCTCCAAAGGAAGAACGGGCGAATGTGACTTTCCGGAACGACAAACCGATTATTCAGGAATCGGCTCCGCAGCCCAAGGCGGCCGAAACGGTCATACCGGTTTCAACCGGGGATACAGACAAGGCCGCTGCTCCGAAGCCGATCGAAATCAAGACCGTCGAACCGCAAGCGGTCAAACCGCCCGTTGAACTACGAACCTATGTGGTCCAACCGGGCGATAATTTGTCCAAAATTGCCGTAGCCATGTACGGGTCCGAACTGGGTAACAAACTCGCCACCGTCCAGGCACTGTACGAGGCCAACAAGGACAAGATGAAAACCGCCAGCGATATCTTGCCGGGCAAAAAACTGGTAATCCCTGACCTGGCCCCGGTTACCCCGGTTACTGCCGGCTCCGTTTCGACTCCGACCAAGCCCGTGGAAAAGACGGCCGATAAACCCTCAACCAAACCTGCTGATAAAGCCACGACAACCACCAAAACCCCTGCCGGGAAAACGGAAAAACCCAAGCCCACCAACCCCGATCCGGATTCGTTTGAGCAACCCAAGAAAAAACCGATCAGTGCGACGGATGCCGGGAAATCCTACCGGGTCAAGAGCGGCGAGAGTTTGTGGACGATTGCCCAAAAACAGCTCGGAAACGGTAATCGATATCGCGAGATTATCGCCTTGAATTCTCAGGTCCTTCGCAAACCCGACGATGTGCGCGCCCAGATGACCCTGAAACTACCGAAACGCTGAGCAGTGGGCCGGGTCGATGTCCCGGGGACGATTAGTGTATGTTGTTTTTTTTCTGACGGTCGTTCTGATCGGGACAATTCATCTCCGGAATTCGTCAAGCCGATTGTTTTCCCGCTATTTTTCGGCCAAATCCGAACAGCGACGGCTGGTCGAGGAACTCCGCAAAAAACAACTGGAACTGGAACAGCTGACCACACCGGCTTCGGTGTCCGACATCCTTCGAAAAAATGAAAAGTCCACCGCGCCGGGGACGCGTTAATGAAAACCCATCCGCTGATTCCCATTCTGATCGCGTTGCTTGTGACTTCGTTCGGCCTGTTGGGCTGGCGAGTGTATTATTTGCAGCATGACTGCCAGGAGAAGTATCAGCAGCAAGCCCAGCGACCCCAGCACGCGACGGTGATTGATTTGCCCAAACGGGGTGATATCTTTGACCGGCGCAGCCGGGTTCTGGCCGCCAGCAGCAAGGTGGAGCAGTTGTTCGCCGAACCCAGGGCCTTTCAGAACAACGATCAGGTTCTGGAGTGTTGCATGCGGCTTCAGGATATATTGGGTGTTCAAGGTCCAGAGTTGTGCCGGTTGATCCAGGAAAGCAAAAATCCCGGTTTCGTTCGCCTCTATGATGGTCTTTCGGCCGATCAACGGCAGGAAATCCTCAAGGCCCGTCTTCCCGGTATCGGCATTCAAAGCGTTTGGCGGCGATCGTATCCGATGGGTGCCGTGACCAGCCATCTCATCGGATTTGTGGGTTCCGAACAGAAGGGTTTTGGCGGGATCGAGCAGAAATACGACGCCGATCTGCAGGGTGTTGCGGGAAGCGATGTTCTGGTGGTGGATGTAGGGCGCAATCCGATCCGGATCGATTCGCAGGAAAGCCGCGCGACGCAGAACGGCCTGTCACTGGTATTGACCATCGATACGGTGATCCAGGATATCGTGCGCAAGGCGCTGCAGAAAAAAATCCAGGAATACGAGGCCGAATACGGCCTGGGCATCGTCATGGATCCATGGACGGGGGAGATTCTGGCGATGGTTTCACTGCCGGATTATGATCCGATGAATATTCAGGAGTATGTCGATCGAAAAAATGACCCGTTGAAGAACCGCGTCCTGGCGGATCCCTATGAACCGGGCAGCATCTTCAAACCCATCGCTGCAGCCGTCGGACTTAACACCGGCGCGATCGGTTACAATGATGTCATTTTCTGCGAGAATGGCTACTTTGTGAAGTACAAGATCGGCGAGTACATGAACCATGTTTATGGCAATCTCAGCATCAAGATGATCCTGGCCAAGTCGAGCAATATCGGTATGGCCAAGATCGGCCTTAAACTCGGACAAAAGCGGCTCTATGACGGCCTGCGGCTGTTTGGTTTCGGGCAGCCGACGGGGTTGGACTTACCGGGCGAGGATGCCGGGATTTTTCGACCGACTCGCCAATGGGATGGCTGGACAGTGACGCGGATCCCCTTCGGCCATGCCATCTCCGTCACCGCCATTCAGATTCTGCGGGCATACTGCATTATCGCCAACGGCGGCAGCGCCGTGCAGCCGCATATTGTCAAGGCCGTCGTTGATGACCAGGGCACGATACGGAAATTCATGTATCCGGCGCCGCTGACCGGCTATGTCATCAAACCCGAAGTTGCTCGATGGATTCGCGAAGAGGCGCTGGTCGCCGTGGTCAATGAGGGCACCGGAGATCAGGCGAAAATGGAGGGCATCCAGACTTTCGGAAAAACCGGTACGGCCAATATCGCTCTGCCGAACCGAAAGGGGTACGATACCGCAAATTATATCGCCTCCTTTGTCGGTGGGGCTCCGCAGGATAAACCCGAAGTGATGGTTCTGGTTTCCATCGGGAAACCCAATCGGGCGCTGGGCAAGGGCTATTCGGGCGGACGCGTGGCGGCGCCGGTATTTAAGGAAATTATGGGGGAGATTCTCAAGTATCGACACTCCCAGCAGATGGAGTGAAGTTGCGGTTTTATCCCCGATTGATTCCGATGCCTTTATCGAAGCGGCGTTCCGATGTAATCGAATTCGTTACAGACCTCCAGCACCCTTCGGCCGATAGGGCAGGCATCGCGGGCTCCGCTGGCTCCTCCTTCGACGAGGATCGCCACGCTGACGGCCCGACCTGAAGGATCCGTTGCCCAACAGGCGAACCAGGCATGGTACGGCCTTTCGGTCGATCCGGTCTTTCCATAAATCGTCATCGATCGTTTGTCGAAGTCGCTGCCGGCGAAGATCTTGTTGGCAGTTCCGCCTTCTTCATAGATTACCGCGTGCATTCCATCCAACGCCACCGCCAGTGATGCGGGCGAGATCCTCATGGGCCGTTCGGCATCCCCTGTGGGGGTTTCATCGGAGGCGAACAGTCGCGGATTCTTAAATACGCATCCCCGAGCCATCGCCGCGTACGCATTGGCCACCTGAAGTACTGTCACCCGAAGATTACCCTGACCAATGCCAAACCATCGTTTCTCTGTAGCGGGCATCGATGGGATATCGTTCAGGGTAGCTGCACGGTCGAGCACCGGCTCCATCGAGATGATTCCCGGAGATTCGGGAAAGAATCGTTCCGATCCCTGCATCTGCTGTCGAAGGTATGGTTCCAGTTCCGGCCCCGGCAAAACTCGCCGCCCGAATCCGAATTCCCACAGCCACCGTTGCAGCGAGGAAACCTCCAACCGGTTGGCCAGCCGCGAAAAATAGACATTGCAGCTTCCACGAACGGCATTGCGGGCGATATTCTCCCACTTCCAGTCGTGGCAACTATGAAATTGGCGAAACAGAAGGCAATTCGGCCAGCCCGTTTCGGCGGGTTGTGCCGGGCAGGAGATTGCTTCACCGGCCGTAATCTTCTTGTCTTCCAGGCCGGCCAGTAGAATGATCGGCTTGATGGAGGAACCGGGAGGGTAGTGTTCGGCCAGACAACGATTGGTCAATGGTTTACGCGGATTCTTTAGATAACGGCCATACTCTTCCCGAACCTGATTCAAATCAAAAGTCGGACGAGACACCATCGCCAGGATATCCCCACTGGCGACATCCATCACGACAACACCCATACCGGGGCTGGTACCGGTTTCGTCGTTGGGGTCGGAGAGGATCTGCTCGATCTTTTTCTGCAGGAGAATGTCCAGGGTCAGCCGCACATCCTTGCCGAACAAGGTGTTCTTTTTGTCCAGAATATCGCCTTGTTTGTCGTAGGTGACTTCGCCTCGCCGGCCACGCAACATCACCTCGCAGATCCGCTCGACACCGTCCTTGCCTGAAACCTCATTCGGCAGGTAGCGGGCATATTCATCCTCCGGGAACAGGGCATTTTCCTGGGTTTGTGCCGGTCCAACCCAGCCGATAATCTGACAGCCCGTGGCTCCAAAGGGGTAGATCCGCTTGGGTTCCGGAAGAATCTCGACATCGGCCATTCCCGCCGTTTCGACCTGGACCTGATATCGCTCCCGTTCCGATTTCAGTTCGATCACGGGGTATCCGTTGTGCATCTCGACAATGTCGATTTTGAGGATATCCGCCGGGGTCAATACCTTGTCCTTCTCGGAGTCGGGGATGTTGGGGGCGTCGGGAAATTTCTTTCGCCAGGCCAAATGGCGTCGCAATCGCCAGATCGTCTCATTGGTCGATCGCAGAATCTGTCGAATCTCGTCAGGATCGCATCCGCGGATCGTCGCGGAAAGTTGCAGAAGCTGTTCAAGGGTTGCCTTGTCCTGGGCATATTCGTTATGCAGTTCCAGCTCGATCTGGTCACGGGTTTTGTCCTCTCCCAGTTCCGATTGGATCATCGTTTCCCAGAAACGATCGTCCAGCAATCGGCTGAGGCGATAGTTGATATGCAGATAAAAAGCGGGACTGTCATAGGCCAGCGTTCTGCCCTGTCGGTCCAGAATCGACCCGCGAACGGTCGGCAATGAGATCGTCCGATAGACCTCCGGACGAATCATCTGGGCCCGACTTTCGTCGCGGCAGGCAATTTGCAGATAAGCGAGTCGAGTCAGGCATACCCCCGCGGCCGCCAGGACCAGATACACGCACAGATTCAGTCGCTGCTTATACATAACGGCGCATCGAATACGGCGGCGGCTGATGGAGCCCGAGCCATCCACCCAACATCGATAGAAGCTTCCACAGGATCGGCCCGACGATCGCGGCGTAAACGGCGCCGCCGAGAATCGCCGACATCGGATGGGATACACTCTGTCCGGTTTTTGCGCGGATCAACAAGTACATCGTCGGCAGGATCAGCAGGGCCATTACGAAAATCGTTATGGCCTGAAAGATCACCCGTTGCATCACCACCACTCGCCGGACCAGTGACAACAGCGTTCCGAAGGTTCCGAAACTCAGGATACACGGTCCGATCACCGCTCCTTCGGAAGATATATCCGCCGCCAGCCCGATCAGAAACGACGCGTACATCGCTTCGCCCGTCGAGCCGTTACTGGCGAAAAAGACCATCGCGATTAGCAGAAAGTCCGGGCGGATCTGCTGTTGACCCACGGCCAGCATCCCCGTCCATTGGCCGGCATCCAGCAGCATCAACGCCAGCAATATCAAAATGAATCGAGGCCATTTCATCAAGGCGTCTTTCCCTCGGGGCGTCCGGGTTTTGATCCATCGGACAGATCCATTACAACGATCGCAACCGATCCCAGCGTTTCGACCTGACCGGCCGGTTGTACGGTGATATCCCACAGTAACGGCTGTTTTTCGTCGGGCTGGACGCTTGAAACCTTGCCGATCAAAATGGGCGTATCAAGAAATCCCGTCCGTTTCATCGCAAAGACCGCGCTGCCGACCTGAATATCGTGATCCTTCCGCGACAATAGCGGGATTTTGCAGGTACCGTCGCCGGCGCCGCCGATTTGAGCGGGGATGTAATCCCTGGCCCCCTCCAGCAGAATTCCCGCCGGCAGAAAATGCCGGGAGTCTGTCACCAGACGAACCCGGGCCCTGGATGAATAGACATCGCTGATGGTCCCGATGATCGTATCATCGCCCAGAACATACTGACCGGGTTTAACGGACTGGGATTGTCCGCTAATGTTCAGGATCAGTTCCCGCTGGGTGGGGCTGATCGCGGTCTGGATCACATCCGCCACCACCAGCGCCGGACCGGGTTCGGGAAGGATCGTTCGGATGTGGGCCAGCTTCGAGTATCGCTGTTGCAGGTCCAGTAATTCGGCATTCAGATTGTCGTACCGGGTTTGAAGTTTGCGATATTCGGACGGGGAAATCAATTTGCCGGGATCGTCTTTCTGTGCAAGTGTTGTTGTCGGCTGAATCGCTCGACCGATACGAAGGACAGGGCCTGCGATCTGTTGAAATCGATACCCCAGGGCCTTAGTGCTGTCATGATCCGCGATCTGCAGCAGGATTCCCGCCGTCAGAAGGACAAAAAACATGGTTCCGCGCGAAATGTTCAGATGCTGTGCCATATTGTTCTATCGACCGAAATGGGCCGAGGGCTAAATTTCGGAATGCCGGGTCGAAAGGTCTGGGGAAGAAGGGATTATTCCCAGGACCGGCCGCCGTCATCGAGGGCGTTTTTCCAGATCTCCAGGTTCTCCAGAAACACGCTGGTACCCCTGGCCACACACGACAACGGATCGTCCACATGAATAACCTTTAATCCGGTGGCGTTGGCCAGCACCGTGTCCATCCCCCGCAACAGCGATCCGCCTCCGGCGATGTGCACACCGTTTTCGATTAAATCAGCGGCCAGTTCCGGCTCGGCCTTTTCCAGAGTCCGCATGACCGTCTCAATGATACTGGCGATCGGTTCACGGAAGGCCTCTCGGATTTCCTCGCTGGTGATGACGATCTTCCGCGGAAGACCGGAAATCGTATCCCGGCCGGCGATCTCCATGGTCATTTCCTGCTCCAGGGGAGCGGCCGAACCAATTTGAATCTTGACCTGTTCGGCCCGGGGTTCGCCGATGAGCAGATTGTAGGTCCGCTTGAGGTGATTGATCAGCGATTCATCGAAGTCGTCCCCGCCGGTGCGGATCGACTGGCAAACGCTGATATCACCCAGACTCATGATGGCCACTTCCGTTGTGCCGCCTCCGATATCGACAATCATCGATGCCGTCGGTTCGGTGATCGGCAGTCCGGCGCCGATTCCCGCAGCCATCGGCTCATCCACCAAATACACCTTGCGAGCTCCGGCCCGTTCGGCGCTGTCGATCACGGCCCGTCGTTCGACGGCCGTGATTCCACTGGGCACGGCGATGACCACGCGCGGCCGAACCAGCCCCCCGCGGCCGTGGACCTTGCGGATGAAATAACTGAGCATCGCTTCGGTAATCTCGAAGTCGCTGATCACGCCATCCTTCATCGGACGGATCGCCGTAATGGAACCGGGGGTCTTGCCAAGCATCTCGCGGGCGACGATTCCCACCGCCTCGCCGTTATTCAGGACAATATTGGTTCCCTTGCGGACGGCGACCACGGAGGGTTCATTCAAAACAATGCCTTCATTGCGGACACACACCAGCGTATTGCAGGTACCCAGGTCGATCCCCATATCGACGCTGAACCATCCCAAGATTGTGTCGAGTATCACCTGCGATTCCCTTCTAATCCATTCACGGTCACTGCGTTTCCAGCACCTTCCGGGTCCGGAAAATCGTCCCTGACACAGCTCCTGCGGACCGCGCCCTCGTCACTTGAGGATTTTGAAGATCGTCCCATATTGGGACTGGCACTTGACGGCGACGAGGATCACGGTGATCACGACGGCCAGAAGCGTCAGCGCCAACAGAATCTCGTAGGCGGCGCTGGTCGATATCGTTCGTTGTTTTCCGTTCATGGTTATAGTTTCGTACTGGCGGTATCGCCGACTTTCGGCTCTCTCTGTTTCAGTTCCACGACCCCGGCACTTTTATTGATGTCGATGCTGGTGATCACGATATCACAGACAAACGAATCGCCCCGGGTTACATGGAATACCATGTCCTTCTTGACGCCGTCGGCTGTTCCCACAGACAGCGTCGCCATCGACTCATTGAGTTCGGTGATCAGGCCCTTGAGGTCCACCGATGACGGGAGGGGACCGGCCGCGACGATATTGGTCCTTTCCTGCGTGACCGGAGTGGCGGTAACCGGTTCGGCCGGGGTCGAGGTTATTTTGGTCAGCTTATCTTCCAGTTCCTGCTTCTGTTCAAGGAATCGTTTGCTCTTGGCGTCCAGCGCCTCGAGCTGCACGATTTTCTCGTATAAGCTGGCCGTGATCTCGCTGAGTTTCTTCTGATCCTTGATCCCGGTTTCGCGCGCCTTGTTGAGCTGGGCCTGCGTGTTCTTCAGCGTCTCCTCCAGATTGGCGATGGTTTTGGAGAAGCTGTCCACCAGTCCCTGCCAACTGTCGGCCCGGCTCTGATGGCTCAAGCTGGTCCGCTCGGCGTTTCGCTTTTCCAGCTCGAGCTGGACATTTTCTTCCCTCAGCTTTTGAAGGTCGCCTTCGTAGGCGGCGATCTTATCCTTGGTCAGGTTGTTCTGTTCCTTCAGCAACCGTTCCACTGAAATTCGCTGTTGTTCCAGGTCAACATTGAGGGTTTTCTGCTCGTTGTATTTGACCTTAAAGTTCTCGGCCGTGCTGACATAGGTAACCACCATTCCGCACAGGAACAGGGAGAAAAACGACAACAGCACAATCAATACCTTAGTGAGGACGCTCAAACTGTGCTCCTTTCGCGAATTCAGAAACCATCCGGCGAACTGGCCATTCGGCCGATTATTTTCCTACCCGACAATTCGGTATCGGATTTTATGCGAATCCCAAAATCAGGTCAAGACAAATTTTATTCCCCGCCGAGAGATTCTTGCCCGGCGGGTATGCTTCGGTTTTCCGATCACCCGGTATTGGCCGACCGAGGGCCTGACAGTTGGGGATATCAGCATTATCGCGGCCGGTTATCCCGCTTCCGCGGGCTGTCATTGTTTTCTATCGCGACGACGCCCCTGAACTCCCCATCGGCTTTCCCGACGACAACATCAGGACCGCTTGGGCCGCATAGATTTGCTGAAGGGGTTTAGAACTCTGTAACCGTTTCGGCAAAAACGCTGTCAATTCCGGTGATCCGATCCGTCCAATGGCCAGCGTGGCAAAGGTGTCGGCGATTCCGACCTCGGTCTCGGTTGTCGGCTCATGGCTGAGGTAATTGAAAACCTCCGCCTGACCGGACTTGTCTCCGATCCTGGCCAACTGCTCGGCCGCACAGAGCCGAACCTCGATCAAGTCGTCATCCAGCATAGTCACGATCGCATCGCGGCTCTCCGCCGTTCCCATCTGGGCCATTCCCCGAATCCCAATAATCCGATCATCCGGGTGTTTGCTGATCAGGAGCGGCCAGAGCCGGTTTTTATAGGCCGTCGGATCTTTCAGCATTGCCAGGGCTTCCACCGCCGCCAATCGTGCCTTGTCCGACGATTCCAAATCCTGCAAGAGCTGGTGTAACGCCGGTCGGTTGGCCGGATTGCCCAGTTTTCCAATCAGCATAGCCGCGTTGGATCGAACGGTCTGATCCGGACTTTTGGCCGCTTCGAGAAGGGCAACCTGATGCTGGGGTTTACCCAATTTCACAAGCGAATAAGCCGCTGCGAGTTGTACATTCGGGTTGGCATCACCCAAGAGTGACTCTATTGCCGCCCGGCCCGGCCGATACGGCATATCTCCCACAGCCAGAGCCGCCGAAAACCGAACCGGTACAAGGGAATCCCTCAGCAATTTCGTGACCAGAGGCATCATCTCCTCCTGATACGTTGTCACAACCACCTCGACGCAAGCGTTCCGAATATACCCGTTCTGATCCTGCAATCCTTTGCGGATGATTTCGATTGCCGTTTCCCTGATTTGCGGGGTGAGAATGGCCTGAGTCGTGGCGGTTGAAGCGGTTTTCAGCGGGCCTGTGGCGGGTGTCTGACAACCCAAAACAACCGCAAGCGATACAATCATCCCAAATGCGTATTGAAATTTCATGTCAGATTCCTTTCCTCGTTCGATTCACGATGGATTGACCCATTCCCAGGGCGGTGATCAGGACGAATACCGCCGCAAACCCGTGCTTGAGCCAAGGTCCATGCCGGCTGAAAAAAGTCACCCGCGAGTCAACCTGGACTCGATCCGCGAACCATCCGGCCACCGCCTGGCGATCCATAGCTCGGCGGGGCAGGTTACCGTGCTCAAATCCATCGCGGATGCGACCCGTCGAGTCGATCAGGCAACTGATCCCGGTATTGACGCTCCGGATAATCCACACACGGTTCTCGATGGCCCGAAATGCAGTTAAAATCGTTCTCTGCGGCAATTCCGTACTCGGTAAAACCTTGCCATCCAGATATCGGACATACCAGCCGTCGTTGCTGATATTGACCAGCCAGTCGGTCTTCTTTTTGCCCGAGGGATCCACTGTGTTCCGGCGCGCCACCTGAGCGTCGGTGTCCTCGTAACAGATGAGGATGCCGAATCGATATTTTTGTTTGTCAACCTCAATCTCGAAAGTCGTGTGGTGCGTGCCATGCGTCAACTGGTAATCATAATCATACGGGGTCAGCTTGAGAAGCCATTGGTTCAGGCGCTTCGAGAAATCGCGCAGGGGAATATATTCACCGAACGGCACCAGATGCATCTTGTCGTATCGCTGCGGCTCCTGCATCCCATTGGACCGGTACAAAAAGGCCGAATTGTACTTGTGCAGGATGACCGGATTGTTTTGCTCATCAAAGACCAGATCCGCCGCGTGTGCCCCGACGACCAGATGTCCCTTGTCCTTGACAAACTCGCTGATCTGTTTGTCGAAGAAAACCGGGTTGGAATCCTCCTTGCAGAACGCGACAAAACCGGCGTTCAGTGTCGTCAGTACCATCGTTTCCGGCCAGGCGACCAAAGCCGCTCCCGCCACATAGGCCTGAGAGGATTGCTGAAACAGGTTTCGCAGGATCGGCTCGGCACTGTCGGCCAGTTCCTTGATGTTCGACGGAATATTCGGCTGTACGGCCGCGATCACCGGGCCGGGCTGAAGACACGACGCTGTTTCCGCGATCCGGTGTCGGCCATACAGGATCGTCGCGACAATCAGCCCTGTTGTCACCACTGTCTTGACACCATTACCCATCCGGATGGTTTTTCGAATTCCGTTTTGCCGTGCTTCGATCAGGAGATCTGCGACCAGACCATTGACCATCGCGATCAGAAACGAAATTCCCGTTACCCCGACCAGATCGGCAATCTGGATCAACGCCCAGTTCCCATACTGGCTGTGTGCCAGCAATCGCCAGTCGAAACCGGTGATCAGAATTCCCTGCCAGGCCTCGGCCCCGAGGATCAGCAGGGGAGTACAGACAAAATACGGCAATCCCCACTGGCCGTGCAGATACCGGAAACCCCAGACTAAGATCGGCCAGTACAACGCCAGATACAGACAAAACAGGATATACGCCGGAACCGTGACATATCCGATCCAGTACAGATTCGCTAACCAATAGACCGCCGACACGCCAAACGACAACCACACCAGTCGACGCGTCGATTGTCCGCTGTCGCACACCCATACAAACGGCACCCACGCCACCCATGCCAGCCAGCCCCAACCAATCGGCGATTGAATCACGGTCAATATCGCCGCGCTCAATCCCAATCCGGCCAGGGCCATCCACGGAGGAAGATTTCGGGGTTTGGGAGCGGGAGAGATCATACCGAGTCGGACACCATACGAGATTGGAGGTCAAAGTAGGCGAATTTCCGGATGGCCTCGGCGATCAGGGCCGGATCGTATCCCTTGCCGTTGTTCATGCGTGCGGTGAATTGCTTGCAGAATAATTTCATCAACTTGGGTTTGTCCAACAGTGCCTGAAGTTTGACCCCACTCTCGGCGTACAAACGGCGCAGTTCCAGCGTCTCCAGCGCATCAAGCGATCCGCCATCGAGATCCGTCCGATAGCTTTCGTGAATCGTCGCGATCCGCTGCTGCGAGTTGACGACATAGTCTTCCGAAATATCGATTCCCGCGTATCGCCGCCCCATCAGGTTTGCCACCGCCGCCGTCGTCCCCGATCCGCTGAAAGGATCCAGCACCAGATCACCCGGGTTGGAACTGACGGCGATGATCCGGGCCAGCAGAGTCTCCGGCATCTGGCACGGGTGCCAACCCTGCCGCTCGCCAAAAGTCCCGCACACCCGCGAAAAACAGTCCCACACATCATCCGGAATCTTGCCCAGCGGATTGGCCCGCTTGTCATTGTAGAGCAACTGACGATCCGACGGGACGCGCACCGCCCAGTCGTTGAAGGTGAACTCTTTGGCATGTTTGGTGAAGTACAGGATATGCGCGTGGGCACGGGCGAATTTCATCTTGGTCTGCTGGCCGAATGTGTAATGCCAGATGATCCAGTTTCGAAGCGTCAGTCCCAGGTCCCGGCCGATCATCCGGACCTCGGCCGCATAGTTGGCCCCGATGGCGATGTAGAACGAACCCGTCGGCTTGAGGATACGGGCGCACTCGGTCATCCATTCCTTTGTCCACTGGACATAGTGCTCATACTCGAGGTCGTCCTTGTACCGGTCGTAGGTGTACCCGATATTGAACGGCGGATCGGCGAAGACCAGGTCCGCAAAGGGATCCCCGGCCTGCTTGAGCAACTCGACACAATCGCCGCACACAATCTGATTTTCAAAGTTCTGCATGGGCGATCAGGATACCACATCGCCCACGGGATTCAAGAAGATTGACAAGTGTCTCACTGCCCCATCGCCGCCAGAATCTCCTCGGCCGTCAAGGCACGGTCGTAGACCCGCACATCGTCGATCAGGCCGGTGAAATAGTGGGATGCCTCGTCGGCTCCGATCCGCATCGCCGCCGACACCCCCGTATTGATGGCCCCGGCCGTCACCGCCCCGCCGGTCTCCAACACTCCGTTGACGTACAGCAGCACATCGGCGGCATTGGTCGCGCCCTCCGGAAGCACCGCTGCCACATGGACCCATTGGCCGGTATTGATGATCATAACGCCGTTGATCCCACAGCCGTTGAGGTTCATCCGCAACTGTCCGGCGATATTGACCCGCATTTCCCACAACCCACCGGCAGTGTTCATGTCGCCCCAACACACGATAGGTCCGACTGTCCCGGTGGTCTTGATCCATGCCATGGTTGTTCTTGCTTTGGTTCCAGATATCCCCGGGAAACCAAAAATAACCACAGAATCATCGCCGTCGAATTCGATTGCCCCCGTGCCCATCTTCGCATTCGAGGCATTCACAAACACAGGATCACCAAAGGGCGTTCCTTCATAATAGAACACATCTAAAAAGTTCCCATCGAACTTCCAATATCCCACTTCACCATTTGTTACTGTGACGACAACCTCATCGCTGGCTGTGGAGGTCCCATCCGACACCGTCAGTCGAAATACATATTCGCCTTCTCGCGAGAAGTCAACTTTCGTAGTGAGTGCCGTCGGATCATTAATCACAGCCCCCGCCGATCCCCTAACCTGTTCCCAATGCACAGTCGTTCCAATCCAAGCGCCGGTATATTGGCCCGTCAATGTTGACTGATGGCTGTTCGGAAGGCGGACCACTTGATCTCGTCCGGCGAAAACTGGAGGTGCTTCCGCCAATCGCCCGATCTCTTCCGTCGTCAGTGCCCGGGAATAGATCCGAATATCATCCATCCATGTGGGAAAAGTCCCGGGCTCGGAATGAGTCCCGATTTTGACATCGGTGGTCGCCTCCGTATCGATGCTCGTTAAGGATGTCCATGTCGAGCCAGGAATCCCGTTGACATAGAGAGAAAGATTACAGGTTCCGTTGATTCCCTGTGATACAACCGCCGCCACATGAACCCACTGGCCGGTGTTGACACGGGTTGGCTCCACGAAATAATTGTCAACCGCCAGGCATCCACTCATGACGCCAAACGACCAAGGATCGCCTGAGTTATCACCCCACTGGACAATATCGATCTGTGAATTCGTCGTCTTGATCCATGCTGCACAGGTCCTTGGAGACGCCCCGACAATCCCTTTGAATCCCGGTATCTCAAACTGGTCATACCCGAGCATTTTCACTGACCCGGTGCCCACTCTGGCTTCATCCTCCCCGACCAGTACCGGATTGTTCTTCTTGACTACGGGATAACCGGATGCGGAATCTGAATAATCTCCATCCATCTTTAAGTGAAGCACAAAATAGGGATCTGGAATCTGCTGCATCCCCCAGTATTCCGATAGAATCGCTAGATCTGGCAGATTGACTATTCCATCTCTGCTGGCGTCAGCCGCTCCGACCGTTGCCGGAGTGCTCGACAGCCATCGCCCGGCCAGATACACCAGATCATCCATCCCCACACCATTCGGACAGGTGAAATCGCCCAACCGTAAAAACTCCCAACTCAGCCGCGGATAATCCACCCCATCAGCGCACATCCGCCAGATCTCTTCCTGGCCATTCGTTGCCTCGCCCAAAAAATCCCATCCTGTTCCGGTATAGGTGTTCATGGTCATCATCTCTGCAGTCGTCTTGCCCATGCCCCCGGCACTGGTGGCCATTCCTGAAGCCGTAACATCCCAGAATGATCCGGTGATTGTTCCACGAAATAACCGGCCGATCAATCCGCCGCTATACGATTTTCCCTGAACAAACCCGGTGGAATACGAGTTGACAAGGTTAATCCCATGAACGATTCCGACGAGCCCTCCGATGTTCGTGTCCCCCAGCACAGATCCGGTCGCATAACAATTGCGAAGTGTTATGTTCATATTCTCATATATCACAGCCGAACCCACGAGCCCACCTATGTCCCATCCTCCCGTTACAGAACCCCACGCAAAACTATCCTCGATCGTCATGTTATCATAGATATCGCCGATCAATCCCCCTAGATAATAACAGTTTACATCCCCCCTAACCGATCCGATCGAATAACAACGGGATACAGTGGATTTATAACTCATTCCGATGAATCCCCCGCCGCTGTTGGAAGATCCTCGTAGTGTAACGGATCCAGCGGCATAACAATCTTCAATCACAGATGAGTCACTTATCCCGATTAAACCACCGGAGTAGTTCCGACCCCGGACTGAAGCAGACGAATGAGCGTGCTTGATGGATCCCCCGGAGTTTGATCCGATCAGCCCGCCATTAAAGGTTGTTCCATTGACAGCCCCCCTGGAAGACGAATGCTGGATCGTACCGGAACTATTCCTTCCGATAAGGCCTCCGATATAATCGATTCCGCTAACAAAGCTACTGACTTGACAGGAATCAATCATTCCGGTGTTCTGTCCCACCAGTCCGCCCACATAATAGTCTCCGTACACTGTACAGGACGAATCAGAAGATACGATCTGTCCTCCTTCGAGATTCCCGGCAATGCCACCGCTATATCCGGAGCCATATATCGTTCCGCTCGTGTGACAATTGTCGATATGCCCAAGGCAATTTGCCACAATTCCACCAAAATAGCTGGATTGAGTGCCGGTCGTCAGGGAGATCGTATTAAGAGTCAGATTTTTGACTACGCCGGTCGATTCGACCTGTCCAAACAATCCGAGGTAGCTGTTGGTAGTCTGGTTTGCGTCGATCTTCAAGTTTCGGATCACATGCCCGTTGCCGTCAAAACACCCGCTGAAGCCGGGCCCCTGAAATCCGCTTTGCGAACTGTCGGTATCTTTTGCGATCACGGCCTGTACCAAGTTTTTTCCAACCAGATCGAGATCCTCCATCAGAACGAAACACTTGTCGTAATCAACGGTATTCAAGCCAAGTCCAATGAGCTGATCGTCAGTCGCAATCCGGTACGGATCTTCTGCCGTACCCGAACCGCCGGAATAGGTCCCGCCGAAACACACCGAGCAGAAAATCAGCGCAGAAAATAAAACAATATGATTGCGTACGGATTTCATCGTTCTGCCTCCCTTTGTTATGGACCGCAATATCTATAATTCCAAGACCGCCGAACCGTGGATCACACACTAATAACGAGCAACAATGCCGTATTCGTATAACGATAATTCTGTGCAAAATTATCGAGTCCCGGATACAGGGCACCAGAAGTCCGATATCGGTGTTATTCCGGATATCCGGTCCGCCGGTCCGATGGGGATTGACCGATTGCCGTGAAGGCTGGATCAGAATGTGGATTCTGCCTTGCCGAACAATCCAACGGAAGGGGGGAAATCCGAAGATATTCAAATTGAAAATTGGAAATGGGAAATCGAAAATGATGCTACGGTTTGATCGTTGCCTGTTCCCGCAGGACACGGCCGGAAACATAATCCGTAAATTCGGCCTTGACGGTCAATTCTTTTGTGCGGCCTTCGATGAGCTTGGCGACATCGAACTTCAGGCGATAGTAGCTGGTCAGGAAGGTGCTGGACCACAGCTTGGACAATTCCTCCGGCTGAATGTCCCACTCGGCCAGTTTGGCCTTGTCGGTTGCGGCATTCAGATCCCACAGCTCGATCCGGACCCGTCCGGCCATCTTGATCGGATCGCCGTGCGTGTCGTAGGGTTTCAGATAGACGACCAGTGATTCCTTTTTTCCGTCCTTGTCTTCGTCGAGAAAACCCGTCCGCTTGGC
>JAAYVQ010000234.1 GCA_012517095.1 Phycisphaerae bacterium | reverse complement strand
TGGGTATTCCGCCGGAAGATATCCCCCGATTGTTCGAGAAATTCTATCGAGTCGAGGCCAATAAGAAAATGGCCAAGGGAACGGGTCTGGGCCTGAATCTCGTCAAACAGATGGTGGAAAAAGTGCATCAGGGAAAGGTATTTGTTCGCAGCGAGCAGGGCAAGGGCAGCACCTTCGGATTTGAGATGCCTTTGGGTGTTCCCGCCGGTGCGGCAATAACGATATCGTGAACGGAGGTTGGCTATGGCTGACAAAAAGATCTTGGTGGTGGATGATGAGGTCCATATTGTGCAGGTCGTCGCCATCAAGTTGCGCAATAACGGTTTTGAGGTGATCACGGCGGAGAATGGGGCCGAAGGACTGGATCTGGCCGTCCAGGAACGCCCTGACCTGATTGTCAGCGACTATCAAATGCCCGTGATGAGCGGCTTGGAGATGATCGAAAATCTGCGAGCCAAACCGGAAACTCGCGATATCCCGGTTGTGATGTTGACGGCTCGGGGTTTTGCCATTGAAGATGACAAGAAGCAGCAGCTCCGGGTGACGGCCTGTTTGAGTAAACCCTTCAGCCCACGTGAATTGCTGCAGTCGATTGAAAGCGTCCTTCATCAGAACTTGCCGGCCTAAGCGGAACTGATTCGGATACCACGATGACACAAACTCTGACTTCCATTTTGTCCTCCAATCTCCGGAGCTCTATTGAGAGCGTCCGTCAGCGCCTTCATCTGCTTGGGGCACAAGTCTTCGTGGTTTCAACACAAGGCGAGTGTGTTCTGGAGGGGATTCCGGAAGGACAACCAAGCCGGTATGATCAAGTCATGGCCGTGGCCCCGATGGTGGATCATTCCGAAACCGCATCCTTGCAGCGGCTGGGTCCGGATGGGCGAATTCTGGCTTTACCGTTGTATCGGAATCAAAAATCCGTTGCCGATATGTTCGTGCTTCCGGATCCGGCCGGCGGTTCGCTGGAGGGTCTGACAGCCGTTGTGGAGGCCTTCTCGGACCTGGTTTGTCAGGCGACGAAAAACGCGTCGCAAATCGAAAAAATCAGCACCGAGTTGGCCCACACCTACGAAGAATTGATGCTTGTGTACAACATGAGCACGCATATGCGGGTAACGCAAACCTGCGCCAACTATCTGCAAATGGCCTGTGATAATCTGACCCAGTTGGTATCCGTCGAGGGGATCGCCGTTTTTCTTGAGAGGAAAATTGAAGGGATCGATCGACTGGTTCTGATCGCCGGTTCCGGAGTGGTAACCATCGATCAGGTCATCGCGGACATTCTGCACAATCGACTGTTACAGGAAATCCGAAACGGTGCCGAGGCGCTGTTGGACAGCCAGGTGGATCGCCCTTTCAAGTTCGAATGGCCGCAGTCCATCCGCAATATTCTGGCCGTTCCGCTGGGTCATGATTCCAGGATCTTCGGGTTGATGGTCGCCACGAATATTCAGAACAAACCCGATTTCGACAGCGTGGATCTCAAGCTATTCACCTGCGTTGCCAACCAGTGTTCCGTTTTTATCGACAATGGCCGATTGTTCGGGGATCTCAAGGAATTATTCATCGGTTCCCTGAAAGCTCTGACCAACAGTATCGATGCCAAGGACCGTTACACCCGCGGTCATTCGGATCGAGTGGCTTTTATCTCCCGCTGGATAGCCGAACGGATCGCCGAGCGTCAACCCATGGATGACGACCAGATCCACCAGATCTACCTGGCCGGACTTCTCCACGATATCGGTAAAATCGGCATCAGCGAATCCGTTTTGTGTAAGAAGGGCAAATTAACCGATGAAGAACGCAGCCGGATCATGGCTCATCCGCGCATCGGCGCTTCGATCCTGTCCGATATCAAGCAGATGAAGCAAATCGTGCCAGGCGTGCTCTATCATCATGAAAAAATCGATGGCTCCGGATATCCCGAAGGGCTCAAGGGCGACCAGATTCCATTGGTCGGCAAGATCATTTCTCTGGCCGACGCCTTTGACGCAATGACTTCGCGACGCGTGTACCGGGACGCCATGACGATTAAAAAAGCATGCAGTGAGATCGAAAAGGGACTGGGTACGCACTTCGATGAAACCATCGGACGGATTTTCCTGGAAAGCGATATTCGCAAGCTCTGGGAAATCATCCAGGACGGATTCATCGAAAGCTGGGATTACAGCAATTTCTCCGAATACGGCGCCGTGGCCGTCGGGACCCTGATTCAGTGATGACGGAAAGAGTCGAATGAAGATTGAAACACAGAATTACAATCAGGTAACGGTGATTAAGCTGTTCGGCGAGTTTGCTTCGGATTCCGCCAAGGCCTTCCAGGATCACGCCACCAGTCTTATCGCCGCGGGATCCCGATGTCTGGTCGTGGATCTATCGGAAGTGGGATTCATCGACAGCGCCTGCCTGGAACAATTGATGTGGTTTCGGGACTATTGCCAGGAAAACCGCTGCCAGATGAAACTGGCTTCCCTGGACGAGAATTGCACGAAGATTCTGGAAATTACGCGGTTGCTGCCCCAGTTCGACACCTATGCCGAACTTCCGCAGGCCGTCAAAAGTTTTGTCTGATTCGGATGCGATATAACGGATGACCGAACTGCTGAAAGAAACCAAGTTACAACTCGGGCAGGTTCTGCTCAGTCGAAACCTGATCACCGAAGAGCAGATTCAGCAGGCCCTGCGCGCGCAGAAGCAGGGGGGGCATAATAAACTGCTCGGAGAGCTGTTGATTCAGCTCGGATATTGCACCGAAAATCAGATTGCCTCCGCTCTGGCCGAGGCCTATGGAGTACCGTATGCCCCGATCTCGCCCAAATTGTGCGATCCGGCCGTCGTGGAACTGTTACCCCGCGACTTTCTCGACGAACATGCTGTTTTACCGTTGTTCAAGGTCTATTCCACCCTTACGGTCGCCGTAAGCGAGCCGTCCAATGTCTTTCTGATCGACGAGATCGAACGCCTTGCCAATTGCAAAGTCCAGATTGTCTGTGCCACGGCCAAGGATATTCGCGCAACGCTGCAGACCTACATGCCGGCGGCCAACGTTTTTGTGATTGACGACATCATTGACGACGCGGCTCTTGACGATTTCACGATGATCGAGAATATCACGGAGGATATCGCCAATCTCAAGGAAGTCGCCGGTCAGTCTCCGGTCGTCAAACTGGTCAACTACCTCCTGTACAATGCCGTTCATGAGAACGCCAGTGATATTCACATCGAACCCGGCGACAAAAAGCTCCGCGTTCGATACCGCGTGGACGGACGTCTTTACGAAAAGATGACGCCGCCCTATCAGATGCATTCGGCGATCGTGTCCCGCGTCAAAATCATGGCCGACCTCGATATCGCCCAGCGTCGCCTGCCGCAGGACGGCAGTATTCATGTTCTGATGGAAGGCCGTCCGATTGACCTGCGAGTGTCGGTGATGCCGGGCAGTTTCGGCGAAAAAGTCGTCGTCCGCGTCATTGACGCCCGTAAAATTCTGACCCACCTCGAATCTCTGGGGTTTAGCTTTGACAATCTCAAATTGTTCAAACAGGTCATCGAGGCGCCGCACGGTATCGTTCTGGTAACGGGCCCGACCGGTTCCGGCAAGAATACCACTTTGTATGCGGCGTTACAGGAACTCAACGGCGAAGAGGTCAACATCTGTACCGTGGAAGATCCGGTCGAGTGCAACATCAATGCGATTAACCAGTTTCAGGTCAGCGAGACCGCCGGATTCAATTTTTCAACCGCTCTTCGCAGTCTGTTGCGACAGGATCCCGATATCATCATGGTCGGCGAAATCCGCGATGCCGCCACCGCCAACATCGCCGTCCAGGCGGCGTTGACGGGTCATTTGGTTCTTTCAACGCTCCATACCAACGATGCTCCCGGCGCCGTTACGCGATTGATCGATCTGGGAGTGGCGCCGTTTCTGGTCAGTGCCTCTCTGATTGCCGTTCTGGCCCAGCGGTTGGTCCGTAAAATCTGCCCGAACTGCAAACAGGAATACGAACCCCCTGTCAGTATCCAGAGGGCCGTAGAGAAATCTCTCAATGCCCCCGGAAAATTTTATCGCGGTATGGGATGTCGGAAATGCCGAAATACGGGATATCTTGGCCGGATTGCCATCCATGAACTTTTCGTTCCGTCTGAAGAGATTCTTGACTTGATTGCCCAAAATATCACGCTTAAGCAGCTTCGCGAATCTTCTTTGAAAAACGGTATGGTTCCATTACATGTTGACGGGATTCAAAAGGTCGTGGCCGGGATCACGACCATTGATGAAATCCTTCGTGTTACCAGCGCCCCGGAGTGATCCCATGAACCTGGCCTTGTCGAAACTATCATTGGGTCAAAGCTGGATGGCGCCCGCCGCATCCAATCTGAAGGTCAAATCCTCCGATCTGATCCTGTTTACGACGCAATTGTCGATCATGCTTGAAAGCGGCGTGGTTCTGAGCGATGCCCTCGAAGCGATCTCGGAGCAGGAGCGCTCCGGCATCTTCAAAGCCGTCATTAAAGACATTGCCGAGCGGATCAAGAACGGCGATAGTTTTTCCGTGGCCCTGGCGAATTATCCGCGGATCTTCAATTCCATGTTCATCAGTATGGTGAAGGCCTCGGAGGCCTCCGGAAAAATGCCGGAAATGCTGGAAGTGCTCGGCGGTTATCTCAACGCGGAGGCCGAAACCCGCAAGCAGATCAAAGGCGCCATGATCTATCCCTTCATCATGTTACTGATGGCCACGGCGGCAACCGGTTCTCTGATGTTTTTTGTGCTGCCGCGATTTTCCAAGATTTATGAGGCCCGGGGAGCGTCACTGCCCAAGCTGACCCAGATTCTGGTCAATTTCAGCGGTATGTTGGGTGACTTGCGAATTATGGCGTCGGCCGCTTTCACCTGCGGCGTGTTGTATTTCCTGCTTCAACTCTGGCGACAGACGCTGTCCGGCCAGAAGATCTTTGACTGGTTCAGAGTCCGCTGTCCCATTATTGGCACGATGTTTGTCGATACCGTTATGACCCGCGGAATGCGGATCATGGCGACGATGATCAATACCGGCGTCAGTCTCCTGGAAGCGATCGATGTGGTCCAATCCTCCTGCGATAACTATTACTTTCGGACCCTGTGGCTCTCAACCGACGCCAAAATCCGCGACGGGTATCAATTCTCGGATTCCATCATCCTCTCCCCATACCATACTCTTGTTGCGTCCCCGATTATTCAGATGCTGCGTGCGGGCGAAAAATCCGGCCAGATCGGGTCCGTCTGCGACAAGATATCCATCTTCTACCAGAAAAAGCTCCAGAATTCGATCCGGATTGTTACTTCACTGATTGAACCGATGATGATCATTGTCATGGGGATCATCATCGGGACGATTGCCATTGCCCTGTTGTTGCCGGTTTTTCGAATCTCCAGCATTATGGCCCATTAAAGGGATTGATTATCGAGTCCTTTTTGGGTATGATCGGGAAGATTGTATGTCCTTTCTTGGCAATGGGTTATGAATTGTGGGGCGTGCAATTCCGGTCGGCACTCAATCGGAGATATATCGTAACAAGCTCCGAATCGATTGACTCTTCATAATAAAGTGCCAAGACTTTCTTGTGAAGATGATGAAGGGATGCTATGTTCCTGAGTAAAGGGATCGTTGGGTGGATTGGGGTGACGACCGTTTCGGTCGGCTCCATTTGTTGGGCAATCTGTCCTAGGGGCGATCTCAACGAGGATTGTGCCGTCGATCTGCAGGATCTGGTCCAGTTCGCCGAGCAATGGCTCGACTCGCCCGATTGTGGCCAATCCCCGTGTGCCGACCTGGACAACTCCGGTTCCGTCGATCTGGCCGATCTGGGGGTCCTGTCTCAAAACTGGAATCGGACCGTTTATCCCATCGTGATTAACGAATACATGTCCAGCAACCACAATACCATCGCCGACCCCGACGACCCCGACCAGTATCCCGACTGGATCGAACTGTACAATTACGGGACAAGACCAATCGACATTGGCGGATTCTGGCTCACCGATGAACTGGGTATTCCCAGAAAATTCCAGATTCCGACGGGTTTTCCCGACATTACCACGATTCCCGACGGCGGATTTCTTCTGTTGTGGATGGACAGAGACCTGCTCGAAGGCCCCACGCATATCGACTTTAAGCTCAGCGCCACGAGTTCCGAATTCGTCGGTTTCAACGATCCGGACGGTCAACCGATCGATTCGCTCGACACCATTCCCCTCGGGGAGGATATTTCTTACGGTCGAACCCGCGACGGCGAATCAACCTGGCAACTTTTCGATCCGCTGACGGGAACCGACCCTACGCCGGGAATCTCCAATGGCTCAGTCGAGGATGACGATAAGATTCAAATTTCGGAAATCATGTATCACCCGTTCAACGCCGCGCATCCCCTGTCCGAGGACATCCGCGAGGAGTTCATTGAGTTGTACAATTCCGGCGATCGTTCGGTTTCTTTATCCGGCTGGCGAATCACGCGCGGAGTCGATTTCGTGTTTCCGGATGTGACGATTCAGCCGAGGGCCTATCTTGTCGTTGCGGCGGACCTTGCCGTTTTTCAAGACCGTAATCCGCAAATCACCAATGTCGTCGGCGGATGGATTGGACGATTGAGCAATTCCGGCGAGACGCTCGAACTGGCCAATGCCCGTGGCCGTATTATCGATTCGGTCCGCTATGCCGACGAAGGCGATTGGTCCGTGCGTTTCCTCGGTCCGGTCGAGTTGAACCATCGCGGATGGGAATGGTCCGGCCTGACCGACGGAGAAGGCCGCTCGTTGGAACTCCTGAATCTTTCAATGACCAACGAGTTCGGCCAAAATTGGGCCGCCAGTCACAGTAATGACGGGACACCCGGACGGGCCAATTCGGTTGCGATCGATACCCTCGCGCCGATGATTCTGGATGTGTCTCACACCCCGATAATCCCGAAACCCACCGATCCGGTTACGGTTACTGCCCGAATTCTCGCCAAACAGGCCACAGGTCTTTCCGTGTCGCTTCGATATCGAAAAGATACCTCGACCTATCAGGGTACCGGCATATACCCAACATATGATCCGAATAGTTTCACGAAGATCGCCATGTTCGACGACGGGGCGCATGGCGACGGAGCCGCAGAAGACGGAATTTATGGCGGCCAGATTCCTCCGATGGCGGACAAGGCCATCGTTGAGTTCTTTGTACAGTCGACGGATCAAGCCGCCGTCTCTCGGACCTGGCCGGCGCCGAGCTTGATTGACAATGTACCCCAGCAGGTCACCAATCTGCTCTATCAGGTGGACGGGTCATTCGATCCAGCCGCCTGGACCGCCGGACAGCAGCCGTTTTATTATTTGATCATGACCGAAATGGAACGGGGCCGGCTGGCCTACATCGGAAGCCACAGTACCTTGTCCGGGCCCAATTCGCAGATGAACGGGACCTTTATCAGTCGCGATGGCGTCGATCTGAAATGCCGATACATGATCGGCGTTCGTAATCGCGGCCACGGCTCACGGAATGGCCCCCCCAACAACTATCATGTCAATTTCCCGCATGATCGAACCTGGAATGGATTGGGTGCGATTAATTTCAATTGCCGTTATACGCACGCGCAGATTATCGGGCGGGCGATCTATTCGCTGGCGGGCATGGTCGCCCCGGACGCCGAACCGGCTGAAGTTCGGATCAACGGAACGGATTTGGCCACGCCGGGCAGTTATATGTATGGGATCTATGTTCGCCTCGAGGCATTTGACAGTAATTTTGCCGCCAAACATTTTCCCAACGACTCCAACGGAAACTTGTACTCCTGCTTCCGAGACAACGGCGAGGCCGAATTGACCTATGATGGAGACGAGCCCGACGCCTACCGAAATCGGTACTACAAGGAAAGCAACGCCTCGTTTGATGATTGGACGGATCTGATCCACATGGTGGATGTATTGAACAATACTCCCGATCCAAACTATCCACAGGAAGTCGGTAAAGTCGTCAATGTACCGCAATGGTTGCACTATCTCGCCCTTGATTCTCTGCTGCAGAATTACGAAACCGGTCTGAATATGGGGATCGGGGACGACTATTTTTTGTATTGTGGAATTTCCGATCCGCGATTTGTTCTGATTCCCCATGATTTGGATACGATTCTGTGGGAAGGGAATTCCCATGGCAATATCAATCAAAGCATCTTTTCCGTGATTCTCGGTGCCGGCAGCGGCAACGGAGTTAAAGGATTGGAACGATTCATCAAACACCCGGACATCGCGCCTCTGTTTTACCAGGCGTTTCTGGATCAGATCAACGGCGTGTTCAATTCCCAAACCCTGGATCCGCTATTCGATCGGGTGATCGGGGGTTTCGCTCCGACGCGCGTGGCCTCCATGAAACAGTATGTGCGGGATCGAACCGCGGCGGTGATGGCCCAGATTCCGCAGGCGATCACCGTGACGACGGCCGTCAATGCTCAGACGGGGTATATCCATACGACAACCAACTCGGTATCTTTGGCCGGAAAGGCCAACGCTGTCCGTACCCGGCGGATCGCCGTGAACGGTCAACCGGCTGTTTGGACGGCCTGGCAGGCAAGCTGGACGATTGCATATTCCGGTTTGCGTCCCGGGTTGAATCGAATGGTCATTCAGGCCTTCGACGCCTCCGACATGGAGTTTGAACGAGCTTATGTCGATGTCTGGTACAACACGGGCTTCATGGTATCCAAGAGTGGTTCGTTGCCAGCCGACGAAGTCTGGACGGTTGCGGGTGGCCCGTACCATGTGACGGCCACGGTGACTGTGCCTGCGGGACGGACGCTGACGATCGAGCCGGGAACAACGGTGTTCTTCGATCCGGCGGCGGGGATGATTGTCGAGGGGCGGGTGGTTGCGAGCGGCGAAGATTTTGCGCGAATCCGGTTGAATCATGTCCCCGGACAGGATCACTGGCAGAGCGTTTCATTCCTCGATACGAACGAGGACAATCGGTTGATCTATGTCGATATCGAGTTCGGCGGAAATCAGGCCGAGAAAATGGTCATCGAACATTCACGGATCGTGATGGATCATGTGACCTTCGGCGGGACTTCGACGACAATCTTGGAATTGACGCATCCGCAAGCCGTGATCCGCAATACGGTATTCCCATCGGTGGGAGACGCTGAGCCGATTCATGGAACCGGTCTGAACGCGACGGAATATCTGATCTTTGACCAGTGTACCTTCGGCCAAACGCTGGGTTATAACGACACGATCGACTTTGCCGGCGGCAAGCGGCCGGGTAACATCTTCCAGGTCTATAACAGCTTGTTCCTCGGCGGCGGCGACGACGGCCCGGACTTAGACACGACGGATGCACATATTGAAGGCAATCTCTTTACCGGCTTTCATCATGTCACCGGCAGCGACAGTACCAGCAACTGTATCGCTACCGGCGACGGTGCCGAGGTCTGCATCACACGGAATATCTTTCAAGACAGCGATTACGCGATCCTGTACAAGGAAGATTCCTACGGCTGGATTCAAAATAACACCTTCGAAAATATCGGTATGGCAACGGTGAGTTTCGGCGA
>JAAYVQ010000027.1 GCA_012517095.1 Phycisphaerae bacterium | reverse complement strand
GCCGAAAAGGTCGGCCTGACAATGCCGCGTCTCCTCGGCCAGGGCTTGACCTTTCTGAGCGTGTGCATCGCGTGGGTCTTTTTCCGGGCCGAATCCATTCCGAAGGCCCTGGATATTCTCGGCGGAATGTTTGGCCTCAACGGGGTGGTGGTCAAGAGCGCTCACCTGTCGCCGACCGTTGCCAATGCCCTGACAGCCATCGGTGTCGAGGTCACTCAGCCGGCCTCGTGGCACCTGGCGGGTCCCTATCAGCGGAATCTGACGATCCTTTGCCTGCTGGTCTGCCTGCTGTTGCCCAATTCGGCACAGTGTGTCCAATCTCTTGTGGATCGCCGGCCGACCCTCGGCTCGGCCGTCCTGGCGGGAACGATGTTCTGTGCGGCGGTGTTGTTCATGGGCCGCATTACCGAATTTCTGTACTTCCAGTTCTGAGCCGCTCCATGATCCCCTATCGAACCTGGTTAAAAACATTCTTTGTGACGGTTGTCTCGATCCTGATCATCGTCACAGTCGTTGACATTTTGTTGCAGCGCGGACTCGGTCTGCGACAGGTCCCGCTCGATTCGGACATGGAGAAAAAGGTCTATTCGCTCATCGTTTCCGCGAAGGAAAAACCGACCGTCATTGTCGCCGGTGATTCTCGCGCCGAACGCCATGTCGATCCGGCCGTCATTGAAAACCGCCTGAAAACTTCCGCCGTCAATGTCGCCGTCTCTTCCGGCGAGATGATTTCCGTAGCCAAGACTTTCAAACGCTATGACATCCTGAAAGACAAACCCATCTTAATTGTTTCGGCCACCAGCTTTCAGTACAACAACGGCGCCATCGACCACGACAGCTTGAGCATGGACTCGGTCGTCGAGATGCCTTGGATCCAACAGATCCTCGTCGTTCGCGAAAAGCTGCCCGAGATGGCCTATCGCAAGATTCGCATGTACCTGGGCCTGAGTAAGAACAAGAAACTCCTGAAGAATTATGCGGAAAAAGGATTCGTCGGCGTGGAGGGAAAACTGTCCGCCACCGTCGATCAACTGGTCACCATCGGCATCGAAAACGGAAAAACCCACCATCCGTGGTATAAAGACCTCCGGCCGGGAGGGCCCAAAGAAATCATCCTTACCGAGGCGATCGATCGTCTGGCCGAATCGGGATGCCCAATCGTTCTTTTTAATCCTCCGGTCAGTCCGGTATTCCGAGAATACATCCAGGGCAGTTGGATCGACCAATTCGAGAAGGATTATTCCGCTTTCCTCCAACGCACGGCCCAACAGCATCCCAATATCCGCTTCCTGGATTTTTATCAAAACTGGACGGATCAATTTCCAAACGAAGATTTCTACGACATCCAACACCTCAATCGCATCGGTGCCCGCAAGCTGACGGCCATTCTCTGTGATCGAATCGCCGAAGAGGGGCTTCTCAGATCGAAATAAACATATCGGACACAACGATAAACCCGCATAATTTCGGAAATGAACCGCACTCATCCTACCGGCTTGGCGCTGCTTGTCGTGTCAACGGGTTTGGGCTTTCCGTCCGATCCGTTTTGCGATACAATAAATCGAACGGATAAGCTCGTTATTGTAGAGGTTGCGGATGATGGCAGTACGAATCGGCATTCATCGAGAAGTATTGTTGTGCACGGCGTGGGTCTTTCTATCGATGGGGTTGTCTCAGGCCCAGCCGGTTCTTCTTCCCGACTGGGTGAAACAATGCCTGGACGGCCCGATGAAGGACACCGCCGAGATCGTCTTCGCCTGCAGACAGCTTAATGAAGACCCGCACTGGTACGCCAATCTCGGCTACTACGCCAAGGATGAAAACCGTAAGGCCTACCGCGCCAAAGGCCGATTGTGTCGCCTGAATCTCCGAACCGGAGAAGTGGTCACGATTGTGGATGATCCGGCCGGCACGATCCGAGACCCTCAGGTTCACTACGACGGAAAGGCGATCCTGTTTTCCTGGCGAAAGGGCGGCAGTGATGATTTTCACCTCCATGAAATCCAGTCCGATGGTTCCGGCCTGCGGCAGATTACCGACGGCCCCTATAGCGACATCGAACCCACCTATCTGCCCGACGGGGGTATCCTGTTTATTTCAAACCGATGCAATCGCTGGGTCAATTGCTGGCTGACGCAGGTGGCGATCCAGTATCGCTGTGACGGCGACGGTAAAAATCTCCGCCCGCTTTCCAGCAACAGCGAACACGAAAATACCCCCTGGCCGCTGCCTGACGGCCGGATCCTGTATCAACGATGGGAATATGTCGATCGAAGCCAGGTCCACTATCATCATCTGTGGACGATGAATCCCGACGGCACCGGCCAGATGACCTTTTATGGGAATTTCCATCCCGGCATCGTCATGATCGACGCCAAGCCCGTGCCCGACTCCGAAAAAGTCGTCGCGATCTTTTCGCCCGGCCATGGTATCCGCG
>JAAYVQ010000233.1 GCA_012517095.1 Phycisphaerae bacterium | reverse complement strand
GGGACGGATGGTTTGCCCGTCGCGCGAGTTATTGTCGAACACAAACAAGCGTACCGGGTGAAAAACGCCGAGGGCGAGTACCTGGCCAAGATCACCGGCAAACACATGTTTACCGCCTCGTCGCGTGACGATTATCCCGCGGTCGGCGATTGGGTGGCGATCACCGATCTGGGAGAGGGACAGGCCGTCATACGCCGGGTATTGCCGAGAAAGACCATTCTCAAACGAAAATCCAGCGGCAAGCATGAGATTCAGATCATCGCCACGAATATCGACACGGCATTTATTATTGAATCCGCGGACCGGGACTACAACCTGAACCGTTTTGAACGATATATCGCCATCGCCAAGGACGGCGGCATTCGGCCCATCATTGTTTTGAATAAAATCGATCTGATTTCCAAAGACGAACTGGAATCCAGGATCACCCAAGTCCGGAACAGGTTCGCCGAACTTGATTTTATCGGGACCAGCACTTTGACCCATGAAGGCCTGGAGGCGTTGAAGGCCTCTATCGCCAAAGGAAAGACCTATTGCTTCCTTGGATCGTCCGGCGTGGGAAAATCGTCCTTGATCAATCAACTCATCGGTCAGGAGGTCATTGAAACCAGCCAGATCAGTTCTCCCGGCAGAGGAAGACATACGACCACGCGGCGGGAAATGTATTTTCTTGAGGCCGGCGGGATCGTCATCGACAATCCGGGGATGCGGGAAGTGGGAATGACGGAAGTCGGGGATGGCATCCACAGCTTGTTTGACGAGATAACCTCGCTTGCCCGGCAATGCAAATACGCGGACTGTACCCATATCCACGAGCCGGGATGCGCCGTGCTTGCGGCCGTCAAGTCCGGCCAGTTGGATGAAGATCAATACCGAAATTACCTCCACCTGAAAAAAGAGGCCGAGTATTACGAGATGACCGAACAGCAGAAACGGCAAAAAGAAAGCGAATTTGGAAAATTCGTCAAGAAGGCAAAAGATCATCTACGGCGTTTCGGGCATAAGGATTACTGAAACGCGGTTCACCTTTTCGGAAACGGCGTCATCGAGTGGTCCACATGGGTACAAATACGGCGATCCCATCCTATGTCGTACCGGACCGCATGCCGCAATAATGTAGCTCAACTCAACAGCCAAAAGCCGGGTTTCATGCCCGTCTTTTTTTCTATCCTGCAACCCATCTTTGATAACAACGCCGAGAGACGCACTTTGACTAAGCGACTTGTGAATCGCCGATATGAGCTGAAACGAGACGGTTGAATTACTTTTGGATTCCCGGGGGCGGAGTGGTCTCGCCGCCGGTGCCTTTAAGGTTGAACCGTTTGGCGGGCTTGCCGGATTCAACGAGTTCGTCGGCCATGTGCTCGATCATCATGCCGCGTTTTTTCAGTTCGTAGAAGCCGTGCCACCAGGCATAGTCCGGGGCCATCATCGCCGCGCCGAAGCGGGCACGGCGGCCTTCGTGGTGCCAGAACTCGTACATTTCGATTTCGATCTCCTCGTCGAAGGGCTGGTCTTTGCTGAGGAGTGTTTTGTCGTAGAGCAAATCGACGACGGCCTTGATCGGTTTGTAATAGACCTCGTTGTAGTTGGCGACGGCCTTGTCGAGGTGATCGAAGTGGCCTTTGGTCCAGGCGGCGGAGTGGCAGGCCAGACAGACCTTTTCCATCTTGGCCCGCTCGGCCTTGTGGTCGGTCTTGGCGGGGAAGGCCGCGAAGTCGGCCGGACGAACCGTCAGCGGGGCCTGTGTTTCCCAGGCCAGTCGTTCGGTGACATCATGCGTGCCGGGGATATCGCGGACGGCGGACATGTGGCAGACCGAGCAGCTCGGCGTGCGGTAATCAACGCCGGCCGTCCAGGCGCCGGGGGCACTGGTCCATTTCCAGGAATCACCCTCGGCGTGGTAGATCGCTCCGTGTTTGGACTCTTCGTAGATCTCGATCTGCGGATGGTCGGGGCCGAGGTGGCACTGGCCGCAGGCCTCGGGCTTGCGGGACTCGGCGATGGAGAACTTGTGCCGCGTGTGACAGCTTGAACAACTGCCGAGACTGCCGTCGGGATTCTGTCGGCCAACGCCGACATTCGGCCAGGTATCCGGATCAAAGACGCCGTTGTTGATCTTGACGGTCGAACCGTGGCAGTGATAGCAGCCGGTGACTCGCTCGACGGCGTTGTTAGCGCCTTTGTTCATCCACAAGTCGATCTTCCACATGATCGCCAGCGTGTTGGCGTGCTTGCTGCGGGAATACTCGGCGGCCTCGGCCGGATGGCAGCGAGAGCAATCGCGCGGCGAAACGATCGTGCTGACGGGGGTCTTGTCGTACTGGAAATGCGACTGGCTGACATCGGCGTCGGCCGGGCCGGCGGTGTGGCAATCGAGGCAGGTGATGTTCGCATGGGCGTGGCGGCTGTCGGACCAGTCGGCGACGATGCCGGGGCTGTCCTTGGCGTGGCAGTCGATGCACTCCCGCGCGTCGGCGGTAATGCTGCGGTCGATCCGATACTCTTTAAGGGCCACAGCGGGTGGTTTATTTTCTGCTGGCTGCTGGGCACAAACGATTGCGGTTACTGTCAGAATCGCCGAACAACTCATCCATCCGTTCCTCTTCATGGTACACCTCCGAGCATCGATAGCGATTGACTATTGGATCGTAGAGTCTTCTGGAAACAGAACGCTGTTTCGAATATGGCCGGCGTCTTCGTGGCAGGTGACGCAGCGGAATTCTTCGACATCCGGCTGGGCGATCGACGAGCGATGGGATTCCAGCGCGGCCGAACGGGCTCGGGCCAGCAGGTTGTCATGGCAATGCAGGCAGGTCTTGTTTTCCATCGCGGCCAGGACCTCTTTCCGCATTGCCTCGCGGTCGTACTCCGGGCCGAACTTGTGCATGTAGAGGTCTTTGGCCCCGGCGTAACCCTTGGCGACGACATGGCGGATGAACTGCTCCTTGGGCGGGAGGTGGCAGTCGATGCAGTCGGTGCGGTTGCCGCTGGGGTTGTGGCCGTGGCGGGAGATTTCCCAGGACTGGTAGGAGATATTCATTTCGTGACAGGCACCACCGCAATATTCACTTCGCGAGACCGGCTCCATCGCGTAACTGAGGGCCAGATAGGCCGCAAGGCAAGCGAGGATCCCCGACCCGAACGACACTCCATGCCGCCGAAACAGCCGCCAGGCCAGCTTCCATGCTGATCCGATCCATCGCATCATGGCGGGCAGTATAGCGGCTCGCCGTTTTTCCGCAACCCCCTACCGGTGGACGGTGAAGGGGTAATCGAAATTTTCTTCACCGTATTTTTTCATCTTTCCGCCGTCGTCTTTGCCGTCTTCGCCAATCGAGTAGATGACATAGCCCTTTTCTAAACGCTTAAACCGAAGCGGTTGTCCATCGAAGGGGTCGATGGGAACCTTTTCCATGTACTTTGGCGTTAGTTCCTCCAGTCGTTCGGGAAGTTTTCCTGTTTCCAAGCGAAACCGTTCAATCGCAATGCTAATTCGTACCGAGTCAAACCCAGCTTCAATCTGCAAATTCATTCTACAGGTTAGTGTCAGTGAAGGAATTTCCATCGTGGAGACAGGATGGAAAAAGGATGTCATCCCATTGATCTTCTTTCTTACGACCTGAATCCTACGGAATCGTTCCGGATGACCATAAGAATGTGCTGTAATTAACTCCTCAATGATATCCAGACACTCTACGATATTCGATTGCGCTGCCTTATTCGAAAATAAGCTGTTCGAACCCGTCCAAGACGAAGGATCGCTTTGGATTTCCAACAGCGAAGGCAGTTCGTCTCGAAGAGCATCTTCGACAATCTGTGGCGAAAGAGGATAGTCGAGGCAACGATTCATTTCGTCTAAGATTCTCTCTTCTACCTGCTGCGAATTCAAAATCCGTTCCATGATCCTGATATTACGAAGATGGACACCTGAATAATTTAAATAATCCACGAAATATGGGTAGCGTTTCAAGGAATCCCCGTATCGAATATTGTCTTGAATATTGTTTAAAGTGCCTTCGTAATCCTTTCTTTCGATACAGAGAACACTTTCAAGTTCCCATAGATACCCATAAACTTTAAATGAGCTCGAATACGGCGGAAATGGAAATGGCTTCAAGTTTTTCGGCGCAAAAGCACAATCGGGAATCGTTACGCCTTGTTTCAGCAGTGTAAGGGTTTGTCGGTTGGCCTCCACAAATCGACTGATCGCCGCCACCATTTCTTCTGACAAGGGAACTCCCGGCTCAGGCAATTTTGCCGAACCAACATAGGGCAATAACGGCATATCCTGAGCCGAGGGTTGTTGATAGGCATCGAAGGCCTGCTGGTAGAGGTCGGCGGCGTTGGGGGTGCCGGGGGGCAGGCGGCGTTTTTGTTCGATCTCTTCGAAGGTGATGGGGAAGCCCTTGGCGTGAAGGGCTTCGATCTTGCGCTGGAGGCGCCTCTGTCCATTCAGCCACAACAAGGCCACAATCGCCGCTGTCAACACGACCACTCCGGCAACGATCCACCAGAGGCGATGGGACCTTTTCGGCTTTTCCAACTCTTTATCCATGAATCCTCCCAGGCAACCGGCGATATTTTACGACTCGATAACCCCTGCTGACTTGCGGGTCCGATCAGATCTCGCCGATCGGGATCGAACGGACCTGTTTCGACAGAGGCAGAGATTCGCCACACAGGCAGATCACGCCGCCGGGGCCGATCGGCATCTTCAGTGCGTCCAGGACCGAAAAATGACGGACATCGTCGGAGGTCGGCGAGGCGGTCTTTTTGATTTCCACCGGCCAGGCCGTTCCATCGCGGACGACGAGCAGGTCGATTTCCTTCTGGTCCTTGTCGCGATAATAATAGAACGGCGCTCGAAGGCCGTTGTGCCAATAACTCTTGAGTAGCTCGCCGATGATCCAGGTCTCCAGGATCGCCCCGGACATGGCCCCGGCTTCCAGCGTCTGCGGACTGTTCCATTCGGTTAGGTAGGCACACAGGCCGGTATCAAGCCAGTATTGTTTGGGCGTTCGGACCAACCGTTTGGTCAGATTCGAATGGTACGGCTCCAGGAGATAGACCATTCCGGACGCCTGCAGGATCGACAACCAGCTTTTAGCGGTATTGGGGGCCACGCCCGCGTCGCGGGACAGGTCGGTCATGTTCAACATCTGGCCGGTCCGTGCGGCCGAGGCCCGCAGGAATCGAAAAAAGGCGGCCTGATCGCCCACCCGCGCCAGTTCGTGCACATCCCGCTGCAGGTAGGTCTGGATGTAGGAACCGTAGAACAGGTCGCGATCGACCCGAGGATGAAGGGCAATGGCGGGGAACGACCCGCGCCAGATACGCCGATACACCTCCTGCAACGACGGTTTACGGGCGGCCGTTCCGTTGCTTTTGGCCGCCGGTTCCGGGACAAATGGTTTTGATGTTTCCGGCCGGCGTTCCAGCTCCGCCCGCGACAATCCCAACAGCGAGACGATCCCGACGCGGCCAGCCAATGATTCGGAAACATGCTTCATCAGGTGAAACTGTTGGGAACCGGTCAGCCAGAACTGACCGGGCTTTCGATCCCGATCGACCCGCATCTTGATATAGGACAGCAGGTGCGGGGCGTACTGAATCTCGTCAATCAACAGCGGCGGGGAAAATCGCTCGAAAAACAGGGCGGGATCCTCACGGGCCACCGACAACACGCGGGGATCATCCAGGGTGACATAGGTCCTGTTGCGACGGCTGAGTCGTTCCAGAACCGTAGTTTTACCGACCTGCCGGGCTCCCGTTACCAGGACCACGGGAAACTGCCGGGACACCGACGACAGATACCGCTCAATCGTTCGTTTCCAGTACATATTGAGTCCTCATACATCGTCTAATTTGCAAAGCTTTTGCAGAATAGACGATCCGCTTCTTCCTGTCAATTCATTATCGACTGTTATGTGGATCTATCTGAACAAGAATAATCGTCCAATCCGCAGTATCACTGCATAATAGACGATCTATTCCGGATGTCGAGAGGCCGGTTTACGCCAGGTAGGGATTATCTTCGGCCTCGGCTCCGATGGTGGTCGCAGGACCGTGGCCGTTATAGACGATCGTTTCGGGGGGCAGGGTCAGCAACTTGGTGCGGATGGCGTTGATGAGTTGGCCGTAATCGCCGCCGGGGAAATCCGTGCGGCCGATCGAGCCGGCAAAGAGGGCGTCGCCGACGAAGACGGTCTTTTCCTCGGGACAATGCAGACAGATCCCGCCGGGGGTATGGCCGGGTGTATGCAGGACGCGCAGCGGCACGCCGGCGGCCTCGACGAGGTCGCCTTCTTCGAGGATCCGTTCGGCTGCGGCCGTCTCGAAGGGCTGGCCCAGCATTAGCGACAGGTTGGTCTCCGAGTCCCCGAGCATGTTCGCATCGGCGCGGTGGATCGCGACGGGAATACCGGGGTACTGGCGGCGAAGGACCTCAACGCCAGCGATGTGGTCGATGTGGCCGTGGGTAAGAAGAATCTGCTCCGGCCGGAGGTTTCGTCGCTGGAGAAAACGCACCAGGACCTCGGCACCCAGGCCGGGATCGAGGATCGCACAGTCGTTTTGCTCGGCCGATTTGCGAACG
>JAAYVQ010000232.1 GCA_012517095.1 Phycisphaerae bacterium | reverse complement strand
TTCCATCGGGTGCATGGCTATCAGGAGATTGAAAAATTGAAGACGGCGTTGGAGGTCGGAATTGACACCGACCACGCCGTCGCGTAGAGTACCGTCACCGGCCCGGACCGCAAACGATCAACGGAAAGTGGGACAACCTCGTCCAGTTATTCCCCCCACAACACCTTCTCCAATAAGAGTACCGATTGTTTGACAAGACTGAACGATACCTTCGTTGCCACCAACCACTCCTCCGACAGCTTCTGTACCCATTATTGAACCTGATATTTTACACGATATAATAGTACCAGATACATTTCTTCCAACCAATCCTCCCACAAAATATCGTCCGCGAATCGTAACATTATCCAATGTAAGGTTGTCCACTTTTGCGGAAGGACTATAACACCCGAATAGGCCAACATAATCTTGGTTTGGTCGCTGGATAACGACATTTCGTAGGACATGGCCTCTGCCGTCGATCTCTCCGGAAAATGGTGTCCCTTGAAAATATAACAATGGATAATCGGTTGAATCATTATCGGGTGCAACAGGTGTCAGATTGACACCACTAAAGTCAATATCGCTGACAAGGATAAAAGACTTATCCCAATCCGAAGATGATGCAATCAACTTTTGCCAATCTGCTATCTTGGAGACTCGATATGGATCAACGGATGTTCCGTATCCCCCGGAATAACCTCCTCTCCACATTAATTGAGGATAGTCATTTGTCGGCAACCACCAAATATTGACAAAATCCCAGCCTTCATTTAAAAATGTTGGCAGATCCTTCATCTCAACAGTGGTCTTTCCTATCCCACCTGCGCTTATCAACTGCCCAGATGTTTCGATATCCCAAAAACTGCGGGTTATTGAGCTATCAAGATAGTTATATCCACACAAGCCACCGATTTCTGTGTCATACCCCTTTACATGACCCGTGGAATAACTTTCGGTAATTGATCCATACCAATTGTGACCACACAAACCGCCGATTGTACGCATGCCCGTTACCGCACCGGTAGCGAAACTCTGGAGGATCGGACCCGAATTTCCACCACACAAACCGCCCGCATCCTGCCAACCGTCGACCTTGCCGATAGCAAAACTCTGGCCAATAGTACCCGACTGATTGTATCCACAGAGCCCCCCAACTTCATACCACCCATAAACGGTTCCAGAGCCGTAACTCTGTACGATGGTGCCGGATTGATTATATCCACACAATGCACCAACATAATATCCACTGTTCTCTATTGTTCCATTTGCGTAACAATGGCTGATCGTAGAATCAAGATATATTGCTCCGCACAGACCGCCGACCTTATAGGAGCGTGATGTGATGGAAAAAGAGTCTACTCCGAGGTTCTTAACCAATCCTGATGTTTGGATAGTGCCGATCTGTCCGAATAAACCCAGATAATCATTATATCCACCATTAATGGTCCAGTTAACGATTTTGTGCCCATTTCCGTCGAAGTTCCCTGTAAACGCAATTCCATCATAGTCCGAACTACTTGAACTATCCGGAGCAATAAGTGCTGATGTAAAGATTTGACCATTCAAATCAATGTCGGCTGTGAGGATGAAGCTTTTTCCATAGTCGGCCGGGGTTGCTGCCAAAGCAAGAAGGTCGGTCTTCGTAGAGATTTTGTAGGGGTTGTCGGCCGTGCCGGAGCCGCCAGAGTAGGTGCCGGCGCAGACCATGGCCGAGAAGGCAAGAAATGTGCAAAGAATCACCCCGACGGGGGAAAAGCCGTTATTGTGGGAATTGGTTTTCATGCCGCTCCTTCCTGAACCCGGAAATCTCTCCAAAAATCCAACCGATGATCCGATTTTCGACAATATTGTACCATGACGGGCGGGAATTGTCAAGTAAAAGGTGTGTAAAATATAAAACAGGATTTAGTATTCAGGGGTTAGGATTTAGGTGGGCGATTCGTTCTGGGTAAATCGATTGATTCCGACCTGCCAAGGGGGATTGGGACAGGATTAACAGGATGGACAGGACTCGTTGGACCCCGTTCGGGGTACTGAAAAATAGAGAGAAAATCCGATCCCGGATTTCATCCGGGGCTATTCGGGTTGGACTCCTTCGGAGTCCGGGCGGCCACGGGAGGCCGCCCCGACAACTATATCCTTACGCCGAAACCCTATATCCTAATTCGATCCCGGCGTACCGCCGACGATAAAGCCGATCTCGCTGAGGTTGGGGATCATCGGGGGCAGGTTGGCCGCCGGCCGAAAGGCGTTGGACCAATACACAAAAAACGCCTTACCCATCATATAATCCCGCGGAACAACCCCCATCCGATATTTGTGTCCGTTATTCCCTTGCCCCTCCACCGCCCACAGTCGGGCATCCAAACTGTTGGGGCTGTTATCCCCACAGACGAAATATTCGTCCGCCCCCAGCGTAAACGGATTTCCTTCTCCGGCCCGCATCACATGGTCGTCGATATAATACAGATCGCGAAAGACCCCGATATGCCGCAGGGTCATCGTGCCGGAACCGAGAATCCGAACCAGAGATTGTTCGTCCGGATTGACCTTGCCTGCCAGTTCCCGCCCGCGACCCAGATCGTAGCGTAATCGATGCCGTCCAACCGTCAGGATGACCTCCCGATCCACCACCGAAAATTCAAACGACACCGGCCACCCCTCACGGATCGCCGCCGATTGATAATCGTCGATCATCTGATACTCGGAACCCTCCATCCGTCCGATCTCCATGGTCCCGTCCCTTCGGACAAAACCGCGATAGATAATCCCCTCTTTTTTCAGCTCGGCCCCGATCATACTCTTGGAGTCATGGAAAAAGGCCGTCGCCCGAACCATCAGATCGCTGCACCGGGGCATCCCCTGATTCAGATAGGCCTCATTGTATCCATACACCGTCCGAAAATCTTTTCCCGACGGAGGGTTGTACTGCAACACATGGATTGTTTCATCCTGTCCGGCCAGGGAAAACACCGTGGGACCTTCCGCTGCCAGGTTCCATTGTGATCCCTCCAGATTCTCGAAGGGCGCTCGCTGGCGACGACGCATCGCATTTCGTCCCCGCGGACGATCTGCCGTTTCGCGACGCAGAGCCCCTTCCGACGGCTGGTAGTCGTTTTCATACACCGGCATCCACAACTCTTCCTGTACCTTCGGCGGCTTGCGGGCGATTCGGCCGTCGATGTAGATATCCCCATCGACAATCTCGACTTGTTCCCCGGGCCGTCCGATCAATCGCTTAATATAATTCTCCTGCGGATTGAGCGGATTCTTAAACACCACGACATCCCACCGGTTCGGCTCGATGAACTGGTACAGGCATTTGGCCACCAGGATTCGATCCCCGTTGGAAATCGTGACCACCGATTCGGCCGGGACCTCCGTGTCGCAATTCGGACAATTCCCCGCCGGCCAGCCCCCTTCACCCCTCGGCCCCAGATCGAAGGGATATCCGCAGTTCAGACACCGCAAATGAAAATGCTGTCCCCGCAGGGTCTCGGCCATGCTGCCGGTGGGAATTCGAAACGCCTCCATCACGAACGCCCGGAACACAAACGCCAGGATCAGCGCAATCAGCATCCACTCCAGCGTATTGACTAAACCCTCCAGCGTCTGGCTCCGCCGCCGGTGCGGGTACGCCTCCGGAAACAATATCGCGCGTTCTTCATCCATCATGGCGGGCCGATTCCGAAGCGGGATAAGGGGTCAACGATTCATGTCCGCCGTAGATGATCTTCATCCCGTCAACCCACGGCACATTCAACAGCATTTTGCCGATCCGCCCCAAGGGCGTTCGTTCCATCGAATCCGCCAACCCGGTCCCATTCCACGGCCGATAGGGTCCCGGCCAATACACGAAAAACGCCTTGCCCACTAAGTAATCGCGGGGCACCGTTCCTGCCCGATACTCCTTGCCGTTTCCCAATCCCGGCGACGGCCACACCCGGGCATCGGCGCTGTTGGGGCTGTTGTCTCCGCAGACGAAAAATTCGTCCTTGTCCAGCGTGAAGGGTTTGCCTTCCATCGCCCGGCTCGCCCGTTGCCCCGACACATAATGAATATCTCGCGATAACCGGATATGCGAAAGCCGGATCGTTCCCGCCCCTTCGATCGCCGCTCCGGGCATTCCCGCTTTAGGCGTGCCCATTGATCCGGCCTCGGTCGGAAATTCATAACCCCATTCGTTATCGCCCACCGTTAGCCATAGGCGATGATCCGCATTCGCAAACGAAATCGAAACCGATTCAACAATCCAGCTCGGAAAGGATCCTTCCACCAGAGTCTCGGGAACATCCTTCAATCCCGTTTGCGTAATGCGGACTCTTCCGTCAGCGGAAATCCACGCCCGATAGACTGCCCCATATTTGGCCAATTGGGCGACAACGATCGACGACGGTTCCAGGGACGCGACAAACTGGATCCGCAGATCGCTGCAGATCGGCATCAGCGGGTAATCCCTCGGATAATCATACGCATAGGTGGCCCGAAAATCGTTGCCTACGGTTGGATCATACTCGATCCGGTGGATCTGCGGACCCGTGCTGTCCAGCGAAAAGACCGTCGGACCGCGGGCGGCCAGATTCCACGCCGATGTTCCGGCATTTCGGAAGGGCTGTGACCAGGTATGTCGATTGAAAAAGGGTTCGTTTGGCCGAGCCGGTTGATAATCGTTATCATACACCGGCATCCACAATTCGTCCTGCACCTTCGGCGGCTTGCGCTGGATCCGACCATTGATATAGATATCTCCGTCGATGATCTCCAGCGTCTCGCCCGGACCGGCGATCATCCGCTTGATGTAGTTCTCTCCCGGATTCGTCGGATTCTTGAACACCACCACATCCCATCGTTTCGGCTCGATGAACTGATAGACGCTCTTGAGGACGAAGATTCGGTCCCCCTTGACGACCGGCACCCGCTGCCCCGTTTGCCGAAAATATCCGCAACTCGGACACCGCGGGCTGCCCGGTTTGACTTCTTCGTTGACCCCCGGCGTCTGATTGCGATCCAGTCGGTATGCTTCCGGGAGAAAATCATAATCGTACGGATACGCGCATTGTTCGCACCGCAAACGGAAATGCGCGCCCTTCAGCGTGTCGGCCATGCTGCCCGTGGGAATCGTATAGGCCTGCATCTCGAAAACGATAAAGACCAGCGTGTAGCAGAACGCCGAAATCATCCACTCCAGCGTGGAGTACAATCCGTCCACGCGGGTGGTTGTTGCCGCTTTCTCGTTTTTGGTTTCCGTCATGCTCGCGATCCCGTTGGATGTAGAACCAAATATGATCTTCAAATCCGTCCTTCCGGTCAAGCGAAAACCGTTTCCGGACGAAGGTTTCCTGATCTTGCCTTTGAAAGATAACCGTCTGTAGGATTATCGGCCGACTCGACCCCCCAACAGGGGAATTTTTCCGAAAATGGCCGCCTTTTGAATCTGTAAAAAAAAATGTCGAAAAATCCTTGATGATCCGAAGTCTTTGCCCTATAGTGATTTGCGATGGAATTGGAAAGTGGTTTCAAAAGCGTCCGGTTCTTCAATCATGACGGTTTTATATACGATTTTACTTTTGAGGTAGCCGATGGCGACCATTACCAAGAAAGAACTTATCGATCGAATTGCGGAGACCACGCAAGCCAAGCGAGTCGTGGTCAAACGAATCGTCCAGTCCTTCCTGGATGAGATTATCAGCGAGCTTGCCAAAGACAATCGGCTCGAATTTCGGGACTTCGGCGTCTTTGAATGTCGTACTCGCGCCTCCCGTACCGCGCAGAACCCCAAAACCCTGCAACGGGTTTCGGTGCCGACAAAACGCACCGTCAAATTCAAAATGGGCCGCGTCCTCAAACAGAAGCTGGTTTCCGGCACATAGCCCGATTTCGAACGGTGTCTCTTGCCATTTTGTTTTCCGTCACAGGCCTAAACGGAATTCCCGGAAAGGTAATCTCCATGGTGGAAGGAACGGTCAAGTGGTTCGATAAGAAAAAGGGATACGGTTTTATCGCCCTCAACGGCAATCCCGATGTCTTCGTCCATTATACCAGCTTCGCCGACCGGGACCTGAAAACCCTCAACGAGGGGGATATCGTTGTTTTCGAAGTCGTCCAGGGTGAGAAAGGTCCCCGTGCCGACAAGGTTGCCTTAAAACCCGCTTGAAGCCGGGCCCTATTCTGTGTCACCGCTGACCCATCCTGGATTCCTGACCGGCCAACAATCGCCGGATATTTTCCGAATGCCGGCCGACCACAACTCCGGCCATGACCACGGCAACCAGCAACAGCGGCCATAACTGTTCAAGCGTCCATTCCGGCACAATGACAATTAATATGACAAATATTACCGGGAATCCACCGGCTGCAAGAATAGACGCCAGGGATACATATCTGCCGATCATCAGGGTCAAGCCCCACACTCCGAAAGCCAGCAATCCCGGATAGGTAAAATAGGGATACAATCCCAGCACCACGCCCAATCCCGTCGACACCCCTTTTCCCCCGCGAAATCCCAGATACACCGGAAATATATGCCCCACAATCGCCGCGCAACCCACGACGATCCAGCCAAACAGTTCCCATGCCGTCGGAGTCCCCGTTCCGATCACCCATTGTGCCGCCAGCATCGGAACCAATCCCTTCATGGCATCCAGAATAAAACACGCGACCGCCCATTTGCGCCCCAGCGCTCGCCCCAGATTCGTCGCCCCAATATTGCCGGACCCAACTGTTCGCAGATCGATTCCATACGCTCGAGCGATCAGAAATCCAAAAGAAGCTGCTCCCAGCAGATAGGCGCCGACAATCAACCCCAGCCACTCAACCATGCTTCTGTATCCCGTGATAAATCGTTTCGTACACCTCTGTCAGTTGTTCGGCATGTCGATCAATTGACACCGCCTCACGCAAACCGTCCTCAACAATCGCCCCGGACATCTGCCGCACCAGATCCGGATGCGATAACCGAATCAGCGCTGTCGCCAGCGTCTCGATCTCTCCCGGATCCTTGAGAACAACGCCATGCCGCTGGTGTTCAATCCGTTCGGCCGCCCCATTGTACCGCGTCGTAATGACAGGCCGTCCTGCCGCCAGCGCCTCCAGAATAAACCGAGACGCTGGGTCGTAATATGTCGGCAACACCGCCGTGTCGCACCCTGCGATCGCCGCCTGCATATCCGCAACCGGTCCTAAGAAGACCACCCGTCCGCCGATCCCCAATCGTCGGGCCCTCTGAAGATAGGATCCCGGATTGCCCGATCCCGCCACTGCGATTACGATCGGCCGAGCGCTTGGCCATGAGGATGCCCGTTTCACGGCTTCCAGTAACGGTCCCAGCCCTTTGAGCCGGAAATTGTTGGCCGCAAACAGAAAGATCGCCGGATCCTCGCCTTCCGCCACATCGGATTGCGACCGAACTCGCCCGCGGAACTCCGTGATTTTCGCCGATTCCACGGACGGATGCAACTGGACTCCGTTGGGAATGACCGCAATCCGTTCTTCCGGCACGCCGTAATGTCGCACGAACTGATCCCGCACATATTCCGATAACGCCGCAAGGGTCGTTCCCTCACACCTCCGGCACAGCAGTCGTTCGGCCCGCATCAGACTCGTTCGTCGCCAGTTCAGCCACCCCGTCCATCGTTTCCATACCCGCATCTTCGGATTCCGATAACTGGCGGCATTTCGCAACATCGCCTCCGGATAGCTCCCTCCTCGCGGCTGATAGACATCGCAAAAGGAAAACGGCAGGGTACTGTGCACAATATCGTATTCATACTCAGCCAGATGCCGGATCAGGGCCTTCTCGAATCTCGCAAACGAAACGCGTCCCGGTCCGGACCCGCACAACGGAATCGTCCCTTCGCTTTCCTCCCCTGAGGCCGTAAGCAGCGTGACCTGCACATTCGCTCTCCGCAGGGCCTCGGTCAACTCGAGGATCGACCGTTCCGCTCCGCCCAGCGATACATCCGTTCGTTCAATAATCAGGGCTATGGTTCGCATCATGGGTTCTCACCGCGCGAAGGGCGCTTCGCGCCCATGCCGAAAATCATGATCCGCCATCCGCCAGGCCCTGGCCCGAATTCGTGCAATCCGCCACCGGTCCAGCCGGGTCAATCGTTTCCGTCCTACATACCGCAGAAAAAACCGAATTCGATCGCTGCATGAAACGACTTCTCCCGGCGCCGAATAATGTAATTCGGCCAGATCCTTGATCCGCCATCGCCACCGACACCATCGCGGCTGAAAGGCCCGCTGCAGGTCGATCATATACAACCGTTCCGCCGCATCGCAAAACACATGTGCCAGATACAAATCCCGATGGCAGTACCCGGTCGCGTGAAATCGCCGTACAAAATCCGCCAGCTTTTCCACAAACGCCCGTCGTTCCGCCGCCGATCCTCCGCGGGGATTCCATGCCTGCGGCATCCTTCGTTCCAGCGCCTCGGCCCCCTCCAGCATCCGGGTAACGACAAAGCTACGTTGTTCGAAAACCCTTCCCCATTCGGCCCCAAACGCCACGACCTGTGGCGTCGCGATCCCCGCCGTCGCCAGAATCTCGCCCGGCATTCGATCCCGATCCGCCGTACTCACCCGCCGGCCGCTTTCCATCCAGTTGCGAATCTGCCGTAAAACAGGTGTCCGATTATACCGTTTCAAAAACAGCGTCGCCGCCGGCGCGGGGATCTCAAACCGAAGCCGGCTCCGATCCGGCGACAGATTATCCTTATTTAATCGGACGCCGCCCTCAAATCGAAACATCTCTTCGACCGTCGTTAAACCAAGCGAGCGAAACGATTCTGCATATCCAGGATCTACATACACACCTTCGCCCAATCGTTCGAACCGCCCCTGTGTCATCGCCTCCACCCCTCCAGCATCCGATCCGCGGCTGAGCAGACCGCCTCGACGGGGATCGACTCCATACAAAAGTGCGACGACTCGCGACAGGCCGGTTTCTCGCAGGGCACACAGGGCCCTTGTCCGACCAGTTGAATCTCATCCGGATATCCCGTTTGTGTCCAGGCCGGATTGTTCGGCCCGAACAGCGTAATCACCTTCCGCTTCAGCGCGATCGCGATATGCCGAGGCCCCGTATCATTGGCGATTACCAGGTCCGCCTCCGCGAACAGCGCCTTCAATTCCGCCAGAGTCAACGGTGTTTCCGTCAGAGAATAGACCTTCGTTTTCGCCAACGAAACAATCTGTTCTCCAATTCGCTTCTCCATCGCATTTGGAGCCACGGATACCGCCACTCTCGCCCCATACCGATGCGCCAAAATATCTGCAACCGCCGCATATCGCTCCGCCGGCCAGCACTTGCTTGGTCCGAAGCCCCCTCCCGGAACCAGAATCACCAGTGGTCCGCCCGCCGTCGCGGCAATCGGCAACTTGGCCAGCATCGACTTGGATGCTTCCGGTTCCATAAACAACTCCATTCGCCGATCGGACACATCCGCTCCCAGGGCCCCTGCGATCCCCAGATAATAATCGATCATCGACTGCGGAGCGAAACTCCCCTTCGTATCCCGTAGTGGCTGGATCCGTTGAGTCAGGAAAATTCCTCGCCCTTCGCGATCATACCCGATCCGCTCCCGAATCCGGGCCAACCGGACCGTCAACGCCGATCCGAATGAATTCTTCAGCAGAATCGCTCGGTCAAATCGTCCGGCCGCCAGTCGTCCCGCAAACGCCAGCGGGTTGCGCCGAAGTTCGATCCACTCGTCGCACCAGGGATTTCCCGCCAGCACTTCCCGTATGATTGTTTCGCCCGCAAACGCGATGTCCGCCGAGACAAACCTCCGCCGAATCGCTCGCAATGCCGGCCCGGACAATATCGCGTCCCCCATCGGCGACGGAAGCCAGACCATGATCCGTTCGCGGGCCATCACCGTCCCCTACTTCCGATCCCGCATCAGGAAAAACGCCACCACCATCAGTTGCACGACCATCGCATATTGCACGCTCAGGTGCACCGCATCCATTTTCGGCGGTGTCTGCCCCAACAGAAAATACAAACTCAACAACAGACAAAATACCACCACAACCTGCAGAACCCCCGACAGAAATTTCCAAAAGGAAAACTCGTCAAACAACGATTCTCGTCGCGACGCCCGTAACTGCCGCAGAATTTCCTCCAGCAGTGCCTCGGTCCGATTTCCCGCCGTCTCCGAGGCCTCTGGCGCTTCGGCCGAAGCATGCCGAGCTTCCTGCGTTTGAATTTTCTGGTTGACGCCGGCCTTTGCTTCTTCGGCCGGTTGGACCTCGGGGACTTTCGGTTTGGACGGCGCCGTCGGCGTCATCCGCTTCTCCGCGGCATCCGGCTCGTTTCCGGTCGCCGGGGCAACTGGAACGGCTGCACGCGTCGGAGTCATCGACGACTGGACCGCCGCCGCTGCGAGCACCGACCGGCTCCCTTCTTCCCTTGAGTCGCCTCCCACATGATGCTGCCGGTCGTACATCTTGATGATGTTTACCGCCTCCTTGATGTTCACCGCCGTTTGAAACGGCGTCGGATCCGACGCTGTCCCCGTCACAGGCCGCGCCGCCGATCGAATGAGGATCGTCTTACAACCCGCCCGGACCCCCGCCTCGATATCCCGATAGGAGTTCCCCACCGCCCAGGATCGTTCCAGGTCGATCTCCATCTCTTCTGCCGCCTTCAGGATCATCCCCGGGCTCGGCTTGCGAAGATCGCTTTCCTTGCGATACTCTGGCACGACGCCGTTCGGGTGAAACGGGCAATAGTAAATCCTGTCCAGATGCGCTCCCTCATTGCCCAGCAACATCTCAAGCTGATGATGAATCTTCGCCAATCCATCCTCGGTCACCATCCCCCGCGCCACCGCGGATTGATTGGTCGTCACCACCAGCAGATAACCGAGCTTGTGTAACTCGATCAGGGACTCGCTGACTCCCGGCAATAGCTTGACCTGACTGGGATGGCTGATGTATCCCGGATCCTCGATCAGCGTATCGTCCCGATCGAGAAATACCGCCTTATTCTTCATGCCTGTCTCCTTTTAGCCCCCGGTTGTCCCTCGTGGTTCGTTCGCCTTTGTCCCGATCGATAAAGATTGGATTTTCTGGATGGTCGCCGTGGAGCTCTTGCCATCGACCAGCGGCGCCAACACCACCGAACCTCCGTACGATTCGACGAATTCTCGCCCCACAACGCCTTTTTCGGCCCAGTCGGCCCCCTTGACCAGGATGTCAGGCCGAACCTGGCGGATCAACGAAAGCGGATCCGGCTCCTCGAACACGATGATGTAGTCCACCGATTCCAGCCCCGCCAGTACCGCCGCCCGATCATGCTGATTGTTGATCGGCCGCGTCGGACCCTTGATCTGCCGGACGGAAGAATCGCTGTTGAGGCCCAACACGACAATATCGCCCTGTTGTTTGCAGAATCGAAGGTACTCGATATGCCCCCGGTGCAGGACATCGAAACAGCCGTTGGTAAACACAATCCGATGCTTCTGCTGGCGATGGTAATTCAAATCATTCGCCAGCGCCGGCATTTGGCGGATCTTTCCTCGCTGTCCCCGGCTGCGACTGAGAATCTCGTTGACGATCTCATCCACGCTCACCGTTGCCGTGCCGAATTTTTCCACCTCCAGTCCGCCGGCGATATTCGCCAGTTGAACGGCTGTCGAAAAATCGTTCCCCGCCGCGATCGCCATAGCCAGCATCGCCAGCACCATGTCCCCCGCCCCCGTAACATCATACACCATCCGGGGGATCGTCGGCACATGCTCGCTCCGCTCGGCCGTCTTCAACCACGCACCCTCCTTGTCCAGCGTGATCACCGCCGCTTCCAATCGGAGTCGTTCCTGCAAAATTGCCGCCGCCCGTTCGGCATCCGAAAGCGTCTCCACAACCATGCCCGCCGCCATTCCCGCCTCTTTGCGATTCGGCGTAATCAGACAGGCCCCCGTGAATTTTCCATAGTCCCGACCCAGCGGTGGATCGACCAGCACGCGTTTGCCCCGCTCTTTGGCCAACTGGATCATCGTTCGGCACAGATCCTCCGTCAGCACTCCCTTTCGATAATCCTGCAGGCATACGATGTCGGACTGACTCAAATACTGTCGATAGGCCTCCAAAAGTCGGGCATTCTCATCCGCCCCCAGCTGTTCGTCCGACTCCTCGTCAATCCGCAACAATTGCTGCCGGTGTCGATGTTGCGCCAGTCCGATCAACCGCTGCTTACTCGTCGTCGGCCGGTCATTCACCGAAAACAGCGCCGTCACATCCGCTCCAACCTCGGTCAACATCGCCCGCAGCCGGTCCGCATTCTCATCCCGCCCGACGACGCCCACGCATAACGGTCGCCCCCCCAGCGCTGCGATATCGGCCGCGACGGATCCCGCCCCTCCGCAGCGAAACTGCCGATCGACAACCTTCAACACCGCCACCGGCGCCTCCGGACTGATCCGCTCAGCATCGCCATAGACATAACTGTCCAGAATATAATCCCCGACCAGAAGGACCTTCGGGGTCCCCAGATGCGTTACCTGATTAAGCCATCGTTCGTACATCACATCGATCCCTGTTGTTGTGCCGGTCCGCCGACACAGTCCCGAATCAAGCCCCGTATTATATCCGCTCCCTCGATCAGTACCAGTTCCATCGGAAGATATCCAAAATGTACCGACCGCCCTTCCAGACTCAGCAGGGCCGACTTGACCCAGTCCTTCTGCGTCGTCAGCATCAGTTCCGCCCCCACCGACTCGGCCTGATCATACAGCGAATAAACCTCAGCATCCGAATAATCGTGATGATCGTCGAAAGTCACCGTCCCCACCAGTTCGGCCCCATACTGTCGCAACTGCCGATAAAACGGCTCCGGATTTCCGATCCCGCAGAAGGCGAAAACTTTTTTGCCCGCCAGCGCCTCGGTCGGCATTTCCGGCTCCCGCAACAGGCGCACGCAGGGATGTCGATTGGCCGCCACACCGATCGCGATCCCAGGGTGTAAATCCTGAATCTGTCGAACAAGATCCTCGATTTGCTCCAGTTTGACCTGTTCGCTCCGCGTAATCACCGCCGCCTGCGCGCGCGATATCCCGGTGATCGGTTCCCGTAACAATCCCGCCGGCAACATTCGCCGGTATCCAAACGGACAAGTCGCGTCAATGACCAGGATATCCAGATCCCGCCTCAACCGCCGATGCTGAAAACCGTCATCCAGCACCAGAACATCGGCGCCATACTCTCCCACAGCCCGCCGTGCGCCTTCCACGCGGTCGGGATTGACCACGACCTTCACCTCGGGACAATTCTTGAGCACGATCGCCGGCTCGTCCGTCAACTTGCCGGCCGTAGTCCTATACCCCCGCGTCAGGACCGCCGGATGATAACCCCATTGCTGTAATTGCCGACACACCCAGATCACCATCGGCGTCTTACCGGTCCCGCCCGCCGTCAGGTTTCCCACGCTGAGCACCTTCACGCCCGCTGAATGTTGCCGCAGCCAGCTCCGATCGTATGCCCAATTCCGCAAACCCACTGCCCAGCGATAGGGAACCGATAAAATCTGCAGCCCCGCCCGCGCCACCCGTTGTCGCAACGAGGGTTTCGGATCGGAGATCAACCTGCGAAATGCGGCCTGATTCAACGCGATTTCCTCGCCCGCCGGATCCGGCTACCGACTGAGCTTGCGGATGATCGCATCCGCCATCTCCCGGGTACCGACCGCCGTCGGATCGTTGCGGTCTTCCTTTAGATCGTAGGTCACCGATGTTCCCTCGGCAATCACATCCGCTACCGCCTTTTCCAACCGCTGTGCTTCCATTTCTTTACCGAGATGCTGCAGCATCAGCGCTCCGCTGAGAATCAGCGCGACGGGATTGACTTTGTTTTGCCCGGTGTACTTGGGCGCGCTGCCGTGCGTGGCCTCGAAGATCGCCCCCTTGTCGCCGATGTTTGCGCCCGGCGCAACCCCCAGGCCGCCGACCAGACCGGCACACAAGTCGCTGAGAATGTCGCCATACAGGTTGGGTAATACCAGCACATCGTACAGTTCCGGCTTTTGCACCAATTGCATACACATATTATCGACAATCCGATCCTCAAACTCGATATCCGGATACCCCTTGGCCACCTCGCGGCTGACTTCCAGCCACAACCCGTCGCTGAATTTCATGATGTTGGCCTTGTGCACGCTGGTCACCTTCCGCCGCTTCATCTTGCGGGCATACTCAAACGCGTACCTCACGATCCGCTGTGTCCCCTCGACGGAGATCGGCTTGATGCTTACGCCGGCGTTCGGTCCGATCTTCCGTTTGCTATGGGCGTTCAGCCAGCCGATCAACTCCAGCGTCTCGTCCTTGCCCTTCTCGTATTCAATCCCGGCGTAAAGGTCTTCGGTGTTCTCGCGCACGATCACCAGGTCGATATCCGAATACTTGCTCCGGACCCCCTTGTAACTCTTGCACGGCCGCAGGCAGGCGTACAGGTTCAATTCCTGCCGCAGATAGACATTGATACTGCGGAATCCCGTCCCCACCGGCGTGGTGATCGGCGCTTTGAGGGCGATGCCGTTTCGTTTGACCGACTCCATCGTCTCCTCCGGAATCGGCGTACCCACCCGTTTCATCACATCCACGCCCGCCTCGCGCGGTTCCCATTCGATCTTCGCTCCAGTCGCATCGATGCACCGCCGAGTTGCCTCCGCTATCTCCGGCCCGATCCCGTCGCCCAGAATCAATGTCACTTTCGTCATGTCGTACTCCTGCTGGTCTCTGGCGGACTTCCCGCCCGCCGATGGATTCTCAACGCATGGAATTACAATCGTTTACGAAACGAAGTATCATACTCCACCCATCCCGGATCGTCAACCTACCATCCGACCTTGTGCGAATTTGAAAACCCCCGGGCGTATCCGGTGGGTTTGGATGCTCCCGCACTCCCCTCGCGTCCAAAATTGTAGGGGCCATCCCCTGTGATTGCCAGTCTTTGTCATGCCGGGAAACCCAAGAACTGCGATTCTGACGGACCCTGAAAGGAAGCCGAACATGTCCAGAAGTTCTTGATATTTCAGGGTATAAATGCTATCATAGAATTGCGGCAGGAAGGACCAACGCTTGTTTTCCGGCCACCTTCCAGAATCAATTCTGCACGAGAGGGTAGAACATGAGAGCGTTAAAGAATCAAGGACCCAGCCAATCGCTAACGATCCTTGCTTGTGTGTTCGTGTTGGCATGGGTGGGAATGACTTGCGGAGAAGAGGCATCAGAGGATCAGGAACTCGCAATTCCGGTAATCAAAGATGGCCAAACGCAGATCGTCAAGCGATTCGAAGACCCGGACATGTGGATCCGTCATGACCTATGGGTCGAGACCGAGTTTGATTCCGATGGAGATGGCAAACTGGACCGAATGCATGTGGATGTAACCCGGCAACGACAGACAGATACCGAAGGGCTCAAGGTCCCGGTGATCTACACGACCAGTCCCTACTACGCCGGAACCAGTAATCCGGTGCACGATTATCTTTGGGACACGCGTCAGGAACTGGGCGCCCAGCCGATCAAACGCAAGGATGCTTCGCCCATCAAACGCAAGGGCGAGCGACCGATTATCTCCAAGTCATTGGTAAAGGAATGGGTGCCGCGTGGTTTTGCGGTGGTACATTCATCGTCGCCGGGGACGGGCTTATCGCAGGGATGCCCCACCATCGGTGGCGACAACGAATCCCTTGCGCCCAAGGCCGTTATCGACTGGCTCAATGGTCGCGCCAAAGGGTATTCGTCGCCCGATGGCAACGAAGAGGTCTTGGCCTTCTGGTCCACCGGCAAGGTGGGGATGACGGGAACCTCCTTCGACGGTACCCTTGCCCTGGCCGCGGCGACGACGGGTGTGGAAGGACTTGAGGCAATCATTCCAGTGGCCCCGAATACTTCCTACTATCACTACTACCGCTCAAACGGCCTGATCCGTTCACCCGGCGGATTCATCGGCGAGGACATCGATGTTCTCTACGATTTTATCAACAGCGGCAACGAAACCCGACGCGAATATTGCAATTGCCAGGTTCGTGACAAGGAGATCCTTGAACACTTCGATCGTGTAACGGGGGACTATAACGACTTTTGGGCCATCCGAGATTATGGAAACAAGCTGGATCATCTCAAGGCGGCGGTGTTGATGTCGCATGGTTTCAATGACTGGAATGTGATGCCCGAGCACAGCTTTCGGATCTATCAGGCCCTCAAGAAAAAAGGCGTTCCCGTTCAGATCTACTACCACCAGGCAGGGCATGGCGGACCGCCTCCGATGACCATGATGAACCGCTGGTTTACCCGGTATCTGTATGGCGAAGATAACGGAGTCGAGAAAGAAGACCGCGCGTGGATCGTCCGGGAAAAGGATGATCCGTCGAAACCGACTCCGTACAAAGACTATCCGAATCCGGATGCCCGGCCGGTAACATTGTATCTGGCCCGAGGGGCCCCGGAACGCGGAGGATTGTCGATGCACAAAGCCGGAGGGCAAGGCCGGGAGACATGGGTGGATAACTTTTCGTTCAGCGGCGATGCGTTAGCGCAGGCCGAGTGGACCCATCATCGTCTGATGTATGTAACGCCTGAATTGAAAAGACCCGTCCACCTTTCCGGAACGGCAACCGTTTCGATCAACTTGTCCAGCGACAATCCGGCCGTGAATCTGTCGGTCTGGCTGGTTTCTCTTCCCTGGGAAAGCGGAAACAATGTCAAGATAACCGACAACATCATTACGCGTGGCTGGGCGGATCCGCAGAACAGGCGGTCGATTCGCAAGAGTAAGCCCCTTGTTCCGGGCAAGTTCTATACGGTAAAATTCGATCTTCAACCCGATGACCAGATCATTCCCCCCGGCCAGCAGATCGGCCTGATGATCTTTTCCAGCGATCGCGATTATACCCTTCGACCGCA
>JAAYVQ010000231.1 GCA_012517095.1 Phycisphaerae bacterium | reverse complement strand
GATCGCCGCTCAATCCCGAAGACAGTTTCCTCGCCGTAGCAGACCGGGCGGTAAGTCTCGACCCCGATATCCAGAAGCGCATGCGCGTTTTTCCATTCGCAGGCCGCCTGCGAACAGATCGCCCCGAAATTCCGGAGCGTAAAAAATACGTCTTTCCAGTGCGGACTGAAAAATCGTTTGCGAAAAAAAATTTCCTGCTTGTCGCCCGTGCCCAGTCGCATCTCGACGACATTGCGTTTGTCGTTGCGATTGACCTGTAGCCCGCCGTCGTAGTCGAAAAAGTCCTCGAAACTTCGCAGGCCCCAATCGGCGAATCTTTCCTCCCATCCTTCGGCAAAGACGACTCGCGTCGAAACGATACTCATGACTTTTCCGCCGCGCGTTCGAGTTTGGCGACAGGCGACTTGACCTCGTCGGTCCCCACGACCACCTCTACGGGTCCTTCGGCCGGAAGCTCGTCGGTGAATTGCAGCGTCTGCCGCTGTTGAGGGGGGACTACCACCTTTCGCGTTGCAATCGCCTTGCCGTTGACAAAACAGCTCAGGGTCGCCGAATAATTCTGCCCCTCGAAGTTCTCCACATCCAGCTCGGCCGTCAGGATTTTGCCATCTTTGCCGATCGATAGCCGCGGCTTACCCAACAGGCACCCCTTCAGGCCGATCGAAAACACAAAGGCATGTTCACCCTCGACCGCGGCCGGCATCCGGATCGTCAGGGCGGCATTGTCACAGCTCCAGACCAGAGGATCGGGCTTACCCAGTTGTTTGACCTCGACGATCTCGATCCCCGCCGCCGAGCCCTTGCCCAGAGATTCGATCCGTACGGCCTCGGCCGGTTTATCGAGGCAGACCGCATATAGCAAATTGCCTTTGCGTGTGAAGCGGATATCCGCCGCCGTGAAGGGTTTGGCCTCGCCCTCGGCCATCGGGCCGGGTTTGAATTTCGTCGGTCCTTCGCCATAGACCCGCCACGGCCGCGTGCCGTAAATCGCCTCGCCGTTGGCCCCCAGCCACTTGCCGATCCCCAGAAGCCGATCGCGCGCCTCGTCGGGGATCGTCCCGTCGGCCCTCGGGCCGATGTTCAGCAGCAGTACGCCGTTTTTGCTGACGATATCCACCAGATCATCCACCAGCGAATCGACGGTCTTGAACTCGTCGTTGTCGATGTAGCCCCAGCTCTTGCGACTGATCGAGGTATCGGTCTGCCAAACCATCGGGCGGATCGCGTCGAGCTTGCCCCGCTCGACATCCAGCACGGCCGTGCCCTCCGGAAACGCCTCGTGCTTATACTGCAGAACCACGCCCTTGTTCCACTCGACACCTTTGTTGTAGTAATAGGCCGCGATCTTCTGCCGATAGGGCTCGAACTCCGGCCGGTTGAAACCAAAATCGAACCATAGAATGTCCGGCTGGTATTTGTCCACGATCTCCGTCGTTCGCGCCAGCCACAGGTTCAGGAACTCTTCGCTGGCCGGGACATTCTCGTCGTGGGGTTTGTTGTATAAACCCACAAATTTCGGGTCATTTGTGTCGAATTCGTCGCTGTGGGTGTAATAGTAGTAATTGTAGGCATAATGACTCGACAGTCCAAACTGTATCCCCTTGGCCCGCACCGCTTTGGCCAGTTCCCCCGTAATGTCGCGCTTGGGTCCCATCTTGGCGGCGGAAAACTCCGTGTGGCTCGAATCGTACATCGCAAACCCGTCGTGGTGCTCGGCCACCGGCACGACGAATTTTGCTCCCGCCTGCGCAAACAGATCCGCCCACGCCTGCGGGTCCCACTTCTCGGCCGTGAACTTCGGGATAAAGTCCTTGTAGCCGAACGATTTCTGGTCGCCGAAGGTCTTGCGATGATGTTCGAACGCCGCCTCCCCCTTGCGATACATGTTCCGCGGATACCACTCATTGTCGAACGCCGGCACTGCGTACACGCCCCAGTGGATGAAGATGCCGAACTTGTCATCCTCAAACCACGCCGGCACGCGGTATTGCTTGAGCGATTCCCAGGTGGGCTCATACTTTGGCCCCGGTTGCGCATGCGGCGCTTCGCCCGCCCACACCGCAGCCGCCATCATCAATACTAAACCAATCGAATATCCCATTCGCAAATTCATGCGTTTATCCTTAACCAAAGTTCCCTCTCCAGACCCAGTCTCG
>JAAYVQ010000230.1 GCA_012517095.1 Phycisphaerae bacterium | reverse complement strand
TGTACCCGTTACCGGTACGCCATCCAGATACATCTTGGCATTCTGAATATCCGTCTGGGCAATACCCGGAACCGAAAAGACGACAAAATGCCACTGTCCGTCTTGGAGCGTCGTCCATGCGGATCCGGTGAAGTATTTATAATTATTCGAACCCATCATAATGACCGGCTTGCCCTTTCCGCCGTTCTGCAGTCGTACGGTCAGATCGGTTCGACCGAAGGAGAATAAAGTCGGAGAATCCATAACCTGACATTTAACCCAGGCGACAAGAGTCCATGCATCCGGAAGCAGCAGGGAGTTTGTACCAAGGTCAACGAAATCGCTGGTCCCGTTAAAATTCAGGGCTCGTCCATATTTTCCCGGAATGGTCATTTCGGAAGTATTTCGAACGGCCGTACCATGATTTGCATTTACGCTGCTGTCGGTAACAATTTGGGTCGCCGCGTTATCATTCATGTCCCAAAAACCGACCATTCCCTGGACCGTTGGGGCTTTAACTGAATCAACATAAATCACCTTAGCCCCGGCCGCCATAGACATACTGAGGATAACCATAACCGCGCCATAAATACGAGATTTCATTTGATGACCTCCTGCAAGATCAATTCGATTTTGGGATTCTCGACCCATCTTTTCCTTCATCACTTCAACAATATCTTCGGGATCCAAGACCCGAATACAACGATTAATATCGTCCCAGATCCCCCATCTAATCAGATGAAACAATTTCTATATTAATTATTTTGACAGTCTATCCTATCGTCCTATATTATCGTAGTCAATGGTTAAATATGGAAATACAGATAACATAGAACATTCAATCCAATTGATGGCGGAATCATAACTCATTTTCTTGAAAAGAGTTACAGAAAATATTAACTTTAATGTCTATGTCTTCTTCCCAGTTTTTATGGAATGTTTCAGATCGAAATTGATGTAAACAATTCTAAATCCATCGATTTTTAACCTGAAATCTGGAAATATAAAGGAATTCTGGTATAATAAAGGTTTTGAAGTCTTTCAGTTTAAACAATAGTTTTGTCGTTTTTGGGATTGTAATGCCATTTGATCCAACCAAGATGCCGGACTGGAAAATTGCGGAATTGGCCGAGGAGAAAATGAAAACTCTGGACCAATTGGCCGCCGATTTAGGTCTGGCCTATGGTGAACTGCTCCCGGTCGGCCAGAAGTTGGCCAAGATCGATTATGTCAAAATCCTTCGACGGCTCAAACATGTCCGTCGGGGTAAGTATATCGATGTGACAGCGATCACCCCGACTCCCTTGGGCGAAGGCAAGACCACTACGACCATCGGACTTGTTCAGGGTTTGGGACGCCTTAAAAAGAATGTCATCGGGACCATTCGCCAACCGTCCAGCGGTCCGACCTTCAATATCAAGGGTTCTGCGGCGGGAGGGGGGCTGTCGCAATGTATTCCGCTGACCCCCCTGTCGGTCCGACTGACCGGAGACATTGAGAGCATCACCAACGCCCACAATTTGGCCATGGTCGCCTTGACCTCGCGAATGCAACATGAAAATAACTATGACGACCAGCGGCTGGCCAAAAGCGGTCTTCGCCGCCTCGACATCGATCCCAGCCGCGTCCAGATCCGCTGGGCCATGGACTTCTGCGCCCAGGCCCTTCGCAACATCACCATCGGCAAAGGCGGAAAGATGGACGGCGTGCCGATGGAATCCGGCTTTCAGATGTCCGTCTCCAGCGAGGTAATGGCCATCCTGGCCGTAGCCCGCGATCTCAAGGACTTCCGCAAGCGGATCGGCAAGATCGTCGTCGCTTACGACCGTAAGGGCAACGAAGTCACCACCGCCGATCTTGAAGTTGATGGCGCCATGACCGCTTGGATGGTCGAAGCCCTGAATCCCAATCTTGTCCAGACCATCGAGGGCCAGCCCATATTCGTTCATGCCGGTCCCTTCGCCAACATCGCCATCGGACAAAGTTCGATCATCGCCGATCTGGTCGCTACCAAACTGGCCGACTATGTCGTGACTGAAAGCGGATTTGCCTCCGACATCGGCTTCGAAAAATTCTGGAATCTCAAATGCCGCATGAGCGGCTTGACGCCCGATGCCGTCGTGCTGGTCGCCACGATCCGCGCCCTCAAGATGCACGGCGGCGGCCCGGCCGTCAAACCCGGCGCGCCGCTGGACGAGGCCTACAAACGCGAAAACCTCAAACTCCTCGAGGCCGGCTGTGATAATCTCATCGCCCACATCGAGATCGTCAAGCAATGCGGGATTCGCCCGGTCGTCTGTGTCAATCACTTCTACACCGATACCCCAGCCGAGATCGACTTGGTCCGGCGGATCGCCGAGGAAAATGGTGCTTCCTCGGCCGTCTCCATGCACTGGCTCAAAGGCGGCGAAGGGGCCCTCGAACTGGCCGAGAAGGTCGCCGGAGCGTGCGACGAAATCCGCGACTTCCAGTTCCTCTACGAACCCGAAACTCCTCTTCGAAAAAAAATTGAACGGATCGCCACCCGCATCTATGGCGCTGACGGCGTCAGCTACTCCGAAGAGGCCCTCCAAAAGGCCAAACGATTCGAAGAAGACCCGGATATCAAGCATCTCGGCGTCTGCATGGTCAAAACCCAGCTCAGCTTGTCGCACGACCCCCAGCTCAAGGGACGGCCCAGGGGCTGGACCTTACCGATCCGGGATTTGATGGTCTATGAGGGGGCCGGATTTATTGTCCCCATCGCCGGCGATATCAAGCTGATGCCCGGAACCGCCTCCGATCCGGCCTTCCGCCGCATCGATGTCGATGTCCATACCGGGAAAGTCCAGGGCCTGTTCTAATCATCATCTGACCGACGGGCTGAATTATCGTAACTATGAGTGTTTTTGTGACTCAATAAGGGTAGTACGAAATTGTTTTTCTGGACAGAACATGGCTTTTCCGGCCGAGAAGAAGGAGTGGAGAGTCGATTTGTTTTGATGTGTTCGATTGATAATCCGGAGGATTTGCAATGAAATGGATTCAGGTGATTGGATTCCTGTCATGGTGGTTGGCGACAGATGCAATTGCCCAAACGCATTATTCCGGTACACTGACTTCGAATACGACCTTCACCGGCGAGTGTATCATTGATTCAGACCTCACCGTTCCTGCCGGTATCGTCCTGACAATCGAAGCCGGCTCCAATCTTCAGATCGCCAACGGCGTCTCCATTCTCGTTTCCGGCACCCTGCTGGCCGATGGAACCGAGGCCCAACCGATCCTGTTTACCCGCTATCCCGCCAATACTTCGGGCAACAAATGGAAACAAATTAAATTTATCCAGCCATCCGACAGCCGTCTTCGTTGGTGTACGTTTCAATATGCCGATAGCGAAGGCGAACATCAGGATTACTATGTGCCCCAGCCCCCCGCTCGGAATTACCACGAAGCGATCATTTTGCTGGCCGGTCATCTGGACTTTGACCATTGCATCTTCCAAAAGCTCCCCAGTAGCAGCTCCAGCGCTGAGGGCGACGCCATTGCGATCTTTTCCGACGATCTGGACTTTCCCGGCCCGGCCTCGGCCAACATTCGGAATTGCCGTTTCATCGGGATCGGCCAGGCGATTCATACCCGTTTTTCCTATGTGCTCGTCGAAGACTGCTATTTTCAGGATAAGCGCGGAGACAACGACGATATTGATCTGTGGGGCGAGAGTACTCCGCCCCCGATGATCCGAAGAAACCTGTTTGACACCCCCGTTCACGAAGACCGAATCAATCCGACGAGATGCTCGGCCATCATCATGGATAATCTCATTCGAGATTCTACAGATCAAGGTATCGTTCTCCGCGACAAGGGTTCCCCCATTCTGATCAACAACATCATCGCCAACTGTTCAAACGCCGGAATCGCCGTCGAAAATTCCTGCACCGCAACTCTGATCAACAATACCATCGTTAACACCAAAATCGGTATTCGCTGCTTTGATTTGGGTCGCTGGGATCCGCCCTATTCTCTCAATCCGGGCGGAGGTTCCTTTACTTGTATCAACGGAATCCTATGGAATTGCAGTACCCGAGCGATCAGCTTGGAAAATAGTTCCAATACCACTATCCCAGATCGTGGTTCCCATGCAATTGTCGCCTATTCGGATATCCAGAACGGTCAAAGCGGCGTCTCGATCGGCGCCACTTACTCGACCCTGACCTGGCAAGATGGGAATATCAATCTGGATCCGCTGTTTACAGATCCCCAAAACGCCAGCAAATCCCTGCGTGATTTCCATCTTAAGTCCCAGGCCGGTCGCTGGAATCCGACGATGAAAACTTGGGTGAAGGACACCGTCACCAGTCCCTGCATTGATGCCGGCGATCCCGTCTCGGACTGGAAGGGCGAGCTGTGGCCCAACGGTGCTCGGATTAACATGGGGGCCTACGGCAATACGCCGCAGGCGAGCATGAGCCTGGATTCCG
>JAAYVQ010000229.1 GCA_012517095.1 Phycisphaerae bacterium | reverse complement strand
TGAAGGACACCGTCACCAGTCCCTGCATTGATGCCGGCGATCCCGTCTCGGACTGGAAGGGCGAGCTGTGGCCCAACGGTGCTCGGATTAACATGGGGGCCTACGGCAATACGCCGCAGGCGAGCATGAGCCTGGATTCCGCAACCGGCAAGCTTGCCGATATCGATCAGAACGGCTCCGTTAACCTGATCGACCTGGCCCGTCTGGCCGAAGTCTGGATGCTCGACGACTGCCTGATCGCGCCCAATCTCGACCGTCTCGGCACAGTTGACTTGGTCGATCTGGCCCTGTTCACCAGCGAGTGGCTGAAGTAATCATAGTCGCAATATAAATTTCTCAAGAATTTCGAACTTTTCTTCTTGCTGGCCGATATACATAGAAGTACAATGTATAGAAGTACAAAGTATTCAGTGGAATCGTCGATCCGTCAGGATTAATAAAACCGGCGAGATCGAGCTGGATAATCACGGAGAAACGGTATGCCCTTATCCAAAGATCTGGTTGCCGCCTCGGCCACCCCGCTGATCCTGTCCATCCTCGCCGAGGGCGAATCCTATGGCTACGCCATCACTCGCCGGGTGCGGGAACTTTCGGCCGGACAAATGGAATGGACCGATGGCATGTTGTACCCGGTCCTGCACCGTCTCGAACGGCAAGGCCTGATCAAGTCAGTGGAGAAAATTTCCGAGACCGGCCGAAGGCGGCGGTATTATCACATTCAATCCCGGGGCAAAACCGCCTTGGACAAACAACAAAGCCAATGGATGCTGGTGCATTCGGTCCTCAACCAATTGTGGGAGAACAAACCATGTTTGACCTGAACCATGAAATCGCGGAGTGGAAACAGTCGCTTGGGCAATCTGAAACCGTTACCCGACCGGATCTGGATGAACTGGAATCGCATCTCCGCGACCAGATTGATCACCTTTCGATGTCCGGCCTGTCGATCGAGGAGGCCTTACTTGTCGCGCGACACCGAATCGGCGATACCAAACGCCTGTCCGGCGAATTCGCCAAGGTCAACGGCTCGGCGATCTTCCGCCGCCGTCTCCAGTGGATGCTTATCGGTGTCCTGGCCTATCTGCTCATCTTCGATCTGTCTCATCTGGCATCCCTCGCCGGCACATTGGCCGCCTTTGGGATTGGCTTCCACGGTTCTGCCTCCGGCTGGATCGGGCAGGGGGCTCAGTTCTTGTCGGTCCTGATCGGGTTGGTCGTCGTTCTGGTGGTTCTGAGAATTCCCGGAATGAGTCGTCTGACCGCTTCGGTGGGGGGCGGGATAGGCCTGGGTCTGATCGTCATCGTTGGCTCGCTTCTCCTGATTGCCGCCCGAATTCTCCTCCCGATTCTCACGATCCGATTTGTTAGCGCACAGGACTATGGTCAGTCCGCCGTTGTCCAAAGCCTGTCGGCGTTGGTTTACTCGGGGATCATTCCTATCCTTGTCGTGACCCTGCTGGTCCTGCTCCGAAAACCCTCGCTGCAACAGGAAATCGGAGTCCATTAAGAATTTGCGGCGGAGGCAATTTCCATGGTGAGTCGATTGGGGACATGGTTTCGACGAATGTGCATCGGCTTTATCGCCGGGATAGGAATCGTAGTCTTTTCCGGCACCGCCTTCGTGGGATGGATGTTTTAAAAGTCCGTCGTGCCCGAACGAATGACGCTCTCCGGTCGCGTGATCGATGCCTCCGGCAAACCGATTCCCTTGGCGAAAGTGACCGCCGCCCCCATCCCCGTCCATCTTGATTTCTCAGAGGATCCAATCGAAACTGGTGCGACCGCATATTCCGTGACCTGTAATCAATCGGGTCAATTTCGCCTGGAGCGCGTGATTGTCAGCGGCGGGGTTAAAGAGGGAATGTGGA
>JAAYVQ010000228.1 GCA_012517095.1 Phycisphaerae bacterium | reverse complement strand
TGGGGCGTTGATCTGAGTCTCATGGGCCTGTTCCTTTTTCATTGGTTTTTCGTCAATTCCATGATAATGGGAACAGGCTTTTTCCTCTAAACAATTAACCCGAATCGATCGCAAAATATCGTTTCCGCAACAAGAACTAATTATCAACATTGAATCGTTGGTTTTGTTGCCAACAATCTTAATGGCTAAAACCGACTGAGATCCACCCAAAATCAGCATCCAATACCACATTATTTTGATTTTTTTTTCGTCCCCCGTCCGAGAATAACTCGTGTCCCAGTACTGGGTTATTTCTCTTCTCGGTCTTGATACAAATCCACGATTTCGGTAAAATAGGGAGGTTGTTTTTTGGGGCTGGATTCTTAATGTTTATATGGATCATGGGCTAAACCACTTTGGGCGTACTTCGTAGAGACAGTGGGTTCGAACGAGGATACAGCATGAGTACTAAAACAACGGCGGTACATGTAACACACGAGGCAGTGGGCAAAATCGGCGGCATCGGAGCCGTCCTGGATGGACTGTTTACAAGCCAAGCGTATAACAATACCATTGGTCGATCCATTCTGATCAGCCCGCTGTTTTCCACCGAAGGCGATGTCACGAATCGGTTAGGTCCCGGCGGAGAGGTTTTGTATTCCTCCCTTGATGGCCTAACCCGCTCGAATTACTATTCCAGCTTTCGCCGCATCGAGGAAGCATTCAATGTCCATATCGTTTATGGTCGTCGAACCTTCCACGATTCCCGTTCCGGAGTCAAGAGTACTCCGGAAGTCGTTCTAATCGACATTACGCGGATCGAACCCGGCCCCGTCAATGAGTTGAAGGCCAAGATGTTCCAAGAGTTCGGCATTCGCAGCAACCTATACGAACACCTGTGGGAATTCGAACAGTATGTCCGGCTGGCACCTCCGGCGATTGCGATTCTGAAGGCGATCGGTGCCGCCGAGCGCGACAGTTCCACGGTCATTGTCTCCCATGAGTTCATGGGCATGCCGACGGCCCTGGCCGGGATCCTGGACCCCTTTGATTTCAAGACCGTCTTCTATGCCCATGAAGTCGCTCCGATGCGGCACATCGTCGAAAGCCACTCCGGTCACGACACGATGTTTTACAATGTCATTCGCCAGGCCCATGAAGCCGGTCTGTATCTCAACGAAGTCTTCGGCGATCAGTCCTTTAATTTCAAGTTCGGCTTGGTGGATGCCGCCCGTTTCTGCGATGGGATCTTGGCCGTCGGCGATTGTGTCGTCGATGAGCTTCGTTTTATGGCCCCGGAATTCGACCTGGCCGACATCAATCTGACCTACAATGGTATTCCGGCCTTCGAAATCGGCCTGGCCGAAAAACACCAGTCTCGCGATCGTCTCCGCGATTACTGCAACAATATCCTCGGTTATCGTCCCGATTATGTTTTCACCCATGTCACGCGTCTGGTTCCCAGTAAGGGGTTGTGGCGCGACATGCGGGTTCTGGAAAATCTCGACCGCCAGTTCCAGACCCTCGGTAAGACGGCCGTGCTCTTTGTCCTGAGCACCGAAATCGGCAAACGACGCAACCGTGATATCTATAACATGGAGGCTGCCTATAACTGGCCCGTCGCGCATCGCGAAGGGCTGCCCGATCTTTCCGGAGGGGAGGCGGCGTACTATGCGGGTGTGCAGGAATTCAATGCAAAATCCCGGAACATCAAGATCGTCTATATCAACCAGTTTGGTTTCGACCGCGAGTGCTGCGGCATGAGGGTCCCCTACGACATGGAGTTCATGGATATCCGGAAGGGTTCCGACGCCGAATTTGGCCAGAGCATCTACGAGCCCTTCGGCATCGCCCCGCTGGAACCCCTCAGTTTCGGCGGCATCTGCGTGGTCACCAATGTCTGCGGCTGCGCCGGATTCGTCCGGGCCGTCACCGGGGGCAAGGATGTCAAGAATGTCATCATCGCCGATTACACCCGTATCGACGACGACAAGTTCGCCGATATCGAAGACCTCAAACAACTCGACCGTTCCGCCCGGGACCGGATCGAAAAGAAAATCAGCGAGAAAATCGCTCTTGAATTGGCGGCCCGTCTTCCCAAGACCGACGACGAGACCTCCTCGATGATCCGCCAGGGATTCGATCTGGCCCGGCACATGAGTTGGGACGCCGTCGTGGAAAAATATGTGGCTCCAAGTCTGACTAAAGCGCTGAAAAAAACGAATCGAAATAAAATGTCCCTGTCTGCCTGAAGGAACCGGCCGCATCCCTCCTGATCCTGCGGTAACGATTCCCCGACGCCCCGAGATTGCCCCTCGGGGCGTCGGCTTTATTCTTCCGATTTTAATACCACCAGTAAGACTGGTGGATGGAAATAACCGTTGTCTTCCCGTTGTTTTGGAAGACAACGGGCAAGCTATGCTTGAACCCGAAAATGCCACCGGTTTTAACCGGTGGTAGTTTACTGGGACGGGTTTTTATTTTCATTGCGGCGACGGCGGAAAAATTCCCGCAGTTGGTCGGAACACGCTTCGGCCATC
>JAAYVQ010000227.1 GCA_012517095.1 Phycisphaerae bacterium | reverse complement strand
CGTCTCCCCGTGCATCAATGCGGTGATGGAATAAGTTCGTTTGCCTCCCCGACCGAAACCGCTGTTATCCGGCGTTCGAAGATAGGTAACATCCGCCGGACAATGATAAGCCGTCGAGGTTCCGACATACGGATATAGTTTTCCGCTGCGAATTCCGTTGTCTTCGTCTGCAAGAGAACACGGAGCCGGATCGCCGGTGTAAAGGCCACTCGCATTATGCGGCGGATTCACCCACCAGTTGTTGTCCTTGTAGGGACCCCCGAAAGAGTAGGTCGTCATCCAATATTGAAGATTGGCATACCGGGAATCCCTCGGTACCATCCCATTGACCAGCTTACCATCGTTATCTTCCGGGTACGCCAGCCACGCCCGACCCAAGATATGCAGATTCGCCATGCACACTTCCGCCTTGCCCCAGCCCCGCGCCATTCCCGCCGCCGGAAACAGAATCGCCAATCCGAACGCCACGCACGCAACCAGTACCATTGTTTCAATCCATCGTTTGTTCATTCGTCACATCCTCATCTTGGGGCTAACGCTACCACGGCAACGGATAAAATCCCGATCCCGGCTGCGGCGTTCGGGGGACATAATGGCGGACAAACCAGCAGAGATCAGCGCCCTCTCCGGGGCCGAATTGATATTGCGGGTTGCTGCCATTTTTGACTTGATCCGTAAAGGCCTTGATTACGGCCGGATCCCGCCACAAGCGTGATTCAACATGTCCGTCGGCAAAACCAAACGGACTCCCCTGGTTATGGAGGCAGGAAAGAGGATCCCCCGGCCAATAATTCGGAAAAGTCGCCCCCATGAGAAAAAGATTCCAGGTGTTATCATTATACCCCATTCCGCTTATCTCCTCGACAAACACAATCTTGGAACTCGGAGATTTGATTTCGTTGGTTTTATACACCGTCGCATAGTATTCTCCCGTGGCCCAGCCATTGCCGTAGGCAAATCCGTTGTACACGCATCCGATCGAATACGACCGATATCCACCCAGACTCATGGGCATCGTTACGGCCGGTTTCAAATATCGTGTATCCAAGGGGCAATGATAAGCGGCTTCGTTTTCCAGATACGGCCACAAGCCCCCTCGTTTCAATCCGCGGATTTCATCTTGCACCTCCTGATACCGATACGCGCCATTCTGATCCTGCGGCATCGCGACAAAATTCTTCACAAGAATTCGACCGGAGGGTGCCCAGGCCGGATATCCTTGATACTGCCAGCCATTTGCCTCATAGGTAGCCGAGCCGACAATTTGGGCGTTGTTATCTTCCGCATACGCCAACCACGACCGCATCAGCATGTGCAGGTTGGTCATGCAGACATTCCCCTTAGCCACTCCCCGCGCCATTCCCGCCGCCGGAAACAATATCGCCAGCCCGAATGCCACGCATCCGGTAATCGCCAGTATCTCAAACCATCTTCGATTCAGATATCGCACGGGCGCCCCTTCGCGATCCGATTCCATTTTTACTTTTTGATCTATCATTTTGCGTTTTGAGAGTTGACCTTTGATTTTGCTCTCAAATTCAGATTACCATCCCGCGGGAACATAGCCGTTATTCACATAGACGATATCCTGATTGCCTTCCTGTACAATGTAACTTGTTGCGGAACCATTTCGGATCAGAGTCAGGGTTCGTTCGTCCCGCCAGACATGCGTTTCAACATGACCATCTGCAAAACCCAGGGTACTGCGTCCCTCGTGATACCCGGCCGGCCAGTCCCACCAGCTCCAGTAATTACTGCTATTCATGGTAATGAAGCTTCCGGCCATGCGCCATTGGTTACGGCTGACCCAATCTTCTTCGACGAAAGTGAATCTGGCGGCCGGATTCTGGATCTGACCGAATTTGTTGACACACACGATCTTTTTGCTTTCCCCCGACGGAAGTGTAACCGAACGAAATCCTGAAATTATCATTCCGTTTCGTGAAGTATAATCCTCGCCATTCATACAGCCGGATCCGGAATAGCTGATCCAGGGAGCATAAGATCGGGTGACCCAGTATCGGTCATTTGGACAGTGATAGATCTGCTCGTTTTCGGTATAGGCGAACAATTTTCCCGCCCGCACTCCATTCAACTGATAAGTCAGATTACACTCGCCCTGGGTCACGGCCGGACTTCCATAGACCGGTTGGTACAAGGGATATTCGACCCATCGATACGGTGTTCCGGAATAGGTAGAAAGTCCCACTAACCACGAGTCGAAATCGTCCTGATAAGCCGTCCACGCCCGTCCGAGAAGGTGTACATTGACCATGCATACATCGAGCTTTCCCCATTGCCGCGCCAGCCCCGCCGCCGGAAACAGAATCGCCAGAGCAAATGCGACGCATCCGACCACGACCATCATTTGCATCCATCGACTATTCATGGGTTTTGCCTCACATCTAAATCCTATCCGCTATGTCCTGAATCCTAATTT
>JAAYVQ010000226.1 GCA_012517095.1 Phycisphaerae bacterium | reverse complement strand
CCCTGATACGCGTTATTCGCGATGAAGTTACAGTCGGCAACCGTCGGGAAGTCTTCGAGATAATACATTCCAGCGCCGACCGAAGCATTATTGCGACGGAACGAACAGGAATCGAATACGATCGAGGACGATCGTTCAAATGCGATACCGCCACCGTGTCCCAGGGAGGAACTCAGAGTATAGTTGGTTGAGGGTTTTGGAGCGACATTGTCATAGAAGCGGCACTTGACAAATTCGGCCTTAACCTTTTCCCCGCAGAATACGCCGCCGCCGTAGGACGGAAGTTCATACGCCGTAATCGGCTGCTGGCGATCCTGACCGGCCGGCATGGTACCGCCCCGGCCGCTCATGCCACCCCGACTCTGGTTGCCGGAGATCAGACATTCGATGAACTTCGGCTCGCTTTCGATTTCGCAATAGACGCCGGCACCAGATCCGGAATAATAGCGATAATCACCCACATATCCCCAGGCCTGCCACGGAGCATAGGAACTGTCGCTCCAAAGGCCGCCATATCCACCGGGGACATCGAGACCATTCAGACGGGCATAGTTACCGCCATTGCCTCCATTTCCGCCCGTGGCAGTACAGCCGCTGATGGTACAGTTACGGAAGACGGCCCTGGACAATGGCGCGATATAGACACCGCCGCCGCGAGCACCGCCACCCCAACCGCCACGACCCGCCACAGGAGATCCGGCAACCGGCGGATTCGCCGCAGGGTCACCGGCGGAAGCGCTAACACCGCTGGTGGCATTTCCACCAACCACATGACAATCCGTAATCGTGGTATTGATGATCGTCGGAGCCGATTCTTCGGCACAGTAGATCCCGGCACCAAGGGCGAATCCGCCATCATCGCCATCCACCCCAGGACCGCCGACCGCATTTCCGCCGGTCAGACGGAATCCGCTGACAACGCAGTTCTTTATCGTTGGGGAGGCCAGATATCCGACAAGGATACCTCCGCCGGCAATATGACGACCATCGTAGGTTCCGGTCTCCGGAGGCAGAGCCGTCCAGGTACCGTTGCGGATCGTGATTCCATTGAGGACCGCGCCCGGTCCGGCATTCCGAGTGAAATACACACCGCGCTCGACCGTGTTGGAACAGTCGATAACCGTGGCGGCGACGACTTCCGGATCATCGGGATTGGCGCTGGTGATCGTGATATTCTTGTCGATAACTAAACCGCCAACCTGATAAACATTGGCCGCCAACACGATCAAGTCGCCGTCACGGGCCACATCAATGATCTGTTGAATACTATCGGCCGCTCCCGGGATATAGAATGTTCTGGGTCCAGTACTTCCCTGAACGGGGGAGGAAACAAAATCAATCTCCACGGCCGTTGTAGCGTCAAAGATACCCGGCTGCTGGTCGAGATCGGCCGGCAAGGCGCCGATTTGATCCCAATCCTTCAACCATGCGGACAAATTACGAGCGACATTGACAAAACACTCTTCGCCCGAGGTCCATCCATTGCCGTTGCCCGCCTGATCCGCGGATCCGTCGATGGCTTTCAGGAGGAAATAGGTGAGCAATCCGTGGCCCAATTCCTGATATTCCCACGCCGCCTGATCACCCTGGGCGGCCGTGACAACCACACCCATGCCATTCGGGTCGGCCAGGAATACGGTACCATCCTCAAACAAGGTCTGATGCGGGATCAGATCGATTCCGAAATCGTCCCCCGGCTTGGGCACATTGATCCCCAACCCGCGAGGAGCAAAGGACAACTCCGCGGTGGCAGATGCCGTATTGAAACCGGTATCGAGGAAGACGGCATAGTTGTGAGACGGCAGAGCGCCAAGCCACTTGGCCACCTGGTCGTCGCTGACCACTTCCAGATCCGTCAGCATGATATACTCGTCGAATCCGTCGAGTTCATCGTACGGCGACGTATCGGTAGCGGCAAAGCCATGCCCGGCAAAGTAAAACACAAGCACATCGTCCAGATCCATTCGTGCTCGCAAATCCAGGAACGCCAGACGCAGTCGGTTCAATGTGGCGTCTCGGCCAAGCAAGAGGTGGATATTCTCCGACTTCCATTCCGGCCTTTGTAGCAACGCCGCGTTGAGTTGTGAAGCATCAGCTTCGGCATAATTCAGGATCGGATAGTTCCCGACAACATCGTTGACTCCGCACAGGATCGCGTAATACTTGACTTCGATCTTTTCGTACCAAGCGCTGACCTGGGTATCCTGCGTCATCGTCACATAGTTGATCGGATCGACGATCCCATCTTTGTCGGTACCCCTCCAACGAACCTGGAAGCCCGCCGGGGGTGGCGTGACGGTCAGCTTAACCTTCTGCAACGGACGATACAGACCGGAAGGAGGCGAGATCTCAGCGGTAAATCCGGGCAAAAGATCCGGATCCACCGTCACCTGCGTTGTCAGCTTGAAACCAACCTTGACAAATTCCGCGGTCACGGCCTTTCTGGGCTTGTCCACCGTGACGGTGTTTTTCGTGCCCGTAAGCGTGTCGTCATCGGT
>JAAYVQ010000225.1 GCA_012517095.1 Phycisphaerae bacterium | reverse complement strand
GTTGTCCACAGGATGATCTTGCCATCCGGCTTGCCGTAGTCGGTTACACTACCCTGCAAGGGGAACTCGATTTCCGGACGGAATTGGAAGGTTCCATCCGGACCGGCACTTACGGTTGCCGGGATAGGTCCCATTGCCGCCAGGGAGCGAACGCTGGTAAAACCAGGATCTTCCAACGGCAGGGCATAGTTATAAACGCGGACATCGTCAACGAGGCCGTCCAGATCTTTTTGTGGAACGCCGGCTTTATAGACATCATACGGGCTGTTCGGGTCCGCACGGTCGGGATCCGTCGGCGATAATATTCCGGCGCCGATGTAGGCCCCGGTTTGGCTGGTGCCGGACAGGTTGTAGTTAGTCGGTAACCCGGCCGACCCGGTCAGGAGGCCATCCACATAGACATACGCGCGGGAAAACACGAAGTCCACGACGGTCACGATAAAATGCCACTTTCCGTCATTCACCAGCTTTGTGCCGGTCGCAACGACCTTGTTCACATTGTCGTCCAGGATCATCTCCGCCCGGCCGTTGGGACTTCCCGTTTCGCCGACGGACATGATGTATCGAATACCGCCGTCTTCATCGCCGCCTTTGCTGAATACATTCGATTGTTGCGTGCTGGTCGTTTTTACCCATGCCGTCACCGAAAATTCGTTGAAGTAACCGAAATCCAATTCCGGGGCCGGACCGAGGTACACAAACCCGAAGGTGTTCGGATCGGTCTGGCTTTCGGTGATCAGATCGAGGGCGGAATTTCCGATCGCGCTATCGGAGGTATATTGGGCATCTCCTCTCAGTTCGCCGTCATTGCTGTTGGCCGACTGATCCACGACATTTTGTTCCATGTCCCAGTAACCGACGAGTTTCTCATCGGTGCGATCGGCCACATAGACGGTAATCACATCATTGGCATCCTTGGTTCCATCGGTCGCCTGCAAGAGCAGGGAGTAAATGCCCTTGGCGGAGAATGTCGCCATCGGGTCTTCCACATCGACCGAACCCGGCGTGAATTGTACCGTTCCCGGGCCGACCTCTTTCTTCCAGTACCAGGTCAGATGGCCTGGATCTCCTTCCAGGGGAGATTGATCCGAAACCGTACCATCGAGTTGAACGCTGTCCCCGACATGGGTCTTGACAATTTTCGGGGCGGCGGCAACAGATGGAGCCGGATTGAAAGTCGGGGCCGGATTGGGTTCCTTGACGCCGGGAGTGTAAGCGAAGAAATCGGTATCGAAAGCTCCGCTGGGATCTGTCGCACCAAGACCCAGAGCAATGTAATTCACCGCAGATCCCTCGTCACCATCTCCCGCGGTCACCAGGAATGTTCCGGCTGCATCGAGTGCCCCGTCCAACCAAATGGTCACCCGATGAGTTGCACCGGCAACTGTAGTATCCGGTGCGATCGTGATCCAGAACTCGTGCCACTGTGTCGGATCCAGGGCCAGACACGGAACCTTGCTATTGGAGGGGCTGTCCGAGGTATCCACATCTCCCCTCCCGGTACCGGAGGCCAGTTGCCGGTTCATAACCAGACCATCGGCGGGAACATTGGCATGATCCGATTTCAACGCCAGACTGAAACTGATTAGCCAGTCATTGGTACTCTGACGAATCCCAAAAAATCCCTTTCCGGCATCGTGGATAAAGCCGCCGTCTCCGCCGGATGGCCACGGTTCCGGAGTTGATCCGGAGTTGGGATATCGCGGATCCAACAATCCGCCGGTGGACAGCCGGGCACGGAAGGAAAGGGTAACGCCATTGGTCAGAATTCCAGCGGCTGTTGTCGTATCCAACTCTTGAGTCAGATCGTGTGTAAAGTAGATCTTCCGGTTACTCGGATCGGCCATTCCATAGTCCCGTGGATCTCCGCAGTCCTGAATCCGGAAGAAAGTCGCATCGCTTTCGTTGATTATACTGACGCCGCCGGGCATTCCGGCTCCGAGACCCGACAGGTCCCACATATCGGATCCGTTGTTATGGTTCCATGTACCATCCAGGGCGGTCGCATCGGGTGTGCCCGAGGCATCCCCTTGAAAGATGTAGGCCCATCCTCGGTCAGGATCGGAGTACGCAATTCCAGCGGTGGCTGTTCCGGACAGAAACAAGACCGCTATCATCAACCATACAACACTCAGCTTCATTTTACTTGCCCTCCGCAATGAAATGGATTTGGGTTCATGAGCAGATTGTGCCGGCCGCATATCGCAGAGGAATGAACCCGGTCCACTACGAGACAGGGTAGGGTCCGGCATAAGATCCTCAGGAAATCGGAAAACGAGAAAACCTCTCCACCGCCGGGAATATAATTGTAGGGGAAAAACTCGTATCTCCGGCTTGGTAAAAACTTACCCCGAGAAACGAAATGATCACGACTCCTCCAGAACAAGAGTCTGACTCCAAGTCTGTACTGTATTTGAATGATCGCTATTACATACCAGTCAGTATATCCGATTTTAGCATCCCTTGCAAGGGATTTCTTGCGAACCTGAGTTCTCAAACGATTCGATGTATCGAGGGCCCCGCGCAGAAAACCGGCCGGGAGTCTGCCCTACAGTCAAACGCCCGGCCGGTCGTACCGATATTCCCACTCAACGATCCGAAGACGGATTCAATATACCTGCGAAACCGTCAGCTCCATTGGGCCTTTAGAAGGGCCAGATACAATCCTCATCCTCCGGATCGTTGCACTGGGTCCAGTTCTCCAGGAGAATAGCCAGATCCTTGAGATTGACATAGCAGTCCTTGTTCAGGTCGGTCTTCTGGGTCAATCCGGCCGCAACCACATCGGCACAAGTCGGCGTGGTCGTCGTGATCACCACGGTATCTTCAACGGTTCCGACATCGTCAATCACCGTCAACTTGAGTGTGTAAGCTCCGGCCACCGGGAAGGTTACCGTGCTCGTCGGGCTGCTCGGGTCGGCAAAAGCCGCTTCGGCCCCGCCAGGCCCGCTGGCCGTCGTCCACAAAATCGTCTTGCCGTCCGGCTTACCATAATCGGTCACCACGCCGGCCAATTGATACGATAAACCCGGCTTGATCAGGAAGGACCCATCCGGTCCGGCATTGACGGTCGCCGCGATCGGACCCATCGCCGCCAG
>JAAYVQ010000224.1 GCA_012517095.1 Phycisphaerae bacterium | reverse complement strand
TCCTTCGAAATCATCAACAGTAGCCAAATAGTCAAAAAGGATATAATCTTTTTCATGATGCACGCCATCGATTATGCAACTGCAGGGATTTCCGCTCCAGCAGAAACAGCCATACGCGCAGAATACGACACCGGTTGCCGAGAAACAACTAAGACACATCCTTCTCACGGTATCCTCTCCATCAAACCAGCAGCAAAAACACAGGTGTCTGTCTTCGGTTTTTCAGGCCAGGGCCTCTTTGCAGAACTGCACGCACTTGCCCACTTCCGCGACCGGATTGGAATCCTTGGGGACCTGGTACTCCAGCTCGATATCCGCTGGGAAAGTCCACTTTTCCTTGCTCATCCGTTGCAGGATCTCTTTGAGCGGGGTCTTGCCCATGCCCCACGGCAGGTTTCCGCCGTCGGCGGTACGGTCTTTCAGATGTAAGCTGACGATGCGGTCGCGGTACTTTTCGATCACCGGAATCGGCGAGAGGCCCTTGGAGCCGGCGAAATAATGGCCGACATCGAAGTTAAAGCCGATGTACTTGCCGTGCTCCAGGATCGGATCGGGCTTGTCCATCACGGGGTAGTTGTTGGTGTGGTTGTGGAAGGCGACCCAGATCTTGTGCTTTTCGGCAAAGGGAGCCAGTTTCTTGGCCATTTCTTCCGAACGCTCCAGAGTAATCCCGACGCAGCCGAGGACCCTGGCCACCTGGAAATTAAAGTCGATCTCCTCATCCGACGGGCCAAAGTCCATCTTGTGGATGTGGATGTTGACGCCGGCATCGTTGTACATCTTCCGCAGCTCGGCGCACTTGGCCAATTGCGCTTGGCGCTGTTCGTCGGTCGGCTTGGCCGCCGTTTCGCCTGGACGACTCCGTCCGCGAATGCCGGCGAAGGACTGGATCGGGCCGCCCATTAGCTCCACTTCGCTGAGACCATTTTGAAGCAGGGCCTTGAGCGTATCCTCGGCAGAGTTAATTTTGGCATCGCGATAGCTGTAGGTGATGCACCCGATCCGCACGCCCTTGAAAACGGATTTGGGTTTGGCGGTTTGGGCACCGAATGTACCCTGCGGCAGGAGGGAGTAAGCCGCAAGGGCGGCCGTTCCGGCCAGAAAGTCACGCCGCGTAAGTTTCACCATATTCGCCTTTGAATTTGGGTTCTGCATAATCTTCTTTCCTTTCCCGGATTCGTGTTTCTCGTGCCGTTTTCTTTTGGAAGTTTGCCAGTGACCCGCGACTTTCTCCTGTATCTACTTGCTTTCAATCTCAATCTTCGCCCAGCGGGCCGCCTCAAAGGACCAGCCGGTCGGCTGGTTGAGCAGTTGCAGGTTAATTTCCTTGCCCGCGAAGGATGACAGATCCACCTCAGCATCCAACCATGTATCCTTGGCTGTTTCTTTTCCAACGGTCTTTTTGAGCAGGGGCTTTCCATCCGCCATGACGATCAATTCCCAATCGCCGCGAGGATCGTGCCCGACGGTCAGCAGCAGGGCGGTTTTCTTGCCCGTCGGAATCGCCACCTTCTTCGAGAGCACGCACGGCGTCTGTTGATCCAGCGGGTGCGTCACCAGCACATTCTTCCTGCCGTCCAGTTCGGCATACAGGCCGGGCTCCATTTCTTCACCACAGGCCAGGACCTTCCAGCCGGTGGCGAATTTTCCGATCGCTTCTTTCAGATCCTTGCCGACTCCTGCGGTGATTTGCTTCATTTCGGCCTCGGTGAACTTGCTGTTGGCGGCCGGTCCCGGTTCCCAGCACTGCTCGAATCGGCTGGGCTTGGGCGTCTCGATCGGCAGAACAAATACTTCATTGCCTGCGGCGTCTTTCTCAATCTTACCGCCGCGACGAACGACTGATTGCCGCACGAGTTTTTCGCAGACGGCGATCAGGGTCGGGAAATTGTAGGGCGTGTGACTGAATTTGCTTTCCATGTTCAGCGCCGATTTGAACTTGTCCGGTAGCTTGGCATATCCGATGGTCGTCGCCAGGATCCCGGCGGCGCTGGAGGGATTGCAGTCGGAGTCCTGTCCGCAGCGAGTGGAGATGATGATCGTCTTGTCAAGATCGCCGTTGCCGAAGAGCAGGCCCACGACGATATACGCCCCGTTGATCTTGGCGTCGATGTTGAAGTTGCCTTTGTCGCAGGAGGCCTTGCGGTAGTCGGGGTTCTTCTGGTACTTGTTCTCGATCTTCTGCCAGCAATTTTCCCAGTCATTGGGGTTGGCCTTGTACCAGGCCAGCACATCGCGGATGCACTCGGCATACTGGCTTTTGTCGGGGATGCACGCCAGACCCGCTTCGACCAGCCTGATGCAATCGGTTTCGAAAAAAGCTTCGGCATACATGCCACCCATGAACTGGCCGCCGTAGAGGCCGTCTCCGTAATTCATCAGCCGCCCGAAGGTCTCGCCCAGTTCGATGGCGACATTGGGCAAGCCCGGCGCGATCAGGCCGGCATAGTCGGCTTCGATCTGGTAGTCGATATCGTCAGCGTGGCTGTTGAACTGGGGGTGTCCGGAATCCGGCGGGGCGATTCCTTTCCGAAGATTGTCGCGCCCGGCCTTGTTGGCGTGCCAGAGCGGATAGCCGCTGTTGGCAAAGTCGATACCGGCCTGGCGAATGGAGACATCCATTCCGTACAGTTCCAGCGTCCGCAGGAAGGTCATCTCGACATAGATATCATCCTGCCCGAACTGGTTGATCATTTCGGGTTTCCATTGCGGCATTTCGCTTGCGGGTCCGATTTTACCCTGCCAGTGGAACTCCGTCGGTCCGCCCCAGCCGACTCCGGCCATCTGGCCGATCCAGCCGGCCTTCATCTTGTCCACGAACTGGGAAACCGGAAGTTTACGGAATTCCGCGGCACCCGTGGATGTCACCCATATCCCAACCAGCATTGCCATCATCACCATCTTTCGCATACCTTGTCCTTTCGAAAATGATTTTATCGTATTGGCTCGATTGTTCCAACAGATTGTCGTTCAATCAGTCGGGTCGGAATCAGAACTCCTTCGGCGGATCCCGATTTGGATTGCTGAATTCGATCAAACAACATGGTTACCGCCCGCCGGCCCAGTTCGATATTGTTTTGCTCGACGGTCGTCATCGGCGTGGCCAGATAGGCACAGTACGGCTGGTCATCAAAACAGAGAACCGACATATCCTGTGGCACGACTCGACCCTTCTCGGACAAAGCGCGCAATACGCCCAGGGCGATCAGGTTACTGAAGGCAAAGATCGCCGTCAGATCCGGCCGTTTCTTCAAAAGCCGTTGCGTCTGGTCGTATCCGTTTTTCTGGCTGAAACTGTCGCCAACGATCAGGGATGGCCGGATCGGAATGCGGTGGTCGGCCAGCGCCCGGCGATAACCACGGATGCGAAGAGTATTCGGAGAAGTTCCCACCAGACCCTGGATGCAAGCGATGGTACGGTGGCCCCGGTCCAGCAGATACTGCGTCGCTTCGTAGGCCCCGCGGACATTGTCGGAGGCCACAAAGGGTAATTTCAGGTTGGGAAAGTATCGATCCACAAGAATAATGGGAAGCGGATCCGATTCAAAAACCCGAAGGTGCCGATTGGATTGGCCGACCGGGCAGATCACCAAACCTTCGACCTTGCGATACCGCAGGACGCGGATGGCTTCCATCTCGCGGGTGGTGTCATCCTGCGTGTCGCACAGGATCGTGGAATAGCCGCGGCTTGCGGCCTCGGTCTCGACACTGCGGGCAATGCCGGCGAAAAAGGGGTTGGAGATATCCGGGATCACTAAACCGATGGTCAGGGTCTTGTTGACTTTCAGGCCTCGAGCGAGGGGATTGGGTGCGATCTGAAATCGACGGGCTTTGGCCAATAC
>JAAYVQ010000026.1 GCA_012517095.1 Phycisphaerae bacterium | reverse complement strand
TCCCGCGTATCGAACCCGCGGTTTGTTTGCGGTTGATCTGGACACAGCTAAACCCGGTGACCGCGTGCAGGGTTTATGGATCGGACCGGGGGGGATGCCCGTTCCCGAAAAAGGCCAGAATCTGGTCGCCATTGTCCCCCGGAAATCCGATGGGCACCGAATCGCCGTCTTCGATCGAGCGATCCGCGAGGGTAACTCAACCATCCGCGGTTTGCACTTCCGCGATGACGATCCACCGCGCAGGGCCGACCATAAAGAAGTCCCCGAAAACGCACCGCCGGCGGCGGATATATTGAATCCGGATTCTGTACAATGTTTCATCCGGCTGGTCTATCAGCGGTTCTACGATGAATTCAAACCACACTTCGGCAAGACCATTACGGCGATTTTCACCGACGAGCCGTCGTTTCTGGCCAAGAGTGCCGAACGCGGCGCCGTCCCTGGAACAACCGGAATCGTTTCCGAAGTCAGCCGCATTCTCGGCTATGATTTTACGCCGCATCTGCCGGCGCTATGGTTCGAAAGCGAACCGGACGCCGCCCGATATCGTTCCGATTATAACCGTGCGTTGCGAGTCCGACTGGAGGAGACTTTCTATGAGCCGATATCTCGCTGGTGCGGCGAACATGGCGTCGCCCTGACCGGCCATCCGGAAAAGCCCGATGATATCGATAACCTCCGCTGGTTCCACATCCCCGGCCAGGACATTGTCTGGCGATACATCGAACCCGGCAAGCCCTCGGCCCTCGAAGGGGCTCAATCGACACAAGCCAAATGCGCCGCCTCGGCGATGGTCCATCTCGGTCGGCGGCGCAATCTCAACGAGTTCTGCGGGGCCTACGGGCATAATTTTACATTTGAGGAGATGAAGTGGCTGGCGGGTTGGTTGCTGGTCCGCGGGTGCAATCTGCTGGTCCCGCATGCGTTCTATTACTCCATCCGTGGCCCTCGAATCGATGAACGGCCGCCGGATGTCGGCCCCAACAGCGCTTGGTGGGACCGCTTTGCCCCGTTCGCCAGGGCCTGTGCCCGCGGTTGCTGGCTCAATACCGACAGCCGTCCGGTCTGCCGTATCGCCATCCTCGGACAGTCCGATCGACTTCCGTGGCAAGCCGCGAAAGTCTGTTTCGAGAATCAGCGGGATTTCCATTACGTGTCCCTCAGCGATCTTCAATCGAAGGCCGCCGTCGATGACAAGGGAATCCATCTTGCGGGAATGGATTACGATGTCCTTATTGTCGAGCCGGAATTCCGGATTGAGAAATCCTCGGTTGAGCAGACTCTTCGACAGGCCGGCCGTTTGTTCGAATTCCGTCCAGACGATCCTTCAGGTCTGATGGTCTTTTTGAATCAAAAAGTACCTCCAATTCTCCGGCTGGATTCACCATGTCCGGATCTGCGGGTTCGGCATGTTCAAAAGAAGGGCCTGAATCTCCTGATGCTTTTCAATGAAAAAAGTTCTCCGATACAAATCAAGTTCTCCACATCTTTTTCTGGTAAAACTTGGATCACTGATCCGTTAAGCAATAGTGTCAATCAATGGGATACTCCCAAAAATCTTTTGTTGGAATCTGGGCATTGGGTAATCCTTGTGGTAAAAGCTTAGAATAGATCATACAGACGGTAAATTTTGTTCATTTTACCTGTTTTCCCATAGTCTATCTGGAAATGTCGATACATGTTTCCATTAATAAAGGAATTCCGGTTTCTTGACACACTGTTTGTTTACTGGACATAGAATTATTTTGGGATGTTATGTGTTATTCGGTTTTTCCTGATTCTGTGTAACGATTTGAGAAAAATAATCTCAGTTAATTGTTGACTCCGATATTGAGATATGGTAGAATTCGGTCCGGTGGGTGTAATAATGTTTTACGAATACCATCAGTGAGTGATGGCGGTGAATTGATAGAAGACAATGTGAGGGGAAAACTATGAAAAAAGTGCTTGTATTGTTGGTATTAGTAGCTGTTGCCTCAACGGCAATGGCGGATATGACGCCTCTAAATTCCCAGAATAAGTTTTTTGAGCCGGGAATTTATAATGTCTTGGACAGGTTGTATGGGAAAGATAATTATACGCGTGTCGATGACGCGTTCGACAACCTGTGGAATTACAATAACGCCGAGGGGATTGGAAGCGCCCAGTTTGAGGCCAAATTTTCAGCCGTTGGCGCCGCGACCTTTGGATTTTTCAGTGGTACAGAGTCCATGAAGTTCAACCCCTTGTTTTCCGTTGCGGGATTCGGGTATGCCAATCCATACAAGCCGATCACGGCCGTTTTAGATTCCGACAAGACGGAGGATCCGTTTCGTTTTGGGGTCTTCTTTGGCTTCGGTCGCCTCGGCAATCTCTATAGTTCCGATGCCGAGCAGAACTTCTTCGATTTGGACCACATGGTGACATTCCAGATCACCAAGGGCAAAGATGCCGGGGCGTATGTGTTGGCGTGGGAAGATGGACGATGCCTCGGCGATCGTGATTACCAGGATTTGGTGATTCAGGTTAACGGCGTCACCTCGAACGGACCGCCTTCGGTTATCGTGGTTCCGGCTCCGGCCGCGGTGGCCCTCGGTTCGCTGGGTCTGGGTCTGGTTGGTTGGCTGCGAAGAGGTCGAGTCCTCTAAGTTCTCCTCCCTCAAGATTCAAAAGGCCGTGTTTGACACGGCCTTTTTTATTGCCCCCGCTTTTTAAATCAACAACACAAATATATATAAATCCATAATATCCACATAGGAAGCCGGTTTCGTGCCGAACATTTCGGATCGTCGATTCTGCGATGAGTGCCAATTGTCGTCTCAAACGAATACGGATAACAGCGGAGAGATTCGTGATTTGATTGGGATGGTCTCTGATGTCGTCTGCAAACCCTACAGTCCCTACACGCGGCGCGAACAACACTTCGATCTGCAAAAAATCGAGTCCCAATAACACTTTGATCCAAAATCCAAGAAACTGATTTCGTATAATGAAGCTCATGGTGATTAAGAAATGGGGTGGTCTTTTCACCGCGGGGAATGGAAACCTCGGATAAGACAAACAGGGACGAATCGTTGTCATGAATGGCTCTTAAAGAGTTGAATAACAGGACAAAAGAGAATCGCAAGCAGAATCGTGACATATAAGGTTCTCGGAAACAATGCGTATCAAGGGGGGAGCGTATCCCGCCAAACAATAAAACATGAAGAATATGATGTAAGGAGAATGATGATGAAGAAAGTAAGTATGTTTGTGGTACTGGCCTTGTTGGCTTCGCCGGTCCTGGCGACCTACACGGCCCAAATCAGTGACCTGCCTCCGGCTTGGTCCGGTGGCCCATTCCAAGTGGTCCTGAACGGTACGGGAAACTATGGTTCCTTTACGAACTATACCTTCCCGACCTTCTGCTTGGAAACGGGGGTTCAAATCTCCATTCCAGGAACCTACCTGGCCACGATCGATGACACCGTCCAGTCCGGTGCATTCGGTACGGGAAACACCGCCCCGTTCTACACGGTCCTTCAGGCCAGCACCAAGTTGCTGTATCACTCCTACCTGATGCTGTCCAACCCGACGGCTGCTCAGGGACAGGCCTACCAGAACGCGATCTGGGCCTCCCAGAGTGGCGCCGCGTTCAACAACGGCCTGATTCTGGCCAATGCCACCGGTAACGGCGTGAAGGTTCTGAACCTGTGGAAAGTCAACAAGGATCAGACGATCACTGATGTCCAGTCGCAGTTGGTCATGGTCCCGGCGCCGGGCGCGATCCTGCTGGGTTCGCTGGGTATGGGACTGGTAGGCTGGCTCCGTCAGCGTCGCAGTCTGTAATTTCGCTTCTCCCTTCCTTCAAGGAATTTGAACGCTGTGGGCGGCTGCAAGGCCGCCCGCAGTGTTTTTTGACTATCGGGAACCGGTCCCTTTCTGCAGTTTTCGATAGAGTTCCAACCGATCTTGCCACGCCGCCCGATCCCGGGGCTGATAGGTTTTTAACTCGAAACTTTTCCGCATGACTTGTCGAATTTGTTCGCCTCCGGCCAGGTCCCCCATTGCCACCGCCTGCGTAAGAGCGTTCCCCAGTGAAGTACACTGGTCGGCCCCGGCGTGAACCGGAATCCCACAGGCATCCGCAGTCAACTGGCACAACAGCGTATTGGCGATTCCCCCACCGACCATGTACAGTTGTTCGGTCTTTTCACTCGTAAGCCGATCCAACCGCTCCAGTCGCAGGGCATACTCCAAGGCTAAATTCTCCAGAACCGCCCGCACCAGTTCACCTCGCGTCTGAGGCCGCGGCTGCCCCGTTTCGTCGATCACTTCATACTGGGCCGCCTCCATATCCGCCGGGGCCATCAAGCGTTGATCCGACACGGGAAAAATCGCCGTCGATTTTGCCTGGCGCGCCGCATCGGTCATCCGTGGATAATCCCACGCATCGGCGCTGGTGTTCCACTTGCGCCGCAGTTCCTGCACCAACCACAAGCCCAGCATATTACGGCATACAAACCATGATTGCAAAGTGTACTCATTACAGAAGCCGTTCTCAAAGGCCTCCAGCGTGGTCACAGGCCGAGGTTGCAGTTTTCCGAGGATACTCCAGGTTCCGCAACTCAGGAATGCCCAACATTTTCCCGCAGCCGGTACCGCAGCCGCCACCGCAGATGTATCGTGGCCACAAGTCGCAACGACGGGTATTTCGCCCAGGCCGGTTTGCTGGCGCACCATCTTATCCAGACACCCCAGTGTCGTTCCCGGCTCGACGAGTTGACCAAACATCTTGGGCAGACCAAACCGTTCAATTGCACTCCATGCCCATTGTCCTTCACAGTCCATCAGATTGGCCGTGCTGACAATCGTCTTTTCGGAGGCCTTCACGCCGGTCAGGAAATAATTCAACAGGTCTGGAATATTTAAAAAATCCTTCGCCAACCGCAGCAATGGAGAGTTGTCCCGTTGCATCGCCAACAGTTGGAACAGGGAACTTATAGCCCATGGTTCGGCTGCGGTCGCCTCGAATACTTCTCGCGTGCTCATCACCCGGTTGGAATACTCGTGGATTTTGTCGGTTCTTGCATCTCGGTAGTGAACCGGATTACCGAGAAGTTTCCCGTCGGGTCCCAACAACCCAAAGTCCACGCCCCAGGTATCCACTCCGATCGACCGCAATGGGATTCCCCTTTCGGCGCAGATCCGCAAGGCGGCCAGAATCTCGGCGAATTGGAAAGGAAAATCCCAATATAAAGTCCCTGCCATCCGAACCGGCCGATTGGAAAAACGGTGAATCTCTTCCATTTTCACCCGTCCTTCCTCCAGATGTACCAACACTCCGCGGCCGCTTTCCGCACCTAAATCCATTGCCAAATAGGTCGGCATATCCGTCTCCTGAAAAGGTTATTCTTGCCCCATCCTTATCTCATATCTTCCTGGGCAAATCAAGTCTTAACACGGCCTTCGGAGCCCCCAATAAATATACCGACTGGATCGGGAGGGAGTTTTTCTTGCTAAACCCGGCGTTTGTCGATATGGTACTTATAGAGTTGATCATGGATGTTCCGAAACCGAAAAGGAATTTGGATCTGAAAGGATTGCCTATGAAACGAAACCTTATTGTAATGATGACACTGATTGCGATGGTTTCCCTGATGACGGTTGCCGGATGTGGTTCGAAGGAGGGCTCTTCTGGCTCGACGATTAATCCCGCCACTCTGGAGACCCGCCCCGTTAACGAGATCAAAGCCGAGGCCGACAAGATGAACGAGCAACAACTTCGAGACGCTGCCGGGGTGTACAAGAAGGCCCTGTCCGCCAAAGAGGCCGAGGTCACGAAGATGTTTAACGAGCTCAACCAGGTTTCCGCCACCGAAAAGCTTGGCCCCAAAGCGCAAAATCTGACTCAGAATGTCGAATCCCTCGGTAAATCGGCGAAAGCCCTGACCGAACGGCTGCGAATCTATGTCGATAAGCTCAAAGCCATGAAGGCCGATACCACGGGTCTGGAGCCCTGAGGATTACATCGTTATCGCTGAACCGGATGAGATGGAAATTCCGGCGGTTGTATCCGATTGAGTTTGATTGTTCATTGAGAGGAAGGAACGGCGGATGCGCTGGGTCCTATTTCTATTGACGGCAATTTTATGTCTGCCCCTGGCACCGGGTTGCTCGGGGAAATCTTCCGCTACAGCCAAAATCGGCGACCCGGCGGCTTCGCTGGAAGGTCTGACCTTTGTCAAGGGCGGCCCCATTCTTCTTGAACCGGGTAAGATTTATATTATCGAGTTTTGGGCTACATGGTGTCCGCCCTGTCGAACGAGTATTCCGCATCTGACCAAAATCGCCGCAAAATACCGAGATCGGGGTGTTATTGTTATTGGCGTTTCAAACGAGTCGGAAAGAGTCGTCAAGCCATTCGTCGATCAACAAGGGGATCAGATGGACTATGTTGTGGCCGTCGATTCCTCGGGGACCGTCGGTGACGGATACATGAGGGCCTTCGCTCAACAGGGTATCCCGCATGCCTTTCTCGTCGATTCAATGGGAAAAATCGCATGGCATGGTCATCCAATGGATAACCTGGAATCTTCTCTGGATAAGGTTCTTGCCGCCAAGTGATTTGGATACGAAGGGGTATCATTCGATTATCGGTAGGGTGGAAGGGATGTCTCATATTCTGCGCAGAGAATTCCTGGCGGGGGTGGGTATGGCCGTGGGAGGCATGATAATAGCGTCGAATACGATGTCCGGACAAAACCGGCCGAACCCACAATATACGACGACGGACATTCGAGAATATCTCCTCAGCCACAGTCCCTGGGTCGATCGCAATAACACGGTCGATACTGTCAAATCCGGCGATCCCTCGCGACCCGTCAGAAAGGCGGGCGTATCCTGGTTTTCCTCCCTCTATGACATTCAGGCCGCCATTCGGGCTGGCTGCGATTTGCTCATCGTTCATGAGCCAACATTCTGGGAACACGCCGCTGGCGAAACCTCCTGGCGGAATCGTGGTCCCGGTAATGCAAAATCCAAAGTACTCGCTGACAGCGGCCTGGTTGTTCTGCGTGCCCATGACACATGGGATAACTGGCCCGAAATCGGCATCCGCGATTCATGGGCCAAATTTCTCGGCCTGACGTGCCGCCTCCGGGAGGGAACCGCTCTCCGCTGGACGGCCGTTTATGAAATTCCAGAAATCCCCCTCTGTGATTTTGCCCAGACCCTGGCGAATCGTATTTATCCCCTCGGCGAAAACAGCGTCCAGGTTATCGGCGATCCAAAGCGCAAGGTCTGTCATCCCGCCTTGGGCGTTGGTTGTGTTGTTCCGGATCAGGAAATGATTGATTTTGGCGCCGATGTCCTGATCATGTGCTATGATGGAGCATCCTATTGGAGCTGTCGCGAGCGTTTGGTGGAATCCGGTGCCGCCATCATCACTGTCGAACATGGGACCTCTGAAATACCTGGGATGATAGCTCTTCGAGATCACCTTGCCGGCCAATTTCCCTCTGTCGAGTTTGTTTGGATTGCCGAACATCCCCACACCTGGACCGTTCAGGGATCGGCGTAATCACGGACGAGGCCTCGGATTGTATTTTGAGCATTTCAGATCTTGCGCTGATATTTGAAGAACGCCGTTTGAGATCTTATGGGACTTTGAATCGACGGGACTTGACTTATCCCGGCAAATTTGGTACAATGCGTTAGTTATCTCGTTGCCAGACACCGGCAGGTTGGATTGTCCATCGGGGGGTCGTCCAACATTTCGTGACTCAGTCGTCGAGTCAATCTCAGGGATTGTGGATATCCTCGTCAGTCGATAGTGGAGTATGAGATGAAACACCAGCGGTCTAAGATTTACGGCGGTTTTGTCGCCTTGTGGGCGATTTGCGCGGTCGTGTTGAGTATTCAATCCGGAATGGCCGGTATATCTGTTTCGGACCCGTCAATTTTGCGACCTTCTCGAACGGTATTGTCCGTTGAGCCATCGAGGAATGCGTCGATTGAATCCGAGGATCCAGACGATCCGCTGAGCGTTCTGATTTTTCGCGAACCCAGGGGGAAACGAAAACTCGAACCCCGATCCGACAGCACCGAATGGCAAGTCATCTTTCGATGGGCTCTGATAGCTTGCTGAGATAACCCAAAACCCAAAACCCAGGTACAGATGATCAGGGCCGGAGAATATCCGGCCCCGATGGTTTTTTAAGTTTGTCGTTCCAGGACCACAGATCAATCCCCAGCCGACGCATTGAGCGATAACTCTTTTATCTGCAGTAACTTACAATCATCTGGATTCGGACTAAATGGTTGTATGCCCGCACGAAAAAATTTTTAAAAAAATCGATTTTCTTGGATTTTTCTATTGACGCGTCTGAAAGGAATGGATAAAGTGTACAGTATCCAAGATCGCTTGGATCGGAGTAGTGTTATTATAAGACAGTCGTGTAAAGAACGAAGGAATGTGATGAACGAGGCCTTTTGTTTCGGAGGGTTAGCGATGAGAAAAGGAATGTGGCTGGCAACATTGGTAG
>JAAYVQ010000025.1 GCA_012517095.1 Phycisphaerae bacterium | reverse complement strand
TTAGAATGTTGTACTCTTGTTTGGTGGATGCCGATTTTCTGGATACTGAAGCGTTCATGGACTTGCAGCGAAGTGTCTCTCGCCGAGGTTATCCATCCCTCATGGATCTATCCGATATTTTTTTCAGCCGACTCGCTGCCAAACGGGAATTATCCACACCATCACAGGTCAACAGGCGACGAAATTATGTTCTCGATCAGTGTATGCGGGGTGCTGAACATAATATGGGATTGTTTTCGCTGACAGTTCCAACTGGAGGAGGAAAAACACTATCCTCAATGGCTTTCGCGATAAGACACGCAATCCGGCATGGTCTCAAACGGATCATCTATGTCATTCCGTTCACCAGTATCATCGAACAAAACGCGGCCGTATTCCGTGACTTTTTGGGTGAGGGTGCCGTCCTCGAACATCATAGTAATTTTGAACCGAAGGATGAGGACTATCGTTCAAGATTGGCCGCCGAAAACTGGGATGCTCCTGTCGTCGTAACAACGAATGTCCAATTTTTCGAATCTCTCTTTTCGAATCGATCCAGCCGATGTCGTAAACTCCATAATATAGCTGAAAGCGTCATCATCCTGGATGAGGTCCAGACGCTTCCTGCACCCTTTCTTCTTCCCTGCCTTGAAACTATCCAAGAGTTGGTTTCGTCCTATCGGACTTCATTCATGCTTTGTAGTGCTACCCAGCCAGCAGTTCAAGAAAGATCTGATTTCAGACATGGATTGAAGAATATCACAGAAATCATCGAGAATCCTGCGGAACTGTCAATGTCTATGAAACGAACCATGACAAAAGTCCTGCCCCAAACCAAAGACAGCGATCTGGCCGTGCAATTGGCGCAACAGGATCAGGTTCTTTGCATTGTCAATACACGAAAGCACGCAAGTCAAATATATGGAATCATGAAAGGAACTGAAGGACTTTACCATCTTAGCGCATTGATGTGTCCCGTTCATCGGAGTCATGTCTTGAATCAAATCCGGGATCGACTGGCAAAATCACAACCCTGTCGGGTGGTCAGCACGCAGCTCATCGAGGCTGGAGTGGATATCGATTTCCCCGTCGTTTATCGTGCGATGGCGGGAATTGATTCAATCGCTCAAGCAGCAGGTCGATGTAACCGAGAAGGCAAAAAGGAATTTGGGCAAGTCTTTGTATTTACTCCCGAATCCGGAATCCCAGCGGGTCACTTTCGCCAGACAGCCCAAGCCGCCGAGTCTGTAACTCGCCGATTTTCAGACGATATCCTATCCCTATCCGCCATTGAAGAGTATTTCAAAATGTATTATTGGCAAAAGGGCGATGCCCTCGATAAAGAGGAGATACTTGCCATGCTGCAAGCGGGCTGCGGAAAAGGAGATTTCCCATTTAAGACGATTGCTGAGAAATTTCAGTTTATCAAAGATTCCATGAAACCCGTCATCATCCCCTTTGATGACCAAGCCAGAAAGCTGATCCAATTGTTAGAGCATCATGATAACCCTGCTTTTTTGACAAGAACAATGCAGAAGTACGCCGTCTCGATTCCGCCCCGCCAGTGGGACAACCTGTTTACCCTCGGCAGTATTGTGATCAAAGCTGACTTGTTTCCCGTACTTGTCGATGAAGGATTATACAAACCCGATCTTGGACTCTGTGTCGACGATCCGACACAGCGAGAACCCGAAGAACTCTTTGCATAGAAAGGAGGTTCCATGGCGTACGGAGTCAAACTGAGGGTCTGGGGAGAATACGCCTGCTTCACCAGACCGGAAATGAAGGTCGAGAGGGTCAGCTACGATGTGATGACTCCCTCGGCCGCAAGGGCGATTTTGGAGGCGATCTACTGGAAACCGTCGATTCGATGGATCGTCGATCGCATTCATGTCTTGATGCCCATTCGATTCATGAACATCAGACGAAACGAAGTGGCAAGCAAGATCCCTCTGGGAAATATCACAGCAGCAATGAAGAACCCGAAATCGCCGCTCGTCCTCTTTGTCGAGGACGATCGCCAACAGCGGGCAGCGATGATCCTGCGGGATGTTTGTTACGGGATCGAATCGCACTTCGAGTACACCGGAAAAGGCAACGACACGAATGACGGTAAACATCTTGACATGTTCAATCGGCGGGCCAGAGAGGGGCAGTGTTTCACCCAGCCGTACCTCGGTTGCCGTGAATTCTCGGCGGCTTTTGAGCTTGTCGAGGATTTCCCTGCTTCGCCGCTAAAAGGTACGCAGGATCTCGGCTGGATGCTTCACGACATCGACTTTGCCCACGACATGGAAGCCAGGTTCTTCCGTGCAGAAATGATTGATGGGGTGATCGCCGTGCCAGAGTTCGAGCAGAAGGAGGTGAAGGTATGATCCTTCAAGCATTGAGTTCATACTATGAAAGGATCGCAACTGATTCTTCTAAGAGCGTTGCTCTTCCGGGTTTTTCAACTGAAGGTATAGATTTTTCGGTAAGACTTGACAAGTCCGGAAAACTTCTTGATGTTGTCGATCTACGAGAACTGAAGGGAAAGAAGTTGACTCGTAAACCGCTAATCGTACCTAAGCCGCCGCAAAAGCGAACTTCTGGCAAATCCCCTTACTTCGCGTGGGACAAGACCGACTATGTATTCGGCTGCACTGTGGATAAAGAAGGACAACCGGTTCTAACGCCTAAGCACTTTGATGAGTTTAAGAAGCTTCTCAAAAATGTCGGCGGTGATTCACACGATGATGGAATCAGGGCTGTTATTTGTTTCGCTGAATCTTGGAAACCAGAGAATGCCCAGAAGTTGGCGAATTGGCCTGATGTTGCGGGCAAGAATGTTGTCTTTCAGTTGGACGGTGAATTTCAGTTTGTCCATGACAGACCGGCAGTAAAACAAATGTGGATCAAGCATTTCTCCAATACTGCTGACGCTGAAGCCAGCGAGGCAATGTGTCTCGTCACGGGAAATCGGTGTAAAATTGCCAGGTTGCATCCTGCGATTTTCGGCGTAGCCAATGCGCACACTGCGGGTGCGGGAATTGTTACTTTCAACAAAGACAAGACCGCATTTACCTCCTATGGTAAGGAACAGAACTTAAATGCGCCTGTTGGGATGAATACCGCGTTCTCATATGCCACTGCGCTCAATTTCCTCTTACGAGCAGGAAGCAAACAGAAGATACAGATTGGCGATGCCACAACAGCTTTCTGGGCAGAGAAGAGTTCACCTGTAGAAGGATTCTTTGGCATGGTTCTCGATCCCAGGGATACATCAGCCGAAGAGGCCGAGCTCAGGACATATCTTCAGGCCGTCAAGGAAGGCAAATTTCCCAGTACGATTGATCCTGCCACAATGTTCTATGTTCTTGGCCTCTCTCCAAATGGTCCCCGCCTGAGTGTCCGTTACTGGCACGCAAGTACTGTGAAAGACATCAGCGAGAAAATCGGCCAGCATTTCCGAGATCTTTCGATGGTCAGGTCCTTCGACTCGGACCCTGAGTATCCGGGGATGTGGCACCTTTTGAAAGAAACATCCAATCAAAAATCGGAAGATGGTCCGACACCGCTATTAGGTGGAGCAGTCATGCAGGCAATACTTAATGGTACTCTTTACCCACAGGAATTACTCGCAGCTGTCATCGGAAGAATTCGGGCAGAACAATCATCCAAAGATAAGAACGGTAAACCTCGTCAGAATGTCAATTATCTACGGGCGGCTATTATCAAGGCGGTACTTGCCCGTAAAAATCGAATTCTCAATCATGGAATGGAGATTTCAATGGCACTCGACAAAGAAAACAGGAATATTGCCTATCTCCTTGGCAGACTCTTTGCTGTTCTGGAGAAGGCCCAACAGGATGCGATCCCCGGAGCGAATACGACCATTAAAGATCGTTTTTATGGATCAGCATCAGCAACTCCGCGGGTTGTTTTTCCTCAACTTCTCCGGCTGGCTCAGCATCACATCGAAAAGGCCGAATACGGCCGATTTCGAGATAAGCAGATCGAGGAAATAATCGGGAATATCCCGGAATTTCCGGCCCATATGGGCCTTGATCAACAGGGGTTATTCGCGATTGGTTACTATCATCAGCGTCAAGATTTCAAAAAGAACACAAATTAACCAAAGGATAAGGAGTATATATCATGACAAAAGTACTTCAAAATCGTTACGAATTTGCCTATCTTTTCGATGTCGAAAATGGTAATCCAAATGGTGATCCGGATGCTGGGAATATGCCTCGAATCGACCCAGAGACGAACTATGGAATCATTACAGATGTCTGTCTTAAGCGGAAGGTTCGGAATTTTGTCGAAATGGCAAAGGACCGGAAAAAACCCTTTGATATCTATGTACAGGAGAAAGCGATCCTGACCGTAAAACAGGGCGAAGCATATGCTTCCGATGAAATCAAGAATGCTGAAGGCGGAAATAAGATCGCCAAAGCTCGCGATTGGATGTGCAAGAATTTTTTCGATATCCGGACATTTGGGGCTGTGATGTCATTGAAGGAGAACAACTGCGGACAAGTCCGGGGACCGGTCCAGATGAACTTTGCCCGGAGTATCGAACCAGTTGTTCCATTGGAAGTAACGATCACCAGAATGGCTGTGGCGACGGAAAAAGAGGCCAAAAGCCAGGAAGGTGATAATCGGACTATGGGTAAGAAAAATATCCTTCCTTACGGTCTTTACCGGGCCGAAGGTTACATCTCTGCCCATCTTGCAAAACAGACCGGATTCTCCGAAGAGGACCTCGAGCTTCTCTGGCAAGCCCTGATTAATATGTTCGATCACGACCGCTCGGCAGCCCGGGGTAAAATGGCGGCTCGTGCCTTGGTTGCTTTCAAACATGACAGTATTCTGGGAAATGCTCCGGCCCACACACTTCTGGGAAGACTGAAGGTCGTTCGTGTTGATGCTGGGGACAAGCCCGCCCGTGCCTTTTCCGATTATAAAGTGTCTCTCGATGAAACAAATCTGCCCAAGGGCATCACAATCGAAAAGAAACTCTGGCCGTAATGTATTCCGAAGACGATCTTATCCAGTTGTCGGCCCTTCAGCATTTTGTTTTCTGCCCCCGCCAGTGGGCTCTGATTCATCTCGAACAGGTCTGGGACGAGAATCGCCTGACGGCCGAAGGGCGGATTCTGCACGAGCGGGTCCACGAGGAAGACGACGAAAGCCGTCCCGGGGTCCGAATCGTCCGCGGCCTGCGGATTCATTCCTTCCGGCTCGGTTTGATCGGTCAGGCCGATGTCGTTGAGTTTTACCAATCGGATTCTGGCGTTGAAATGCCGGGCATCAGAGGCCGGTGGCAACTGTATCCAGTCGAATATAAACGAGGTCGGCCAAAGCCCGATCACAGTGACCGGGTACAACTATGCGCTCAAGCGATGTGTCTTGAAGAGATGCTTCATTGCACAATTCCACAAGGAGCATTTTACTACGGCCAGCCTCGACGACGACAAGAAATCGAATTATCGGATGAACTTCGACATCAAACCGAAGACGCTGCCATTCGGATCCATGAACTGTTCGATAGCCGGATCACTCCAAAGGCCCGCTATGAAAAGAAGTGCGACAATTGCTCCCTCGTCCATCAGTGTATGCCTAAAACAACCGGGCCGAATAAAAAGATCGATCTGTACCTCGAAAAATCCTTCGAGATACCATCGGAGGATATTGCCCCATGAAACAACTGCTCAATACATTGTTCGTCACCACCCAGGGCGTCTACCTCTCGAAGAATGGCGATACCGTTGAGGTTCTTCACGAACAGCAGACAAAACTTCGGGTCCCGATCCACACTTTGGGAGGTATTGTTTGTTTCGGGAATGTGACATGTAGTCCGTTTCTCATGGGCCTGTGCGGTGAACAGAAAGTTGCCCTATCGTTTCTGACCGAGCACGGCCGGTTTCTCGCCCGCGTCTATGGCCCGGTCTGCGGGAATGTCTTACTCCGCAAGGAACAGTACCGCCGCTCGGACAATCTGGTGGTAAGTGCGTCGATTGCGAGGTCCATCGTCATGGCCAAAATTGCCAACAGCCGGGTTGTCCTGCTTCGTGCCCTACGAGACAGACCAGACACCAAATGCAAAGAGAAAATCGAAAAAGCCCTCTTGGATCTGGTGCAGAATCTGGAGGAATTGAAACAGCCGAGGGACTTGGATGGCATTCGGGGAATCGAAGGGGTTTCCGCTACAAACTATTTTGGATGTTTCGATGATCTGATTACCGCCAACAAGGATGCTTTCTATTTTCATCAGAGAAGTCGCAGGCCACCTTTAGACAACGTCAACGCACTGCTGTCATTCCTCTACACCTTGCTGGTTCACGATGTCCAAGCGGCTCTTGAATCCGTGGGTCTTGATCCGGCCGTGGGATTCCTTCACCGCGACCGTCCTGGCCGGCCGGGATTGGCTCTGGATATCATGGAGGAATTCCGGGCCTATCTGGCTGATAGGTTGGCCTTGTCGCTAATCAATCGCCAGCAGATTAAATCCGACGGCTTTCATACCACCGAATCTGGGGCCGTAACGATGGATGATGAAACCCGAAAGAAGGTGCTAATCGCCTGGCAAAAACGGAAACAGGAAGAGATTATCCATCCCTTCCTGCAGGAAAAAATACTGGTGGGATTATTGCCGTTTGTTCAGGCCATGCTCATGGCTCGATTCCTTCGCGGCGATCTCGAAGGATACCCGCCGTTCCTGTGGAGATAAACCGATGATGGTCTTGATCACCTACGATGTGAATACCGAAACCCCACAATCCCAAAAGCGGCTTCGACATGTGGCAAAGATTTGTGAAAACCGTGGCCAACGAGTTCAAAAATCTGTTTTCGAATGTCTCGTGAATCCTGCCCAATGGGTCGAAATGCGTCAGAAATTGACGACGACGATTGATCCTCAGACAGACAGTCTCCGGTTTTATTTTCTTGGGAGTAATTGGAAACGACGAGTGGAACATATTGGAGCCAAGCCCTCGTATGATCCTCAAGGTCCGATGATTGTGTAAACACCTCATTGCGAACCGCAAGTTACCAGAATTTACCAGGGGGGTTCGCGATAGATATAAATCGCTCTGTTACAAGTACATAGGGAATCCGAAAGATTATGGGGATGATTTCTCAGGATGAAAATGACGGGTTCGCGATAAAGGAATTGGAAAGTATGAAATTTCAATAAGTTAGATGATGACCTGTCGCCCCCCGCGCGGGGGCGTGGATTGAAACATCTCCGTTCCCGTAAATCCGTTCAGGATCTCTTGTCGCCCCCCGCGCGGGGGCGTGGATTGAAACCCTCTTATCTGGGGATAATCGTGGAACCGCCGAAGTCGCCCCC
>JAAYVQ010000223.1 GCA_012517095.1 Phycisphaerae bacterium | reverse complement strand
CTTTCTCTTTCAATTTCGTTTTTCCACATTCACTGACATGAGAGGTGTCACGAGACGAGTGCCCGCTATTTTGGAAGATCCCGGGCTTTTTCGCGTTCGTCGCGGCTGTCGATCACTTGCTTGTAAGCCACATAGTATTTCAAGATGTTGCTGACATACTGCACGGTTTCCCGTCCGATTTCCTTGGCTGCTACAACCTCGACATTCTGGAACCACTTGTTGGGATCCAGGCCCATTTTGTCGGCTTGCTTGCGCAGGTTGGCAATCCGGGTCGGTCCGGCATTGTACGAGGCCAGGCAAAACAACTGCTTATTGAAATCATCCACCTTGTCGTCATTGAAATAGGTTTCGCGGATGAAGGCCATGAATTTGACGCCGGCATGAATATTGTTATCGACGACCTTGATATTTTTAATATAGACCGGTTCCCCCTCGGCCGTGGCGGGTTTGACCTGCATGACCCCCACCGCACCCGCCGGACTGACCAGCTCCTGGTTCAGTTGCGATTCCTGATACCCCTGGGCCGCAAGCAGAACCCAGTCGAAATGGTATTGTTCACCGTACTTTTGAAAGATACCGATCAATGACATCAGCCGTTTCCGGTAATTCTGCGACATTGCTCGTTCGGCGTATTTGGTGGCTTGAAAATACCGTTTGAATAATATATTTCCCAGCATTGAACCTTTTTTAATGGTGGGGATGAATTCATTGAGAAAGGCTTTTAATTTCGGATTGTCCTTGCGGATTGCCCAGGCGATTTGGCCATTCTCCCGTAAGACAATATCCGAGTGAACCTGCAGATCCGACAGTAATTGAACCCAGAACTCGGCGATATGGGTATCGACCACAGTCATGGGAATCAGGCCGGCGTTGACCATGTCCAGCAGATCATCGTCTTCCAGGTTTTCATCGGCAAGGACGACCTTGATCGGTGATTTTCCGGCGGCCTTGAATCGCTGGTTTTGTTCGGTCAGGCTGGCGAAATAACTGCTGGATTTACGGACCATAATCGACTGGCCGGACAAATCGTCGATCGTCTTGACGGCCGGCGATTCGGGGCCGGTAACGAGGACCTCTTTGACTCCTGCAAGAAGCGGACTTGTGAAATCCATATCTGTGCTCCGTTCCTCGGTAATCGTCAGTTTGGAAGCGGCGACATCTCCTTTTCCTTCAAGGAGATACGGAAGCAACTGATCCTGCCGGACCGGAATAAAGACGATATGCTTTTTCACATTGCCGGTGTTGGCTTTCGTATTCCAGTATTTTTCCAACTCCATAAATAGATCATAGGTCACTCCGCGGGGCTGACCCGTGTCGAAAAAATACCCCATCTTGTTGAAGGTCACCAGTACGCGGATCGCCCGCCGCTGGTTCATTCCATCGAGGTCGCCTTTCCAGGGCTGCAAAAATTTTTCGACCAGGATTGAACTATCCTCGCGCGGGTCCTTTGAAGCCGATGGAGAAGTCGCCGCCATAACAGACAGGATTACCGCCAATAGTATCACCAGAATGCCACACCTCTTGATTTTCCGGAACATCATGAGTTCCTGTCAGAATAGGATTGTCCCTTGCTTATTTTGCCATGACCAAGCCGTCTAAACCTTCTCTTTCTTCTTTACGATTACGCGGTATACCAATAGAGAAGCTAACAGGGTTCCCATTAGTTCTGCGATTCGCCACACAAGGATACTCGTGACTTTGGAAATCCACTGGGGGTCTGCAAGCAATCGAAGCTCGGCGGTAGCCGCGCGGAGTTCAGAGGCGGCCTGGGTTACAGCTCTGGCCGTATCCTGATAATCCCGAATGTTAAAGGTGGACGGGGGATCGCCGGGTTTGGGCTGGAAGACTGCGGCTTCTTTGATGGCCTGACCTGTGGCGTGAGCGGCCTGCTTCCATGTATCGGCTGTTTCGGTGACGCTCATGGCCGTCGCATCCAGAGATACGGAGGCCTCTGTGACGGAATTCATGGCTTCTTTCACCATCTCGGCCATCTTTTCGGCTTGGACCAGGGTGACCTGGAGGTTTTTCTGTTTGGTATCCACTTCATCGAGCAGGACGCTAAGCTGCTTGCGAATGTTTTCCGGAAGCTGTTCAGAAGTCGCGGCCAACTGCTTGCTGCTCTCGGACAAAGCGGCGGTGCTGGCAACCAGGGATTTCATCGTTTCCGATTCTTCGAGTTCATAGAGGAACAGCAACAATTGCCATCGAGAGGTCTCCGGCAATTCGGCCAAAATGTCCGTGAACCGATCAGCCGTATCGGTGAATCGACCGATTGCGGTGGCGGTCCGATCCACACCCCCGATCGCCCGGAATGGTTCCATCGGCAGCGTCAGGATCGACAAGAAATGATCGCCCCCGGTTTTTTTGGCATCCGTAGGGTACATCACCAAGTTGGACATATTCAACCTGACGGGATTGGCCCGCGCGAATTCATAGAGGTCGTTTCGGATGGCGTTGAACATCGCTTCGGTCAAAAACAACTTCCCGATTTCCTCGATTTGTTTCTCGCTGTTACGAGACGCTTCTACCGTCTTTCCATGATTTTCGCCAAATAGCGCGGTCCCTTCCCCTTCCTCCAGAAAGAGCCGGAATCGAATACACAAAGCCCAGGTATTCAGGAAGGCCGCGACGGAATCATCCTCCTGCAGGATGGCGTTGAGGGCATACAGCAGCTGTATCCGCGTTTCCAGGGATTGCATCTTGATGGATTTATTCGGGGATTTTCGGATGATCTCTTCGGCGATGGAGTTGATGGACACCTTGAACGAATCGGCCAGCCCATCGAGATGATCCCGCAGTTCTTCTTTGGTGATCAGATCCTGATTGGAAACGAATCTCTGCCCCAGCGATTGCTGGGCGTTGTTCGAACAGCCCCCCAGTGGAAGGCAACCGATGAAAAGAACGATCCATCCGAATCGAGCGATTTTTTGTTTGTTCATAGATCCAATCATCCTGTGATTGCTGTTCCACCTCCTGGCTGTATCAAGTTGTCCGGGCCAAACCATCGGGGATATCAATTTCCCGCCGGCTGTCGCAGATTGGGTACTCCCTCTCGGACCCGGGTGGAAAAATCGGGGCTGTTTCCGGCATTTTTGGCTTTATCATGGATCTTGCTCAACGATTTGACTTGTTCAAACGGCAAGCGAGTATCGATGGTTTTGCGTTCATAGAGGAGGGTATCCAGATAGCCGTTGACAATCATCTTCCAGCTCAAATGGCCATGAGCATAGGGTTGTGTGTGGCCACGGATGGCCGTTGTGCAATTCAATGTCAATGCATTATACCACTCCGGTTTTTGCGTTAAGCCATTGATTGTGTCCAGATAATCCAGTAAAACTGAACGGACCAGTTCCGGCTTGGCGTTCAACCGATACAAATACACATCTTCGCCCCGAAAATTCGTACGCAACCGAACCAAGTCCCGTTCATCCCCAACCACATAGATCAACTCATATTGCTTGAAAAATCCCTTCACGGCGGAGTAGTCTTCACCGACCTCCTTGCGGGTTTCGATGGAAATGGCCAGGATTTGATCGCCTTCAAAACAAAAACTCATGATGGTATGGGCGATCGCCGTCGGTCCCCAATAACATAAAAAGAGATCGGCACCCTCGAGCTTGGATAGATCAAATGTCTTGTCATAATGCGCGACCGTGAAATCCGTCGTCGAACGATAGTCACAGTTGCGGATATTGTGAACCGTGATCTGGTTACCGTTGATCGTGGCCGAAGGTAAAACGGCTACATCCGGCTGCCAGTTTCGCTGGTTTGAGGGAGGAATCCACAGCCACCAGAGCAGGACGACGAACCATAACACTCCGAATCCCAGCAGGCCCTTTCGAATCGGCCGGATTCGCCAGAAAATGAAAATCGCAATCAGGGGAAACAGGACCCCTCCGAAAACCCGCAAAAAGGGTGTGGGCAAATTGGAATAATAGATCGCGGTCACGGCCCACAATGTCATCAGGAATACGACCAAGACCAATATCCCTGTGGCCAGCACGATTGCTATCCGTTTTATCATTTCGATTTCCGGAGTTTAAGGAGTCTGGTTCAGATGTTCGTGGAGAATCCGTTTGAGTTCGGCAATTGCCAGAGGATGTTCCTGAGCCGAATGACCGGAAGGAACAAATGTCTCGGACTCAACACCCTCCAGATGGGAACTTTCATACGGCACAATCCCATCTGAACTTCCGGGGCCGGGACTCCCCTTTTGAATTCCAATGATGGAATGATAGGGGATCCCCGGAACGAACGGGACCGTAGGCGCGATCTTCATGAAGGGTGAAGTGGGGGATAGGAGTGTCAGGGCTGTGGGAACCCTCTTGGTATACGCGGTGGCAACTTCCGGAGTCAGAATATTTCCCTTCAGGGCCTTGCCCGCCCCTTCAACGACATTCCCCGGCAGATTCACGATACCGGCGGCCAATTTGGTGTACCATTCATCCGCCATGGGACTGCCCCGATGGGGTGTAGCGATAAACACAACCCGCTTGACAAAGGGTAAATGATCAAAGATCAGCATCTTCTTTAGCAGTTGCCTGGTTTGCGTGTCAAGGTCGAGGGATTCCTCCGGTTTATTGATCGCAAAGTTCCAATAGGTCATCCCGCTATCTTGAATCATCAGCCGCGACAACAATCCGCCCATGCTGTGACCCACCAGGACCATTTGATTGAAGTTCGGGTTTGATCCCTCCGGATCAAACTTCCCACGGATCTCGTTGAGTTGATCTCGGAGGATCGAGGCCGAATATGCGATGGGAAGACCCGTCGGATACATGAAAAACCAGAACTGATACCGTTTTCTCAATTCCGGATCCCCCCGTAAATCATTGAACAAGGATGCCCAGGTAATCGGGGACGACATCAGTCCATGAACCAATACAACCGGAATTTTGTCAGGTCGGTACGGTTCCAGCATATAAACGCCAGCCCTTTTGACTTCCTCATCGCTGTGAAACAGATTATATAAACCCATCCCCAATGGTTTGATGCTGCGAATCTGAAAACCGAGGGGGGTGGTAAAATCCGCCTCCAAAGAAACCGTTTCATCCCGAATCCGGATGGAATCCGTTTGCAGGGAATCATACAGAACCATGCGGATGGACCGGGACATTCCCGAGTCGGTCGTCTGAATCGGATCGAACAAAATCACGGCCGAGATCGGATGGGCGGCAACATGTGGGGGATAAAACCGTCCCCATTCGGGTTTTTCGGCCGGTTTTTCCACAATCCCCACCAATGGCGCTCCCAGCCCTTTTGAGACATATTCATTCGTCAAACCGGACACTCGCATCTCATACGAATTGTACAGGTAGTCCAGCGATTGAGGATTCCAGATACCCCGTCCTTCGCTGACCACCTCGTAGTGGTAGTTTACCCCTTGATAGGTAAAATCGTGAGGTTGCCAAATGTCGGTATGGGTTTCATGCAGCGTAACGACCGCCGCAACACAAAAATTATACATGTCCGCCATGAATCGGTACGAGGGATCCAGTGCATTGTCGACCTTGGACGGAGGTTCGGAAAAAAGGAAATCGAAACTCTGCTGGGCCGCCACCAGATAATAGACCAGGGCCATACGCGGATTCGACTGTTGGTTCTTCCGAGCCTCGAGCAAAGCCAACTCGGCAATAGCCATCCGTAGTTGCGGAGTCGGCTCATTCTGCGTTTTCAGTTCAAGAGTCTTAATCAGTTCCTTCGGATCGTCATGGAAGGCCTTGTCCAGGAACATCAACCGGAGATACTGCCGTGTTTGTGGACTGGACTGATTGGAATTCAGCGAGGTTTGGCCCGTGACCTGAAACAATTTGACCGGATCCAATGAGAACGCCTTGTAGGGGCTGCCACAACCGGAAAGAAGCCCTATCCCCAGCAACAGGAGGATGGACAGCGTCTGTGGAAAAGTTCTCCTCGCCGGTTTTCGCTCGATTCTCATCCTGCTTTCCATGGGTTCTGTCTCCGTAAGGTACCTTCTATGCAAACAGAGTATGTTCAATCTATGAGAATGAATCAAAGGACGCTACTGGTAGAATTACGAGGTTTGAGATGAATAATTAACAGGGGTCTTAGAAGACAACAATGCCGTTCCTGCGGGCAAAGTGGATCAGCTCAATTCGGGTGTTGACCTCTAACTGCTGTACAAACCTGTACTTATGGCACAGGAATTCAATCGTCGGTGATCCAGTGACTGTATTGAAGAATTACCTTTATAGGCCATCCCACGCCCTCGTTTCCAAAGCTCACATACGCTAATGGAAACTGGCTTGACAGAGAGGGAAAATCCCCTGACAATACGATTGCATGGTGAAACGGATGCGGTTTCGGTTGAGGAGCAATCTGCCAACAAACCAGCCGGGACGACGAGGCATTGCCGGGGCGGAGATACCTTGCACCGATTGCTTCGGATCGTTCAGGATACAGTAAACCGAAAAACTCTTGTCGAAGGTATCGTCACTTCATGAGTTGGGTAACCGTCATTTGGTCCATGGTCGCATCAGCGTGTCTGACGCTGGGGGCGATGCGTTTGGTGATCTGGTGCCAGAAGCGCAAGGCGTGGACGAATTTTTTGTTTACCCTGACGGCGGTAGCGATTGCCGGCATGGCTACCTGCGAATTTTGGATGATGCGGTCCCAGACGCCCGGCCAAATCGCCACCGCATTGCGGTGGCTCCATGTGCCGGCATGTGTGATGATCCTGTCGTTGGTCGGTTTAATACGGCTTCATCTGCGGGCCGGGCGGCCGTGGCTGGCCTGGACCGTCTGTGTCCTGCGGACTGTCTCCCTGCTGCTCAATTTTCTGGTGGGGCAGAACCTCAACTTCCGGGAGACCGTGGAGCGGCAAATCCCATTCTTGGGAGAATCCGTCTCGGTCGCTGACGGTGTGCGGAATCCGTGGATGCTCGTTGGCCAACTGAGTTTGTTATTTTTAATAGTCTTTGTCCTGGACGCCTTTATCACCATCTGGCGGCGAGGTGGGCGACGAACAGAGCTGGTAACCAGCGGCAGCATCGTGTTTTTCGTGTTGGTCGGATCCATACTGGCCTTTCTGGAGGCATGGAATGTCATCCATTGGCCAGTCATGACGAGTTTCTTCTTTCTGGCCGTCATTGCAGCCGTGGCCTATGAAATGAGTTGTGAGACACACCGGGCCGCTCAATTGTCGGAGGACCTCCGCGAGAGTGATGAACGACTAAGGTTGGCTACCGAGGCGGGTGGAATTGGCATCTGGATGTTGAGTCTCGGGCACAACGAGTTCTGGGCCTCGGAGAGATGGCGCCGCATGTTCGGTTTCGCCTCCGATACGGATATCCGTTATGAAGATATCCTGCAACAGATTCATCCCGACGATCGTGAAACGGTGGATTGCTCGATACGCAGTGCGATAGAGAACGGGATCGATTATGTCGGTGAATACCGCGTGATAGTGCCGGACGGAACCCAGCGATGGATTACGGACCGAGGCCAGGTGTTTCCGAACAAGCACAAGGAACCGGCCCGGATGCTGGGCACTTCGAAGGACATTACGGAGCGCAAACGCGTTGAGGAAAAGTTGTTGGAAAGCCGAGAGGCCTTGCGGGTGTTTACCAGCCGGTTGTTGACCATTCAGGAAGAGGAGCGTCGTCGTCTGGCGCGGGAATTGCACGATGATTTCACCCAGCGGCTGGCCGTGCTGGCCATGGATTTATCCAAGTTGGCAGTCCTGGCAAAGGTCGGAAACACAATGTTGGAATCCAAGCTGCAACACACACGAGATCAAGTCATCAAACTTTCCACGGATATTCTCGACATCTCCCGCCAGCTTCATCCTTCGATCATCGATGATCTTGGCTTGGGGCGGGCGATTCAATCGGAGTGTGCCAACTTCACCCGACGGACTGGAATCGCCATCGATTATCAACCAATCCGTGTTCCGACGATGATTTCACGGGACATTTCGGTCGGCCTGTTCCGAATTACGCAGGAAGCCCTTCGGAATATCCACAAGCATGCACGGGTCCAAGATGCGGAGGTTTGTCTGATTGGCGAAGAAGGCCGCCTTACCCTGACAATCCACGACTCCGGGGTCGGGTTTGATCCCACTGGAGTACGGCAATCCCATGGTGTTGGATTGTTCAGTATGGAGGAACGGGCCCAATTGATTCATGGCCGATTATCCATCGATTCAACGCCGGGACAAGGAACGCAAATACAAGTGGTCGTTCCTATAAAGGAAATCGAAAGTGAACAAGGTTAAACTATTATTGGCCGATGATCACCGGATTGTTCTGGATGGACTGAGAAATCTTCTGGAGGCCGACTATGAGGTGGTTGGAATGGTCGAAGACGGGCATACGCTTGTCAACGAAGCCCTGCGACTCAGGCTGGATGTCATTATCACCGATATCAGTATGCCTTCTCTGAATGGAATCGATGCCATCCAGCAGATTCGCAAGAAAGGGCTCAATCCCAAGGTGATTTTCCTGACGATGCACAATGACGCCCTGTACGCCAAGGAAGTGTTGGATATGGGGGCTTCCGGCTTTGTTCTGAAACATTCGGCATCGTCGGAGCTCTTGACCGCCGTCCAAGAGGTCCTCCGGGGACATACCCACATCAGCCCGGCCATTTCACAGGAACTGTTGCGGCTCTACAAGGGGCAAGCCGACGGCCCGGAGGGTGTTTTGGGCAAACTATCCCTGCGACAGCGGGAAGTGATGCAATTGCTCGCCGAAGGCAAGTCCGCAAAAGAAATTGCCCGTGTCCTGAAGATTTCGTCCCGGACCGTGGAATTCCATAAGTACACGATCATGCAGCAGTTAGAGATCAAAAATAGCGCCGAGCTGATCCACTTCGCCATCAAGCACGGTATCGTTTCCATCTAAAGCCCCCTGTTAATTATTCATCTCAAACCTCGTAATTCTACCAGTAGCGTGCCGCGATTGTATTCCGTAGAGTGCCCTTCTGTCAGGATTGCATCGGAAGTCCATAGTTCGACATAGGCGGTTGCCATGAAAAATAGCTGCATCGTCCTCGGGGATCAGCATCAGAATATCCTTGAGGGACTCAGGGGCTTGCTCGAAACGCTGTTTGAGGGCGTGGTGATGGTCGCAGACCGGCAATCGTTATTTGAAGCTCTCGATAAGATCAAACCCAATCTGGCCATTGTGGATTGGTCCTTATTGGGTCAAGGCAAGTTCGGCGCTTCCAGTGAACTGAACAAGCGTTTCCCAGAGATCAAGTACATCGTCTTGAGCGATTACACTGAGCCGAGCGTCGTGGAGGATGCGATGTCGGCCGGCGCGTCGGCCTTTGTCCTCAAGCAGTATGCCGGGATCGATCTGTTCGATGCCATTACGAGCATCCAGGAAGGAAAAACCTATATTTCTCCCACGGTGAATACGAAACGGGACTCGCAAGAACACTAACGAAAGGGGATTTGTATGAAAAAGCAATTTTGGCGATCACGATCCGCAATACTGACTATGGTAATGGTTTTCGGATTCTGTCTCGATGTCCATTCTGCCGTTGGGGCGGCCGCGGATCCGGCGGCTTCCGTGGCGCCGGCGCCGGAACCCGGCAGCGTATGGCGGCAGATCGCCGAATGGCCGGCGCTGACCGGTGACTGGGGTGGCGCACGCACGAAACTGCAGGAAGCTGGAATCACCTTCAACATCGACGCCGTTCAAAGCTATCAGGGCGTGTTGCATGGAGGAACCAACAAGAGCTGGAAGTACGGCGGATCGATGGACTACCGGTTCAAGTTTGATCTCCACAAGATGGGATTATGGCAGGGTGCATTCATTGACATCCAGCTCGAACACCAGTTCGGAGAATTCATCAATGGCGATACCGGCACCCTCCTGGCGACCAATACGGATGGGGCTTTTCCATTGCCCGACTATCGGGAAGTGACCGTGCCAGAGTTCAAGTACACCCAATTTCTCTCCGAAAGCATTGCGGTGTTTTTGGGGAAGATCAACTCGCTGGACGGCGATGACAATGTCTTTGCCGGTGGCCGGGGCAAGACCAATTTCATGCACCAGAATTTCGTGGTGAATCCAGCGGGTCTCCGGACCGTTCCCTATTCGACATTGGGTGCGGGAGCGGCGATATTTTTCCCGGATGTGCTGGCCAAGGATCCCGCCATTCTGTCCTTCATGGTTCTCGGCGCCAACGGCCAGCCCAATACCAGCGGATTTAGCCGGGATTTTGATGACGGCCAGACCTATGTCGTTGCATATCGCCAACCGACCCGCTTTTTCAACCAGTCGGGCAGCCATACCTTCAGCGGCACTTACGGTACCAAGGAATATACCCTGCTCACTCAAGATCCGCGGCTGATCCTGGCGGGATTGATAGGATATCCGGTATCCCCCGTCCAAGACGAATCCTGGAGTTTCATGTACAACATGCACCAGTATCTGTACACCGAGAGCCAGGACCCCACCCAAGGATTCGGCATTTTTGGCCGGTTCGGAACAGCCGATGCCGAAACCAACCCCATTGAGCATTTCTACAGCATAGGGATCGGCGGCAAGGGGCTCATTGACGGTCGCGACAATGACACCTTCGGCGTCGGTTATTTCTATGCCGAGTTGTCTGACCGCTTCGGCAGGGTGGTCGATCGAGACTTCGGCGACACACAGGGCCTGGAAATCTTCTACAATTTTGAAATCACCAAGTGGCTGCATGTCACACCGGATTTTCAAATCATCGAACCGAGCGCCAAAAATGTGGATACTGCCTATGCTGCGGGATTGCGCGTGAAGATCGACTTTTGACGGATATCTACCATGCATTTGACTTGGCTGGCCAAACAGAATGCCGAAGAGATCGCCTTGGCGCTTTTTATCGCCATGCTGGCGGCGGCGGAGATCGGATTTCGCGTCGGGCGTCGATGGCATCGGAAGGTTGATCCACCGGGGAAAGGTCATTTCGGCACGGCACAAGGCGTGGTGCTGACGCTGATGGGATTGTTGTTGGCCTTTACCTTCAACATTTCGGCCCAGCGATATGAAACCCGGCGACAACTGGTTATTACGGAGGCCAATACCATTGCCGGGCTTTACAGCCGCAGCGACCTGCTGCCCGAGCCGCAGCACACGAAATTCCGGGAGTCTCTCCGGCAATACCTGGATATTCGATTGTCATTGGCGAACCTTTCGCCGCACCAAGGGGAAACGGCCCTGCCGGAGGCGATCCAGACTTCCGAACGGCTACAGGACCAGATGTGGGCCCTGGTCAAGGACTGCTTACAGAACGGACGGGTGGAGGGTGCCAAGGATCTTGTAGGGCCTCTGATCGATATGTTTTCCCTTCAACGGTCCCGGTTGTCCGCGTATGAGATCCGGGTCCCCGACATGATCATCTGGCTGCTGATGGGAGCGGCCGTGATGGCCGCGGCCAGCATCGGTTACTCCGGCGGCCTTAAGCGGCATCGCGGCGTGCTTGCCAAGATACTGCTGGCCCTGACGGTCAGTTGCGTCATCATGGTGATGCTGTCGCTGGACCGACCCGGAGGCCGCCTCTTGAAGGTCAGCCAGGACCCGCTGATCCAGGCAAGGGAAGCTATGAGTCCGAAAATGGAGGGGACCAATTGAATGGGTGGAGGGTACGCCTCCGGCAATCCAAAATGGGCAGCCGATCGTGATCAATGACATTTCAGAGTTCAGGTTAGGAACGAGAATTGCGATGAGTCCGAAGCAAGCAGACGGCAACAGTCACACAACACTTCAGGAAGGAATCCTGAAAACCACACACGGACAAACCATCCTCGCCGCTGTGGTTGTCGGCGTGCTCTCGTTGATCGGTTGCACGCACCTGGGTCCTCAAACGGTGGCGGTGGACCGTTTCGACTACAGCACCGCTATTGGGGATTCGTGGAAACAGCAGACGCTCCTGAACATCGTCAAGCTCCGCTACTTGGACCTACCGGTGTTCGTGGATGTGGCGTCCATCGTCAGCGGCTACTCGCTGCAAACCGGCGTGACTTTGGGCGGCACCGTTTCCTCCGACCGGGCCGTACAGGGCGATTACCTGACCGGAGGGTTTCAGGGTATCTACACCGACCGGCCCACCATCACTTATGTGCCGATGACCGGGGAAAAGTTCCTGCATTCCCTCATCACCCCAATTGATCCCAAGAACATCTTCTTCATGCTCCAGTCCGGTTACGCGGCGGATTTCATCCTGAGTCTGACCGTTGAGTCGCTCAACGGGGTGCGCAATCGCTCGACAGCGGGCGGTATCGTCAGAGAGGCGGACCCGGAGTTCATTCGCCTTCTGGAGTTGCTGCGAGATGTACAGACCGCCGGGGCTTTCGGGATGCGCGTCGAGCAGGATAAGGTCAAGGGTTCCGCCGCCGTGCTGTTCTTCCGCCGTGACGATGTGCCGGCCGAGATTGTCGAAAAGACGGCTCAAATCCGACGGATACTCAAGGTTCCCGCGGACCTGCAAAAATTCTCTCTGACCTATTCCCCGATGCGCGGAGCCGATAACGAGCTGGCCGTGCATAGTCGTTCGATGCTGCAAATCATGGCCGCATTCGCCAGCTACATCGAAGTACCGGAGTCGCATCTGCAAGACCACAGCGCCATTCCTTCACTTGAAAACCCGGGGGCAGAAACCCAGCGGGGCACGGTGCGGATTTGCAGCGGCACCAACAAGCCGGACTCCGCGTTCGCCGCCGTGCGGTACCGCGACCACTGGTTTTGGATCGATAACGGCGACTGGCAAACCAAGCGGGCGCTGACTGCTGTGATGTTTTTCTTCACGCTGGCGGAAACCGGCGGTAACGAACAGCTTCCCTTGATCACGATCCCGGCCCAATAACCGCTGAGAACCATACCCGAGATATAACAAAAAAATGAAAATAAAACCCAGATAATGAAAGGGGAAAAACCATGAGTTCACAAGACAATAAACACCGTTCGCATCTGCCGATGCGAAACACAGTCAAATCCGGCCTGATCACCTACGACGCGAAGGATCCGGACACGACAACACCGCCGATCGAACAGTTGCGACCACCGAAGGGCGCGCCCAATGTCCTGATCGTGCTGATTGACGACGCGGGATTTGGTTCCTCGAGTGCCTTCGGCGGTCCTTGCCAGACGCCGACCGCGGAGAATCTGGCGGCCAATGGTCTTAAATTTAACCGGTTTCACACGACCGCACTCTGTTCTCCGACGCGACAAGCGTTATTAACCGGGCGCAACCATCACTCCTGCGGCATGGGCGGTATTACCGAGACCGCCACCGGAGCCCCGGGCTACTGTTCAGTGCTGCCCAACTCCATGGCTCCGCTGGCCAAGACACTCAAGCTCAACGGATACAATACCGCACAGTTCGGCAAGTGCCACGAAGTGCCGGTCTGGCAGACCAGCCCTGTCGGGCCGTTTGACGCCTGGCCGACAGGCGGCGGCTTCGAATACTTCTACGGCTTCATCGGCGGCGAGGCCAACCAGTGGTATCCGACACTCTATGAGGGCACAACCCCTATAGAGCCGGAAAAGACCCCCGAAGAAGGGTATCACCTCGTGGAGGATATGACGGATAAGGCCATGAACTGGATTGCGCAGCAGAAGTTCCTGGCGCCGGATAAGCCGTTCTTCGTTTACTTCGCCCCCGGGGCCACCCACGCGCCGCACCATGTACCCAAGGAGTGGGCTGATAAGTACAAGGGCAAATTCGATCAGGGGTGGGATAAG
>JAAYVQ010000222.1 GCA_012517095.1 Phycisphaerae bacterium | reverse complement strand
GTCACCCATTGGCCATCCCGCCAAACCTCGATCGTCGGTGCCCGCAATGGTGTCTTGGCCTGCCAGGCGGCGAAAGCCGTCGCCGAATACGGATACTCCAGCCATCCCTGCAAAAACAACACGGTACGCCGATGGGTCAGCTTGTCAATCTCATCTCCAAAATCCAGATCCACAAAGTGTTTTTCTGCGTATCCCACAAATCGCGGATCGATCTTCGTTGCCCCTGCACAGTCCCGATCCTCCGCCATCAATTCGGATGTCACATCCACCCCCCGATGATCCATCACCCGCTTGGGCCGGACCGGTTCTCTGTAGCAAAATAGTTCAAACGCCGGCGGATCGACGCTGATTGCCATCATCTCATTGGGGTACACCTCAGTCCCTTCCGGATGATCCACCGCCAGTAACTGGATCTCATCCACATAAACCGCCTCCTCCAGCGGTTCCAGAATCTGCAAAATATAATACCCCTCCCGCTCCGCCAATTTCGGGATCCTCAGATACTCGGTCGAGTCCGGCCGCGCATACACCCCCGGCTCGGCCAGATATCCAAGCCCGCCCATGCCGCCGAAATCTCCCACAAACGCATATCGTATCCCGTCCCAGGCAAACAGATGCGGACAAGACGAAGTCTTTCGCTGTAACTCGCGCAGAGGCAGAACCTGATTGCCCGGCACCTCCAGCTCCGCCTGCAGAACCCCGTCCGGCCAGATTATTCGTAACCAATCCACTTTCGTGTTGGATCCCAATCCCGCATGGATCCGCAATGGACCCGTCGTCGCCGCTCCCGTTGCCCCGCCGACCGTAAACTGTTGATACACCGCCCCCGTCTTGACCTCCACTCTTGCCCCGATCGCCGAATGATTCGACCGGCTCTTCTTGTCCTGCTCGCGCATCCCCATCAGGTCAATGGCAAGCCAGTGTCCGCCCGCCGTCTGGTTGATCAGAAGCATCGGTGGCTCGCCTGTCGGTGCCAGCAGGATGTCGCATTTTCCGTCGCCGGTAAAGTCCGCTGCCGTGCACGCCGCGGCGCCCGGGAACCGAATCGCTCCGAGCAAGTTCCCCGCATCGCCGGCAACGACATCGGTAAAACCCTTTTCCGGCCAGTTGTTCGACAGCAGGGCGGGGCCCCGCTTGTTATCCTTCCAATGTGCATCGCCAATGACGATATCCAGATCGCCGTCGTTATCCATATCCGCGAATTGCCCCCCCGTTCCCCCCAGAAGCCCGAATTTCCGCGAAAAATCTTCTTCCCGGACGAATTTGAATCCTCCCTGATTCAGATACAGCGCGACTTCTTTCTCGCCGAACATCAGCAGATCCCGATCCCCGTCTTTATCCGGATCGCCCGTCGCCACTCCGACTACTTGTCTGGCCGCAATCCCCGTCGCCTCTCGTCCCAGCGTATGAAATGCCCAACCCCGATCGTTCACCCACGCCATCGCTTCGCCGTCGAAAAAGAACAGAACAAGATCCAGATCACGATCATTATCGAAATCATCGAATGCCATCGCCGTTACGACCTTGCTCTCCAACGATAATCCCAGCTTGGCCGCCAGTTCCGCGTAGGTCCCGTCCCGATTGTTGATCCACACCCGGCTTGCTATCGGTTCCGCTTTTGCTCCGGCCGGCACCGATCCCTCCTTCATCCTCATCGCAAGCAGATCCAGGTCCCCGTCGCTATCGATATCCGCCAGCAGGGGGGCTGAAGTAATCGTTTCTCCTCCCGCCCATTCCCCCGTTACCTGTGATAATTTTCCCTTGCCATCGTTTTCAAAAAATCCCTCGCCTCCGATTCCCCCCAGCCAAAGATCCAGATCCCCGTCGTTGTCAACATCCCCAAAACAGGGCCCGGTGTTTCGCCCCTCCAGTGTCGCCCCGGCCGCGAAATTTCCCTTGCCGTCATTGATCCACAGTCCCGTCAGGCCGTCTTTGCCCATTCCCGCGATACACACATCCAGATCGCCGTCCCCGTCCACATCGCCGGCCGCCAGTCCCGCGACATCGACC
>JAAYVQ010000221.1 GCA_012517095.1 Phycisphaerae bacterium | reverse complement strand
GAAATCCTGTGGGTCGGAAAAGCCGAAAATTCGCCCGAGGAAATGGCGAAGCTTCAGGAGCAATCCGGACCGATCCGGTTGGTTCCGGTTCAGATAAATGCGGATCTGGATCGGCGGTATTATGGCGGTTTCTGCAACGACACGATCTGGCCCTTGTTCCATTATTTTTCCTCGTTGACCAACTTCGTCGAGGATACCTTTGAAGCGTATCATCAGGCGAACCGGCAATTCGCGCAGCGACTGGAATCGATTCTGGAACCCGACGACTGGATCTGGATTCACGACTATCAGCTCATGCTGCTTCCGGATATGATTCGGACCCTGTTCCCGGACGCCAACATCGGATTCTTTCTCCATATTCCCTTCCCTTCGTTCGAACTCTTCCGGTTGATGCCTCGTCCGTGGAGGCAATCCCTGCTGCGCGGGATGTTGGGTTCGGATGTGATCGGATTTCATACCTTTGATTACGCACAGTATTTTCTACGGGCGGTCAGCCGATCGCTGGGAGTGGAAACCACGCCGACTTCGACTTTGGTCGAAGGACGGATCACCCGGGTAGAACCGTTTCCGCTGGGGATCGACTATCGGCGATTTCAGGATGCTCTGCATTCCCCGAGTGTAATGGCCGAACGTGAAAACCTCCAAAAGATTCTGGGCGGCAAGAAGCTGATTTTTTCCGTGGATCGACTGGATTACACCAAAGGATTGCTCGAACGGCTTCTGGGTTTCGAGTATTTTCTGGAAGCGTATCCGGAGTGGCATCAGAAGATCGTCTTTAATATGGTCGTGATTCCCTCCCGCGAGATTGTCGCCCGATATCAGGATATGAAAAAGGAAATCGAAGCCACAGTCGGGCGCATCAACGGCAAATTCGGTTCCCTGGTCTGGCGGCCGCTGGTCTATGAATACCGTTCACTGGCCTTCGCGGAAATGGTTGCCTTGTATGCCGCCAGCGAAGTCGGGCTGATCACCCCCATTCGCGACGGAATGAATCTGGTGGCCAAGGAATACCTGGCTTGCCAGGGTTATCCTCTCGGCGTCCTGATTCTCAGCGAAATGGCCGGAGCGTCCGCCGAACTGAGCGAGGCGATTCTGGTCAATCCCACCGATAAAAAGGAAGTGGCCGCTGCGATTGCCAAGGCGCTATCAATGCCGGAAGAGGAACGAAAGACAGCCCTGATGCACATGCAGAATCGGCTGAAGCGCTATGATGTTTATTCTTGGGCGCAGGATTTCTTTGAAACGATGAAACAGGTTCGACGCGAATACCGTATCCGGCGAGTGCGCCTGCTCAGCGAACCAGTCAAAAATGAAATTGTCAATCAGTATATGCGAGCGTCACGCCGGATTTTCTTCCTCGATTATGACGGGACTCTGGTTCCCTTTTCCCGACAACCGGAAACCGCCTTGCCCGCGCGGCCCCTTTTGGATCAGCTGAACCGTTTGGCTGCCATTGCGGGAAATATTCTGGTCATCATCAGCGGGCGCAGGAAGGAATTCCTGGATCGGTGTTTCCCAAAGATCAACCTGGTGCTGGTCGCCGAACACGGGGCCTTTATCCGATGGCCGGGTTCTGAATGGGTCAGTGAGGTGGATACGGATCCGGCCTGGAAACAATCGGTGATGCCGATCCTGCAACGGTACACGGACCGGTGTAACGGCGCATTCATCGAAGATAAGGTTCAATCGTTGGTCTGGCACTATCGAAACGCTGAAAGTGAAGTTGGCCAGTTACGGTCACAAGAATTAAAGGATGAACTCCGGGAGTTGTTCTCTCGGGACAGCATTCTTCAGGTGATCGCCGGCGAGAAGATCATCGAGGTGAAAAAATCCGGGTACAATAAGGGAACCGTAGCCACGAAGCTGTTGGCCTCGATGGAATATGAATTTCTCTTGGCCATTGGGGACGATACAACCGACGAGGATTTGTTCCATGCTCTGCCGCCGAAGGCTCTGACTTTAAAAGTGGGAACGAGCCCCTCACTGGCTCGATTCAACCTGATGAATCAGCAAGAAGTCGTTCTTTTGTTGGAACGTCTTGCCACAACCGAGAAATGATCCGGATCAATTCTGCGACAGCAAAGGCCTCCCATTTGGGAGGCCTTTCTCTTACGCTGTTCCGGATGCGAAACGTACCTCTTGAATCTAGGTGAGAAAATTACCCGTTCAGTGTCCAGCCCTGACGGTACTTCTTGCTCAGCAGAGCGTTAGCTTCGGGACTGTTTTTCACTTGGCCGGTTGCCCCGTCATATTCGAGCTTCTTACCGACACGGTAGGCCACTAAGCCCAGCAACATCATCTCGATGCAGTTTCCGGAGTATTCCATGTCGCAACTGGTTTTGAGGTTGCCCTTGCAGCCGTTGATCCATTCCTTCTGGAAGTTGCCGATGGCGGGCAGGACCTTGTCTTTGGGCCGCGGCTTGTAGTAGGTCATATCCGTATCCCGACCGATGGGCAGGATGAGCCGCGAATCGAAGTTGCAGATCAAAAAGCCCTTGGTCCCCTTGAACATGGCGCCGTGGTCGATCTTGTTGAGATCGACATATTCTTTCGGTGTACGGGGCATGATGCCACCCTGATACCACGAGATGCGGATCGGCCCGCGCCAACTGTTAGCAGGAAATTCAAAATGCGTTTCCAGTTCCACCGGCGTCACTTCCGGATTAAATTCCTGGCCTTTGCCTTCGGCCGTGGTCGGAAGTTGCGCTTCAACCGCGTCCCACACCAGATCCATCGTGTGGCTGCCCATGTCGCCGACCTGGCCGCTGCCGAAATCCCAGTACATGTTCCATTGCAGGCAGTTGGCCCCGGGTCCGCCAGAGAAATAACCGGGGTTGTACGGGTGATCAGTCGCGATCGGACCCAGCCACAGATCGTAGTGCAAATGTGGCGGCGGCGTGCCTTCCGCAGGCAGATACCCCTTGCGACGGATTTGCCTGTTCCCCCACGCATAGGCATCGGTCACTTCGCCGATGGCACCGTCACGAATGAGTTCCTGCACGCGGTTGAAGTTTTCCAGCTCGTGCCGCTGCGTGCCGACCTGCGTACAAAGCTTACTCTTGTTTTTGAGGTAGTTGGCCCGGACGGTCCGCACTTCCTCAACCGTGTTACCCAGCGGCTTTTCGCAATAGACATGCATCCCGCGATTCAGGGCCCAGTTGGCCACGAACGCATGAGTAAAGTCGGTTGTGCAGATGACCACGGCGTTGATATCCTTCTGCTCCAGACATTTGCGCCAGTCGGTGTACTTGGTGGCCTTGGGGAATCGCTCGGCGGCGCCGACCATGTGTTCCTCGTTGATGTCGCAGATCGCCACGACATTCTCGCTGGAAATCGGCCCGAAGTGCGCTTCGCCCCGGCCCCAACTGCCGATCAGGGCGATATTCAGTTTATTACTGGCCGCATCGGCGCCGAACAGCCGAACGCCCGGCATGATCATGGGTACGATCCCGGCCGCCGCAGCCGTCTTCAAGAAATCCCGTCGTCGCATGGTATCGCTCTCCCTTATTTTATCGAATCTGTATGTTTGCCCGCCATGCCATCGCACGACGGGAACCAATCTTTTTGGACAAGCCGAACAATATCAGTATAATCGTGTCCTGCAGAGAGAACAATCAAAATAACAACCTCGAAATCCCTTCATGGATACAACAAGATGGGCCTGCAATCCGCGCGAAACTGATCAAGGTCGGGTAGCCATCGTTTCTGCAGTTCGGTCAGGTCCTTCTTCTGTTCGATCGCCGTCCGCACCGAGCCGGTTCCACAAAGCCGATCGAAATGATTGGCGAGGAATTTGAAATCCTTCGGATACTCCCGATACAAAGACTCTACAATCTTTACACCCGTCCAGAAGGGCTGGAAGGCGTCGCGGTCGGTGATCCTGAGCCGGATGCCCTGACAGAGTTGATCCCGGCATTTCGAGGAGGTGGGCTTGAATTCGGTGGGGCTAAAGGACACGCCCGGCAGTTTGAGGGCGTTGAGTTTTTTGGACAAATCCAGAGCGTTGACCCACGGGGCTCCGAACTGGAGGAAGGGGATGTCGGTGCCGCGGCCTTCGGACAGGTTGGTCCCTTCGATGAGGCAAATCCCCGGGAACGCGATGGCGGCATCGAGGGTTCGAATGTTCGGCGAAGGCGGGATGAAGGGCAGGCCGGTTTGATCCCACCATGTGGAGCGGGTCCAGTTGCCCAGCGGGATAACGGTCAGATCGGCCTTGAGACCATCCTTGAGCCAGCCCTGATCGTTGATCATCCGGGCCAGTTCACCGACGGTTAGGCCGTACCGAACGGGGATTGGATGCAGGCCGATAAAACTGGCGAATTTTTTGTCCATCAGCGGACCTTCAACCATCCGGCCGGCAAGGGGATTGGGCCGGTCCAGGACGACAAAAGGGATCCCTTTCTCGGCCGCGGCCTCCATGCATACCGACATTGTGGATAGATAGGTATAAAACCGGGCGCCAACATCTTGGATATCGAAGACCAGGACTTCGACATCCTTGAGCATGGCGGAAGTGGGCTTTTTCGTTTCTCCATATAGACTATAAATGGGAATGGATTGCTGCGGGTCATTCTGATCGGCGACCTTGATCCCGGCTTCGAGCTTGCCATCGAAACCGTGTTCGGGGCTGAAGAGGGCAACGATGCGGGCTCCGGGAAATTCGGCCAGACATTTGGCGGCGGGGCGGCCTCGGCGATCTACGCCGGTGTGGTTGGTAATCAACCCAATCTGTTTGTTTTCAAACAACCGGGAGTAGGATTGAAGATTGTCCAAGCCGACACGGACGGACGGGCTGGAGGGTAACTGGGCGATGCAGGCGGGAGACAAGGCCACGAAGGACAGAGTAAACAGAACTCGATTGTTCATTTCATCTCCAGCGAAATCGTCAGGTTTTCAATCAATTCTGTGGGGTACTGTATCCTTGCGGGATCGAAAATTCAAGGGGCACGGGTCCGGATTTGGTTATGATGAAAGAAAAGATTGCGTAAACCCGATTGTGTCAAACCCCAACGGAGTTGACGGGGTTGCGGAGTGTTCGAAAACTAAATTTATCCGAAACTTATGGAGTCCTAACACAATTCTAACATAACAAGATAGTATGTAAGTCGCTTGTTAGAGGTACATGAGTTGCCGGTTGAGATCTGAGAAATACCGTTGACATCGCCGAAAGGTCTGGTTATGCATAAGTTGTATTCCGGCCTGTGTAGTCCTATCTGATGTTTCATCCGACCCGAAAGGAATGTGGCTTGAAAAATGTAACACGAAGAGGGTATCTGACGCGGGGGATGACAGGGGCCATGATTGGGCTTTTGGCCCTGTCAAGCGGCTGTCGTCGGCCGAGTACCGATGCGGATTCCAGCATGGTGCAGATCAAGGGGTCCGATACGATCGTCAACGCCAACCAGAAGCTCAGCGAAGAATTCATGAAAGTGAACCCCGAGATCTTCGTCGCGGTGACCGGCGGAGGATCGGGTGTGGGAATCGCATCGCTGATCAATCAGTCATGCAATCTGGCGGCGGCCTCGCGGGAAATGACGGCCAAAGAAATCACGATGGCTCAGCAGCGAGGGGTCGAACCCAAGGAGATCGTGGTGGCTTTTGACGGGATCGCCGTGATCGTCCACCCAAACAATCCGGTCAGACGGTTGACAATCGGGGAATTGCACCGGATTTTTACGGGAAAAACGACAAATTGGAAAGAATTCGGCTGGAAAGACCTGCCGATTGTGACCTTGTCGCGCGAGGTCAGTTCGGGAACCTACGCGTATTTCAAAGAGGTGGTGATTCACCTGGGCAAAACGGGCGATCAAACGGAATTTTGCCCCAAGACGCTGATGTTGTCGTCCTCGCAGGCGATTGTCGAGGAGACCGTGAGCAACGAGGCGTCGATCGGGTATCTGGGAATGGGATATGTGTCGGACCGGACCCAATCGGTGGAAGTGGCCAAGGATGAGGCCACGGGTTATTATCTGCCGACTCTGGCGGCGGTCATGAGTAAACAATATCCGTTGGCGCGACCGTTGTATTTTTATTCCAACGGCGAACCTCGGGGATCGACCAAACTGTTTGTCGATTACGCGTTGAGCCCCAGCGGTCAGCGACAATTCGTGGAGACGGGATTTGTCCCGCTGGAGCAGACGAATGCGACGAAAACTCAGTGAGATCTTTATCGAAGGCTGCATCCGCCTGAGCGGGGTTCTGTGCATCAGCTTTGTGGTCCTGATCTTTTTATTTTTACTCAAGGATGCCCTGGCCCTGTTCGGAGGGTATTCGGCCGGGAAATTCCTGTTCGGCAGTCAATGGCTTCCGGTATCGGAGCCGCCGCATTTCGGAATCGTTCCCCTGGTGATCGGCTCGCTGTATGTCACCCTTGGCGCGATCCTGATTTGCGTTCCGATCGGGGTGGGGGCGGCGATGTTCATCGCGGAGGTGGCTCCGCAGTCGCTCAAGACGATTCTCAAATCGCTGGTGGAGATTCTGGCCGCGATCCCGAGCGTCGTGTTGGGTTTTATCGGAATCGTGTGGCTGGGGCCGTTTTTGAAGACTACGCTCGGGCTGAGCACCGGCATGTGCGGCTTGACGGGCAGTCTGTTGCTGGCATTTATGGCGTTGCCGACGATCATCAGCATCTCAGAGGACGCGCTGGCGGGCGTGCCGAAGGCGTATCGCGAAGCGGCGTTTGGCCTGGGGGCGACGCGGTGGCAAACGCTGTGGCGGATCCTGCTGCCGGCGGCGTCATCGGGTATTATCGCGGGGGTGATGCTGGGAATCGGCCGGGTCATCGGGGAAACAATGGTGGTGATGATGGTGACCGGTAACGCGCCAGTGATCCCGGCGTCGATCCTGCAACCGTTGCGGACCCTGACGGCGACGGTGGCCAGCGAAATGGGCGAGGCGGTCAGCGGGTCGGAGCATTACTTTGCCTTGTTCGCCGTGGGATTGATCCTGTTTATTATCACCTTCCTGATCAATCTGGTCGCGGACATGTCGTTGCGAAAGGCCCGCCGATGATGACCGCTAAGACTACTCAAAAGATCGCCTTTGTCCTTCTGGGGTTGGGGACCCTGCTTCTGGTGGTGGTTCCGATCCTGTTGACAATCCTGTATATCCTCGTCAACGGCGGATCGGCGATGACCTGGGAGTTCCTCAGTCAGCCGCCGCGCAACGGCATGAAGGAAGGGGGGATTCTTCCGGCCATCGTGGGGACGGTTGTGCTGATACTCGGGACGATGCTGTTTGCGCTGCCGCTGGGAATTCTGTCGGCGGTGTATCTGGTGGAGTATGCCAAGGATAATTTCTTCACGCGGCTGATCAAGTTGTCGGTGGTAAACCTGTCGGGAATTCCGTCGATTGTCTATGGCCTGTTTGGGCTGACGCTGTTTGTGGGATTCTGCCGATTCGGGACCTCGATCCTGTCCGGGGCTCTGACGCTGGCCATTATGAGTTTGCCGGTGGTCATCACCGCGACCAAGGAAGCGCTGGAATCGGTGCCGCAGGCGTTTCGCGAAGTCAGTTTCAGTCTGGGCGCAACGCGCTGGCAGACGGTCCGGTATTGTGTGTTGCCGTATGCGATCCCCGGTATCCTGACGGGTACGGTGCTGAGTTTGAGCCGCGCGGCCGGGGAAACGGCGCCGATCTTGTTTACCGTCGCGGCGTTCTATCTGCCGCGGTTGCCGCATTCCGTATATGACCAGGTGATGGCGCTGCCGTATCATCTGTATGTGATTTCGACGCAGGTGCCGAACATGCCGCTGAAGCTGAGTTTTGCCACGGGATTTGTCCTGATCGCGATTGTGTTTCTGATGAATATCGCCAGCGTATTTCTGCGGGCCCACTATCGGAAGAAGAAGACATGGTGAATGCCGAGCCCATCCTCAAGACCGAGAATCTGCAGTGTTTCTATGGATCCCAGCGGGTCATCCACGATCTGAACATCGAGGTGCTGCCCAACGAGATTCTTGGCGTGATCGGGCCGGCCAACAGCGGCAAGACGACCTTTTTACGGGCCCTGAACCGCCTCAACGCCCTGAATCCGTCGTATCGGCAGAGCGGCACGATCACATTTGAGGGACAGGACCTCCGCAAGATTCCCGACAACCTGCTCCGCAAAAAAATCGGAAGCATCTTCGCCTTACCCCAGGTACTGCCGATCAGCATCTATCAGAACATCGCCTACGGCCCGAAGGTGCACGGGGTCGCCAGTAAATCCAAAGTGGATCAAATTGTGGAAGAATCGCTGCAAAAAGCATACCTCTGGGACGAGGTCAAAGATCGTCTGGATCTTCAGGCCAACCGCTTGTCGGGCGGCCAGCAACAGCGGTTATGTATCGCGCGGACGCTGGCGGTCGAGCCGGAGGTAATCCTCTACGATGAGCCGTGTTCCGGCCTGGATCCGATCTCCACGGCCAAGGTCGAGGACGCGATGCAGAAGCTCAAGGAACACTATACGCAGATCCTGGTGACCAACAACACCAAACAGGCCGCGCGGGTCAGCGACCGCACCGCGTTTTTCCTGATGGGCGAACTGGTGGAAATGACCGACACCAACACGCTGTTCACCAGTCCCCGGGATTCGCGAACCAACGATTATATCACCGGCAGGTTTGGATAACATGTACACGATTACGACACAAGACCTGGATCTGTATTACGGGGATTTCTTGGCGCTCAAAAAAGTCGCCATTCAGATCCCCGATCGCAATGTTACCGCGATGATTGGGCCTTCCGGCTGCGGCAAGAGCACGCTGCTGCGGTGTTTCAACCGCATGAACGACCTGATCGAAACCGTCCGCATTGAGGGTCGCATCGACATCGACAACGAAAATGTCCTGGACCCGAAAACGGATCTGATCGCCCTGCGCCGCAAAGTCGGAATGGTGTTTCAGCGGCCGAATGTCTTCGATCTGTCGATCTTGGAGAACCTGCGGTTCGGATTGAAGATTCATCGGCGGATGGGGAGCCGGGACGAGGTGATGGAGTTGATTGAGTGGGGGCTGGAACATGTGGGCCTGTGGAACGACTTG
>JAAYVQ010000220.1 GCA_012517095.1 Phycisphaerae bacterium | reverse complement strand
TCGCCGACGGCGGTTTCGATCGGTCGTATCTGCTGCACGATCACGACCGGTACTTTGCGCCGCAGAAGCACGAGCTCGACGACCGCACGCTCAAAGCCGTAAAACCCGGCTCGGGCTACTATAATTCAAAAGCGATCTCACAGTATGCGATTGACTTTTTGAAGGAACACGCAACCAAGTGTCCCGATGCGCCTTTCTATTGTTATCTGGCCTTTCTGGCTCCGCACTTTCCGCTGCAGGCACTACCGGAGGATATCGCGCGGTATCGCGATCGGTATCTGGAGGGGTGGGATGTCGTTCGCAAGCGGCGATGGGAGCGGATGCGGAAGATGGGGCTGGTCAACTGCGAGCTGTCGCCGCTGGAGCCGGACGAGCTGCCGTCGTGGAATCTGTCGGCCGAGCAGCTCCGCAAGCAGATCGGCCCCGGCGAGGCGGATCGGGCCGTGCCGTGGGAGACGCTGACGGAAGAACAGAAGCGCTTTCAGGCGACGAAGATGGCGATTCACGCCGCGATGATCGATCGCATGGACCGCGAGATCGGCCGCGTGCTCGAACAGATTGCAGAGATGGGCGCGATGGACAACACCGTGATTGTGTTCGTCTCCGACAACGGAGCCAGCGCCGAGCAGATCATCCGCGGCGACAAACACGATCCGGTCGCGGAGCCGGGTTCGGCGGCGTCGTATCTGTGCCTGGGGCCGGGCTGGTCCAGTGCCGCCAACGCGCCATTTCGGCTGCACAAGCACTGGAATCACGAGGGCGGCATCTCGTCGCCGTTGATCGTGCGCTGGCCCAAGGGGATTTCGGGGAAGGATGAGCTCCGCCACAATCCCTGCCACTTCATCGACATCCTGCCGACGGTTCTGGATCTGGCGGGCGTGCCGTCGAAGGAATTCCAGCCGACTGATCCAAACGCCCCGCCGCTGCCGGGCAAAAGCTTAGCTCCGGCATTCACGAAAGACGGCAGCGTTAATCACGAATTCCTGTTCTTTCATCACACGACGAATCGGGCGATCCGCGTCGGCGATTGGAAGCTCGTGGCCAAGGGCGAAGACGGCCCGTGGGAACTGTACGATATGAAGACCGATCGCTGCGAGATGAAGGATCTTGCGGCCGCAAATCCCGACAGGGTCCGCGAGATGGCCGCCTTGTGGCAGAAGACTGAAGACCAATTCCGGAAGCAGGCGGGCCCTGCCCCGACAAAAGCACAGTAGCAATTCCAGGAGATTGACCATGAAGATCGATTTGCATATTGCATGTCTGTTGGCAATGACAGTTCCGTTCGTATCGTCGGCGTCATTGTTCGGCGACGAGACCAAGCCGCAGCCGCCTGCTCCAAAGGTCATCTCCCGCGGCGAAGCGGCGGGGACCTATCAGGCCTTCACGGATATTTGTCGGCTCAGCAACGGCGATCTGATGTGCGTCTTTTACGCCGGATACGGCCATGTTTCGTTGCCGAAAAAGGGTTGGCCGAAAGGCGGGCGGATCTGCTCGGTCCGTTCGACTGACGAAGGGAAAACCTGGACACCGCCGCAGGTTGTGTATGATAGCCCCCTCGATGATCGTGATCCACATATCGCCCAGATGCGCGACGGAACGGTCGTGTGCAGCTTCTTCACCTACGAGACCAGCGAGGGCCAACCGGCCCGATGCGCGACCGCCCTCGTGGTTTCACAGGATGGAGGCAAGAGCTGGCCGAGTGAGCATCGTGTCATCGCGCAGGATTGGCCCAGCTCGGCACCGGTCCGTGAGCTGCCGGATGGAATGAGGATCCTCGGCGTTTATCGCGAAGACGGCGACACGGCCTACGGCGGAATCATCCGCTCCACCGACGCGGGCAAGACCTGGAGTGAGC
>JAAYVQ010000219.1 GCA_012517095.1 Phycisphaerae bacterium | reverse complement strand
TCCGTCGATTCTTGTTTCAGCTTCATACGATAGTCCTCTCTTTGGTTGTTCTGGTTCTCGTTCACAACTCCATATCGACCAGATTGAGGACTTCTCTGTCTTGTCCGATAACAAATGTGCGAAAAATAGGATACGTTATCTTCTCACCCATCCGTGCCCGTGAGATCCGCCTCCATATCCTCAAAGCAAAACGACCGATCAATATCAACGAATTCCAGGTCTTCCCGCCGGATGGGGCGAAATCCTGAACATGGATCATTCGTGATGAGCGTAAACAAAACAATGATGGCCTTGGGATTAGTAGTTGTCGCCGCGACATTCGCAATATCAGCGACGGAGTCTTACATTCCGGATTTCCATGTCCGGCCCGACGACTACACTGTGCTGATGGCCGTTGACGCGGTGCTATCGCCGGGACTGAAACCCTTTCAAGCCGGTGCGCACGGTAAGTTCCATGTTACGGGTTGGACTCAACCGGAGCAGTCGTTGACTTGGGAAGTGACGGTCCCACAGCAAGATAATTACGCTGTCAATGTTCTGCTGTGTCAGAATGATAATCAGCCCTTGACCCTCGCTGTGAGCGGTACCGGGCAAACGTTCACTGCGAATCTGCCGACAACGCTGCGGGGCTGGAACCGCCTCTTGCTGGATGGCACGTTGCAGTTGCCGGCCGGCAAGCAACGACTCGTCTTAGAGGCCCAAGCTCCGGTCAAGACAACTCATTTTAACCTCTCGATACTTTCGATCGAATTGGTTCGGCCCGCTGTGCGAGATCGGCTCCACACGGCGGCCATGAAACTTCGAGCCGATACCCGGTGGTTCCAGGCCTGCCGCTACGGCCTCATGTGTCACTGGACGACAGAGAGTTTTCCTCGTCGGGGTGAGCGAAAACCCTATGCACAGGCGGTGCAGGATTTTGATGTAGAGGAATTTGCAGATCAAGTGCAGGCCAGTGGGGCTGGTTTTCTCGTATTCACGACTTCCCACGCAGAACATTTCTTTCCCGCCCCATTGGATTCGCTTGACCATATTCTACTGGGCCGTACGACGCGGCGCGATCTCATAGCCGAACTGGCGGATGCGTTGGACAATCGCGGGATCCGGCTGTTCCTCTACTACCATCTCGGTGCGATCAGTGATCCGGCATGGCTCAAGGCCACCGGTTTTTGGGAGACGGACACCCGCCGGTTCTTCGACAACTGGGCGGCTCTGATCAGCGAAGCGGGTCGGCGCTACGGCGACAGGCTGGCGGGCTGGTGGTTCGATGATGGCACTGTTAGTTACTACTATCGCAGTGCGCCGTGGGAACGGCTTACGACGTCTGCAAAGGCGGGTTACTCTGGGCGGCTGGTGGGTTTCAATTCATGGGAACTCCCTTGCCCCACGGAGTTCCAGGATTTCTTCTGCGGAGAAGGATTTGCAGATCCCGGTGTCGGTGGATTGCTCGTTGTCGGTGGGGATGGGCATTTCAAGAGCGGTTCACATCAGGGCCTACAAGCATGCGCAACGCTCATAACGGAAAGTGGCTGGGTTCATACGCGAAAAAACACGGACATCGGTCCGCCGAGGTGGAACACCGTACAGATGGTGGAGATGTTAGAACAATTCATTGCCAGAAAGAATGTTCCGATCTTCAATCTCGAAATCTATCAGGAAGGCAAGCTGTCATTGGCCACGATCGAGTTGTTCAAGCAGGCCCATGAAAAGCTCGCTCTGAAAGGATTGGCTGGGTCGAAATCCGATCTTCGCCGATGAATTCAGCCATCGGGAAGAATCTTACAATGAAAGTGGACGGAGAGATGAGGCTGGCAATAAGGTTTAAATTAAGAGGCTTTTTCTCTCCGTGACCCGAATATTTTTTTGGCTGGCGGTTCCTCTGGCTGTTACCGGTGGAATCTGTAGCGGGTTTGCCGCTGGTATTTCAGGCTCACATGACCGATCCCGCGGATCAAAAAGAGGTTCGCGTACAACTGGTTCCCCTGTATCGCGTGCATCATCAGCGGTTCGCCTGTACTGGAAGGTGTTTACGCCTGAGCAACTCCAAGCATTCACCGACCAGAAGGCCGCACTTACCGCTCTGGATTAAATGTCCTTGGGTAACCACTACTCGCCCATGAGCAGCGAATTTACCATCCACCAGAAGATCAGTCCTGCAACGGCGATCTTCGGATCTCGGGACTGAATAATGCCACTGGTTTTAACCGGTGGTAATTTTTCTTATTATCACTCATCGGGTATTGATCTCCAACGCGACGGGACCGAGAAGTCCGGAAACCAGCTCGCCGCGGTACCGAGTCGGAATGGTGAGGTAATGATTGGCCAGCGTGTTGAAGACCATGACCTCGATCCGGTTATCACCGGGTTTGACATGGCCGGAGAGATCCACACGCCAGGGAGGAGAGACGCGGATCCCGGCGGTTTGGCCATTGACACGGACTTCAGCCGTGGCGACCACTTTGCCAAGATCGATCATAATCGGATTGCCGGCTTGTTCTGGAGTCAAGGATACCGTCTTTCGATACAAGGCACCACCGGAATAGCACTCCAAGACACCGGTTTTTGACCAGTCACCCGGCGTGACAAGGCCCGGTCCGCAATCCAATCGTATGGGTTCAGGGAATACGGCCGCTCCACAGAAGCCCGTATGGGGAACAATACGAAGGGCAATGATCGATGTACGCGGGGAGGGAGTTTCCGTTTCAAAGCGCCCTTGTCCAATTGCGCGCATCGGCTTTCCATCGGCCCAAGCCTGGAGGGTACCTCGGGCGGTCACGGCTATTGATTTCAGGCCGGGTGGCGCGGTGAAACGGAACCACTCGGCCGGTTTGGCCGCTGCGTGGATGTCGAATCGAATCACCGAGGGGTCGTCAAACCATGACATAGACAGGGGTGTACGAGGTAGTAGTTTCGAGTCGATCCCTTCGCGCTTCAAGACAAGATAACCGCGGCCGGCATGATCGTATCGAACGAGGATCGAATTGGCCCCGGATCGAAGAGTAACGGTCTGTTGCAAGTCACTGATGCGCTGGCCGTTGAGGAACACGGCCGAAGGAGTCAACGCTTCCGAGCCATGGGGCTTGTCTCCTCTTTGCCGATCACTGGTTTCAAAGCGTGCGGCGGTCGATTGATCAACAGGTGCGGAGGTCCACAGGTAATAGCGGGAACCGGCGGGATCGGGGCCGTAAATGATTTCGTTGAGACCGTCACCACGTTTACCAAGGCATAAGAAATGATCGGTTACATTTTCCTTCAAGCCGTGGAATCCTTGATGGCCGGGATCACCCTCCAGTCCCTGCCGCCAGGAAAAAACGTACGGATGCCACGAATATGACTTTCCACCAAGGGTGACCGGTTCAAGAGGATTAACATGAGTGATTCGGGCCAGTTCCACATCACCCGTGTCCCCCATAGCCTCGGCGGGAACTGGTCCAAGGACCCAGAACTGCGGGCCGAATTCGTATGTGGTCCGCTGCCAACCCCTATCATCAAAACCGGGAGTTATCCAATCGGTCGTATCTCCGGACTCTATGGCATGGCGAAAAATCCTTGCTTCGGGGCCGATGATTTTGTCGGTGGCGGGCAATCGAAAATCACCGAACCGATTGTCCATCGTGGGCTTTAATTCAAATTCCCAATATCCATCGAGGACAATCGTTTGGATCTTTCGCTCTGACTTGGGCTGTGGATTGACATGGTTTGCGCCCGGGGTAAAGACCACAATATGGGCTTCATATGATTCCAGAGGTAATACCACGCGGGTTCCGGTCTCCGTCTCGCCAAGAACCTGTAGTGGCCGGGGCTGTCCGGTCCATGGATCCCACAATTCCGTTTTTCCCTTGGCGCGAAACTCGACAGCTGAGTTTTTGGGTGCATCCATGACCATGTACACATCGCGGCCGCCGATTTTTCGATGGAGGGAACGGACCGGTTTGTCCCCACGGGTATCTGGAGTAAAGGCCTTGATGATCATGGACGGAACCTCGGCAGGTTTGGCGAAACGGTTCGCGGTTGGAAATAGATTTTCCACCAACGACTGGAGTTCCTTATCCTCCCGGCCAGAGCGGTCACTGGCAAAGGGCAACGATCCGATATTCAACACCAATCCCCCATTTTTTACGAAGTCTCTGGCCTTCTCCAGGGAAGACCAGCGTACTGCGTCCATGGCCGGGAAGATCAGCACACGATAGGAAGAGTCCGTCACATCCAGCCGCCCGTCGTGGAAAGCAGCCCTCGACAGGGAGTCGGCGTCCAGAAATTCGAAATTGATTCCGGATGCCATCAATGTGTGGGCCGTCTCAAATGCGGTCTGTGTCGCCTTTTGGCCGTCAAGCCCGGCCTCGAAAGGCGCAACAGGGTATACTATCGCAACATCACAAACGAAAGTCCCCTGACTCATCAGGTATGAAAGCCGCTCGAAGTATTTCAAGAAAACACCCATGTGTTCCCAGTATGGCATACGGAAGTGGTAACAAGGGGGCGCCCATTCCCAGAACGACCCATGGGTTGTGTAATACAATCCATGGAGGTTCAGCAACGTACAACCATATAAATAATTTTCCCGCGTGGCATACATCAGCCGTTCCGGTATGGCGCCCCAGCCGAGACTATGATACCCCTCCACCCAGACGCGCGGACGGCGGTAAAGACTGGCGATGGAAGAAGAGACCTTGTCTTTAATCAGGTCGGCGTTACCGCCGGGCGTGTCGTGGCCCGGCGCGGTGTACCATCGCGTGACGCGAAAGTAGTCGCCGAATTCGTCCGGCTGCAGGCCGCGCCCACCGGAGTCGCAGGCGAAAATTAAACCCCGTTCGGCATGCCAACTATAAATCGGCTGGAAATACCGTTCTTCCATCAAGGCCATCCGCACATCGGCATAGTCCATGCGGACTTTGGGGGTCGTCGGTCCCAGATCGGTCCACAATGTGGGCAACACCTCCAGGAGATCATAGCCCTTGCGTTTTTGAAACTCGGAGGCGAAGTCCGGATTCCAGACATGAGTTCCGGCACCAATGTTCAATTCATCGTTGAAGAAATAGTTCAATCCTTCCGACGACCGATTCGGGGTAGCATCTTGAAACCGCTGATAAAAATCGCGAATGACGATTTCCCCGATTCCGGTCTGCAAAGGATTGAGGGTGTTGGCCTGCCGTTCAGCCCGGACCAGCCAAATCTCCCATTCACCATCCGGGACCGTCCAGGCAAGCCGATCGCCGGTGGTGCCAGATTTCAGATCCGTACCGCCGGGGCAGGGATTGCCATTTTCCACGCGATGTGCGCGGGCGGAGATCAGGTCCCCGGGAATCTCGAGGGAAACCCTCTGTCCGACCTTGAAACGATGCCGCGGCAAGGGTGTGAGTTTGAAGGCATTGAGTTCCGGCTTCGAATAAAACAGTTTGCGAAACAGGTTATCCGCACCCGTCCAGTCGAGCGTGTAGGTACTCAGCCCGATCCCCATCCCGCGCTTGCGGCACTCGTCGGCAATCCGGCCCCAGATCCGCCACCACGAATCGCTAAAGATCGGCGGCTCGACCGCATAGGTCGGCCAGCCCGGTGAGTCCTCGTGCGCATAATTGACCTGGACGCCACTGATGCCCTTCTGATGAAGTTGTTCGATCTGCCAGATCAGGCGTTCCTCATCAAGCGGATCGCCCGTCCACCACCAGAACGGCACTTCGCCGTAACCGGGAGGGGGACTTTGAAAACCCGGCAGAAGGTCCGGATTTCCATCGCGCTTCGGGTACCCCAGGGCATTGGCCGGTGGTTGAACGGCGTTGACCGGATCGCGAATCTCGATGGCGGAAACATTCGCGAATGAAACGATACCTATGAAAATCCAACCCAGCCGCACGATTCCCGCATATGAGGCAATTGCATTCCTTTTCACAAAATCTCCATGATGAAATCAATGAATGTTTGTTCTACCCGGATCAGGATCGTAACAGGTTCTACCGTAAGATTCAAGGCAAAGGTCGGAGGCCAAGACCGGAAGACCGGATTATTCCAAGAAGAGACTTAACCGAGAGTTCTCTGCCGTGAAGAGGTGTGGGTTTACGTCGTCTGCTACAATTTCGGCGACAAGCGTGTCGTTGTGGTCAATTCCAAATCTTGACTCTTGCCCAAGTGAATCCGCGGCAATCAGAACTTCCAAATACCGCAAAGCGTTGGGGCCTTACAAGTCGAGGCTGAGATCAATAGACAGATAATGTGGGAGTCCACAAGTATCAACCTAACCATTATTTGTGATTTATGGGATATATACTTCGACGAGGAGATTCATGATATCGCCAATTTCAATCTGAAGCGCAACACTTCGGGTTGGCCCAGAACACCTCGGCCGGGGTCCGATAGCCCAAGCACTTCCGGGGTCGATTATTCAACAATCGCTCCACCCTGTCAACCTCCGAATCCGACACCTGCGT
>JAAYVQ010000218.1 GCA_012517095.1 Phycisphaerae bacterium | reverse complement strand
GCTGCATATGGCCAGCATTATTATTTTCAGTTCCCTGTGGGGAATCGCACTGATGGAATGGAAGGGCAGCAGTCGCGGTACAAGGACAAAACTGACGCTCGGATTGGCCGTATTGCTCTTGTCCACGATCATTGTCGGTTACGGTAATTACCTCGGAACACTTCCGGGCACAAAATAAGGATAGAAACCGATAAAGGAAGGAACGATTATGAGCACGGAGCAACCCGTACAGGAAACCCAGGCCGGGAGCGAATTCGAACGCGAGTCGGTACCCTCCCATTCGCTTCTGGGATTCAAGAGTTTTGTCGGGATGTACGCCGGGGAACACACGGCGGGAACCGAGCTGATGATCGGTCCTTTGTTTGTGGCGGCCGGTGTCAGCGCGTTCGATGTCGTCGTCGGCCTGCTGGTTGGAAATGCTCTGGCGGTGATGAGTTGGGTCTTCATGTGCGCGCCGATCGCGACGCGGGCGCGATTGACGCTGTACTATCAGCTCGAAAAAATCTGCGGACGCAATCTGGTCACGCTATACAACCTGGCCAACGGAGTCATGTTCTGCTTTCTGGCCGGGGCCATGGTCACCGTATCTGCGACGGCGCTGGGCGTATGGTTCGATTTTGAAATGCCGGCCCTGACCGATCGATATCCCAACAGCGTCGGCTGGGTTGTGGCCGTGCTGTTTGTCGGAATCCTGATCTCGGTCGTCGCCGCCTATGGCTACAAGACGGTCGCTAAAATCGCCAACATCGCCGCCCCGTGGATGGTGTTGGTATTTATCGCCTTCGGTTTGGTGAGTCTGCGGCAGTTCATCGACGCAACAGGAACAAAAGTCTCGAGCATGAGCGATTTGTGGGCGCTGGCCAACACGCATATCTGGAAAGGCGGCGAACCTCTCCCCGGCCAGGTCAAATTTACCTTTTGGCATGTCACCTTCTTCGCTTGGTTCTGCAACATGGCAATGCACATCGGGATGAGCGACTTATCGGTGCTTCGGTTTGCCAAGAAGAGCTGGATGGCGATTGCAGCCGGAACGGGGATGTATCTGGGCCATTTCCTGGCATGGCTGGCGGCGTCGATTTTGTACGCTTACCAATTGCATCAAACCCCCGACAACACCAAGGTTCTCCCCGGCCCTCTGGCATTTGGTGCGGCGGGTTGGACCGGTCTGGTCTGCGTGATCATCGCCGGCTGGACGACCGCCAATCCGACCATCTATCGCGCAGGCCTGGCCTTTCAGGCCATCGTGCCCAAAGTGTCGCGATACAAAGTCACGCTGATCACCGGCCTGATCGCCACCCTCGCCGGAGCGTTTCCGGCCATCGCGATGAAGCTGCTGGATTTTGTGGCCCTGTACGGCCTGATCCTGATGCCGATGGGTGCGGTGATCTTCGTGGATTTCTGGCTGATCAAAAAATTCGGACTTCGGAGCTATTATGCCGAGGTCAGCGGGACGAGTTTTAACTGGGCGGCGGGATTGGCGTGGTTTGTGACGCTCAGCATATGCACAATCCTGACGCAGATGAAGGCCATCACGACATGGCTTGCCTCGAATCTTGTGATCTCCGAGTCCACGGCGCAATGGCTTGTGGATCACCTCTCGGTGCAGATCTTCTTTGTTTCTCTTCCGGGATGGTTTGTCGCGGCAATCCTGTATATCGTCATCAGCAAAATCTATCAGAAGAACATCCGTCCGAAACTCGGTTGAGGAAGAAACCCATGAAAAACAGCATCAAAATCGTATCGTGGCTGTCGCTGGCGGCAATGATGATTCCGGTGATCCTGTTTCTGATCGGCGGCGGGATTGAGCTGAATACCGTTAAGACGATCATGAGTATCTGCACGATCGTCTGGTTTGTGACGGCCTCGATGTGGATGTGGAACAGCGACGCCAATCAGGCATAGGCCCGGCTTTCGGGTTGACCTTTTCTTGTCATTTTATGCGAGGTACTATGGACAAAGCGTTAGCGGAATTGATCCGGATTTCCAATGCGGCCGGAAGCGATACTACGCTCGTTCAGGGCGGCGGCGGCAACACCTCGGTCAAGACCGAGGATCGAAAATATATGTTCATCAAGGCCAGCGGCACGGCCCTGAAGGATATGGACGGCAATCGCGGCTGGCGAAGGATGCGGCTGGACAATGTACGATCCATCATCGGCCAAAACGACCTGGCACGGCTTGAGCCGACAAAACGCGAGCCGGAGATCACCAACCGGCTGCTTCTGGCCTGCGACGACGATGTAAAAGACGGTTCCCGGCCGTCGGTCGAAGCGCATCTGCATGCATCGCTGGATCGCTGCGTGATTCATTTGCACCCGAATGTGGTCGGGGCGTTCGTCAATGCCAAGGACGGCCGAGCCAGACTGGACCGGCTCTTTGCCGATCCCCAGCGGCCGCCGTTGTGGGTGCCCTATGTCGATCCGGGATTCATGCTGGCCCGCAGCATCGCACGATTGGTCGCCGAATATGAGCAGCAATACCGCCGCAAGCCGGCAATCCTGTTCCTGGAAAAGCATGGCCTGTTTGTCACGGCACCGACACCGAATGGCGCATTGAAACTCGTCTATACCGTAATCGACCGCTGTTCAAAGGCCCTCGGCAAAAGCAAACGACTGAAAATTAATGATGCTGATCCACAACAGGTTGAATCGGCAAGATTGTGTGTTCGTCGCGCGTTCTTTGAGGCGACGGGCAAATACAGTCCGGTTCTGTTCTTTCAGAGCCCGGAGATCGCGGCATTCGCGGCCGAACGAAATGCCGGAGCTATGTTGTCGGCGGGTGTACTGACACCGGATGAGCTGGTCTATGCCAGCGGTCCGGCACAATGGGTGGAGAAATGCGACTCGGCAAAAATCGCTGGTCGCTTGCGCAAACAGATGGCCAAGGGTGACAAGCCCGCCCTGGCCTTTCTGGTCAAGGGGCTGGGCTTGTTTGTCGTCGCCCGCCCCAAAATCGCCGCGACGATCCGCGATGTGGTCACCGGTTCGTTTTTCATTCGACATCACGCTGCGCGAATGGGCGGCATCTATACCCTGACGCGACGCGAGCAGAATTTTATCAACAACTGGGAGATGGAAACCTATCGTCGCGCTCTGGCCGAAGGAAAATCCGGCGGCGACCTGACCGACCGCATCGCGGTTGTGACCGGGGCCGGAAGCGGACTGGGTCGCAGCATCGCCATCGGGATCGCCCGCGCGGGGGCCCATGTGGCCCTGGTGGATATCGATATCGCCGCCGCAGCCGAGACCGCTGAGATGATCCAGGCCCAGCGCCCGGGCGCGGTCGTCGCTGCGTGCCATTGTAATGTCACCGATGAGGCCAGCGTAGAGGATACCTTCGCCGGGATTCTCGAACAACTCGGGGGTCTGGATATCCTCGTCAATGCCGCAGGCATCGCGCCGGCCTTTGCGCTGGTGGATCTGCCCGTTGACAAATGGCGGGCGGCGCTGGAAGTGAACCTGACCGGTTATTTCCTTATGGCCAAGTACGCCGCAAAGATCCTGATCGCTCAGGGCATCGGCGGCAGCATCATCAACCTCAGCAGCAAAAGCGGCCTGGAACCCAGCAAAAACAACACTCCCTATAACGCGACCAAGGCCGGCGAAATTCACATCGCCCGCGGCTGGGCGCTGGAGTTGGGCGAATACGGCATCCGTGTCAACTCCGTCTGCCCGGGCAATGTCTTCGAGGGTTCCAAGATTTGGAATCCGCAATACATCCGCGTCTGCGCCAAGAAGTACGGCATCAAACCCGAAGAGGTGATCCCCTACTATGTCAACAAGACCGCCCTTCGTCAGGAGATCAAGGGACAGGATATCGCCGACTCGATCGTTTTTCTCTGCTCTGATCGCGCACGCCGTATCACGGGACAAACGCTGGTGACAGACGCAGGCCAAGTGATGGTCCGTTGATCAATCGAAACAAAACGACCTCGTCGGAGCCATACGTCGGCGAGGTCGTTTTCTTTGGATTGAGTTGGACTATCAATCGCGCCGATTCGGATAGATCAAACGAATCCCCTTCTCGCGACAGACCCGGTGCCAGTCCTGAGAGGGGGCCGTGTCCGTCACAATAAAATCCAGCTCGTCAATATCGGATATCTTGTAAAGCGCCGGATTGTCAAATTTGCTGCGGTCACCGACGAAGATCACCTTGGCCGCCTGACGCAACACCATCCGCGTGAAGGTCACCGTGGCCACATCGGCACCGCTGATTCCGCTTTCGATGCTGATGTCGTCGGCGCTGGTAAAGGCCTTGAATCCCCCCAGTTGCGAGATCGTGGCCTCGGCCGCCGGACCCAGCATATCCATTCGCTCGTGACGATACATCCCGCCGGTGATGATGATCTTGTGTTTGACTTGTTCATGCAGCCGGCTCATTAAGTGCAGCGAGTTGACGATGACGGTCAGATCATTGTATTTGGCCAAATGCGGCACAATCTCATAACAGGTCGATCCGGCCTCCAGGTAAATCACATCGCCATCGTTGATCAGCCGGCTGGCCAGTTCGCCGATAATCCGCTTGGCTTGAAGATTCTGGGTATGCCGAAACCGGACCGAGATATTGATCTCGGGTAAATTCGGCAGAACCGCTCCGCCATAGGTCTTTTTGACCAGGTTCTGCTTTTGAAGCCATGACAGATCGCGTCGAACTGTAACTTCTGTAACTTCAAAAGTATGCGCCACTTCGGAAACCGTCACTCTGCCGGAACTTTTCAGCTTATCCAGGATATAATTATGTCGTTTTTCAGCCAATAATCCCATATATCCAGCTTTCCCATCAATCCTTTGTATTGCTTCCCCGATCTCAGCAGCAATCGTATTTGAGGATGAACAGAAATGCAAGCGGAATTTGTTCGTTTATTTTCGATTTAGTTCTTTTTTATTCATTAGTCGGCAAAATCTTGATGTTTTTGTTTGCTTTGAATTCAATAAGACATTACGATACCCATGTACCTTATCATGGAAATCCAAACTGACCTTTATCAGGAGAAGCGTCCGTGTCATTTAAGATTGAGGATATGCGCAAAAAGGCCGTCCCGAAAATCGGGGCGCTGATCAAAAAAGGAGCCCTGACCGCCGACCAGGTGAAAGACTGGCTTCGGACGATGTGGGAAATCCGATATTTCGAAGACCGGGTCTATGATCTTCTGGGACAGAACATCATCAAGGGCGCTTCGCACTTGTATGCGGGACAGGAGGCGGTGGCGGTCGGATCCATCGCGGCGATCGAGATCGGCGATGTGATCGGCTCGACCCATCGCGGACACGGACATTGCGGCGCGATCGGCAACAAATATGCGCAAGACGAAAAGGCCCGGCAAGATCACTGGAACCGGATGATGGCCGAGTTGATGGGAAAGCAGACCGGCTATTGCAACGGCCGCGGCGGCTCGATGCACATCGCCGATGTCAAGAACGGCTGTCTGGGTTCGACGGGAATCGTCGGCGGCAATATCCCGACGGCCGTGGGCGCAGCCCTGGCGGAAAAACATAAAAAGACCGGAAAAGTCGTTTTGTCTTTCTTTGGCGATGGTTCGACCAACACCGGATCCTTCCACGAGTCCATGAACATGGCCTCGGTAATGAAGGTCCCGATGATCGCGATTGTCGAGAACAATCTCTACGGCATGAGCGTGCCATTCTACGGTCGGTCGATTGAGTCGGCGGGTTGTGCGGCCAACATTGAAAACATCGCCGAACGAGCCGCGGCTTATGGAATTCCCGCCAAGATCGTGGACGGGATGGATGTGATCAGCGTTTATTTGGCCGTCAAAGAGGCCGTCGAATTCGCTCGCGAGAAATGTCAGATGTCCATGGTCGAGACCAAGTGTTACCGGTGGTACGGCCACAGCCGCAGCGACGCCCGCGAGTACCGATCCAAAGAAGAGGAAAAGATGTGGAAGGAACGGGACCCGATCACGGTCCTGTCCAGGAAACTCAAGGAGGAAGAGTTGGCAACGGACGAGGAACTGGAAGCCATTCGTGTTCAGGCCCTCAAGACCATCGATACCGCGACGGATTTTGCGACCAACAGCCCCTGGCCCGATCCCAAGGACCTGGCCAAGGATGTGTATGTCGAGGAATCGTATCCCGCTGAAGTTGTGGCCAAGGACAAAGAATATTCCTCCAAAGCCATGAAGGCCACCGAGACCTTCGAGAAACTGATGAAGACCCTCGAGGGCAAGACGAAAAAAGAAATCTCGGAAAAGGCCCGAGCCGCGATCAAAGCCGATTTCGGTATGGATGTCATCGCGATCAAGGATGCCCTGATCGCCGCGCAGGCCGAAGAGATGCGGCGGGATCCGAATGTCATCATCGAGGGCGAAGATGTCGGCATCTATGGCGGCGCGTATAGCGCCACCAAGGGATTGTTGGCCGAGTTCGGCAAGGACCGCGTGATCGACACGGCGATCTCCGAAGCCGCCATCACGGGCTGTGCCGTTGGCGCGGCGATCCGCGGCATTCGGCCCATCGCCGAGATCATGTATGTCGATTTCATCACCATCTCGATGGATCAGCTCATGCACAACGGCGCGTTCAACCGCTATATGTTCGGCGGCCACGCGAAAGTGCCGATGGTTTTGCGGACCGAAGGCGGCGTCGGTCGCTGCATCGCCGCACACCACAGCAAAAGTCTGGAGCCGTGGCTGGTCAACGTTCCCGGTCTGTATGTCGTAATGCCTTCGACTCCCTACGATGCCAAGGGATTGCTCAAGGCCGCGATCCGCAGCGACAATCCGGTGGTCTATATCGAACACAAGGCAACCTACGGCCAGATGGGCGCGCTGCCGCTGGACGAGTACATCATTCCGTTGGGTTTTGCCGACATCAAGCGGCCCGGCAAGGATGTTACCATCGTCAGTTACAGCCGGCAGATCATGTTCTGTCTGGCCGCGGCCAAGGAACTGGCCGACAAGCACGGAATCGACTGCGAAGTCATCGACTTGCGGACGCTCAAGCCGATGGATGCCAAGACCGTGGCTGAATCGGTCCGGAAAACCGGTCGTCTGATGACCGTCTGCGAAAGCTTCTGCATGGCGGGCATGGGGCCGGAGATCGTCCGCCGGGTGATCGAGTATCCATTCGAAAACGGGCGGACGGGCTTCGACTATCTTGATGCGGCGCCGGTGAACCTGGCCGCGGCGGATGTGCCCCCGCCGATGAGCGAGCCGCTGGAAAACGCCAGCATCCCCACGCCCGACAAGATTGTAGCGGCCGTACAGAAGCTGGTCCGCAAGTAAACCGACCTTCGACGAACGGAGAATACCGCCGATGGCGAAAGACATACGAATGCCCAAGCTCGGGCAAACCATGGAAGAAGGAACCGTCGTGACCTGCCTGGTCAAGATTGGCGACGCGGTGAAAAAGGGTGACATCCTTTTCGAGGTCGAGACCGACAAGGCCACAATGGAAGTCGATTCGCCGGCCGAGGGTTTCGTCAAGGCGATCATTGCCGAGGTCGGCCAGACTTTGCCGGTCCATGCACCGATCCTGGTGCTGGGCGATAAAGACGAAGTCGTTCCGCAAAGTTTCATCGACTCTCTTCTCGGCGGCGCAGCAGCGGCGGCTTCCACGGCACCAGTAGCAGCGCCGACCCCCGCACCGGTTCAGCCGGCAACCCAACCGGTCGCAGCTTCAGCCCCAACCGTAAGTGGATCGGCCGTCAGTCTTGCTGGCGTCAAAGTTCTTCGGCTTCAGAAACTTGGCCAGACGATGGAAGAGGGAACTGTCGTTAATGTGCTGATCAAGACCGGCGATTCGATCAAGAAGGGCGATGTGATCTTCGAGATCGAAACCGACAAGGCCACAATGGAAATGGACTCGCCAAACGATGGCGTGGTCCGTGCAATCCTGGTCGAGTCCGGCCAGACACTGCCGGTCCATTCGCCGATGGTGATCCTGACGGACAAGGCCGATACCCCCCTGCCGCAATCCGCGATTGACGCGATTCGTTCCAGTGGAGCTGTCGCCGAGGCACCAAAGGCCACGGCCACAACGCCTGTTCCCGTTCCGGCAACTCCCGCACCCGCTCCACAGGTCAAAGCCGCAGAATCCGTTCCGTTGACGACGGGAAAAGTATTCGCCACACCCCGCGCGAAAATGGTCGCACAGGATCTTGGTATCGATATTCGTCGTGTACCTCTGGCCCCCGGCGCTGCCCGCCTGACCGAGGCCGACATCCGCAAAGCCGGACAGCAACCGACCACTGCGACTGTACCACCGCAGCCGACTCTTTCTCTGGGTCAAAAGGTTACCATCAATCGTCTTCAGCGGATCGTCGGCGAAAAAATGCTTCAGAGCAAACGCGAGATCCCATGCTTCTATCTGAACATCCGCGCGGATATGACCGAGCTGGTCAAGCTCCGCGAAAAGCTCAACAAGAACGCTTCGGTCAAGATTTCCTTCAACGACTTCATCATCAAGGCCGTGGCAATGGGCCTGAGGCACTATCCGATCATGACCGGACAACTCGCCGGCGATCATATTCAACTGGCCGACTCCATTGATATCGGCCTGGCCATCTCCACACCGCAGGGTCTTGTCGCCCCGATTGTTCGCGACGCCTTCAACAAGTCCCTTGTTGAGATCGCAACCTATTGTCAGGGTCTGATCGATCGAGCCCGTTCCGAAAAACTCACGCTCGATGATCTGTCGGGCGGATGTATCACCGTCAGCAATCTGGGTGGATTCGGAATCGACTCGTTCATCCCGATCGTCGTGCCCGGCCAATGCAGCATCCTCGGCATCGGCCGCATCAGTGACACCTGCGTCCCGATGGACGGCAACATCCTGATCCGCAAGTTGATGAACCTGAATCTGTCGGTCGATCACAAGGTCGCCAATGGCGCCGACGCCGCACAGTTCCTCGATTTCGTCAAGAAGACCCTCGAACACGCCGGCAATTTCGCGTAAGATATCCGCGAATCGGCAGAGATTGAATGGTCGCCGGATTCGCAGGAGTCTTTTGTGGGCGGATGGTTTTACAGACTGGGTAAATCGCTGGGACCGAAGGTTCGTCGCGGCCTGTGGATGACCCAGAGCGTCATCGGCAGTGAATCCGATCTGATCTCCGCCGAGAATGCCGCCGGCGCCGATCTGGCCGAGGAGGTTCGTCGCCAGGCCCCTTTGGATTCCGATCCTCAGGCCGCGGCATTCGTCCAATCCATTGGTTCAACGCTGGCTTCTTTTGTCGCCGATACTCGTCGTCGTTTCGCGTTTTCTGTCCTGGCCTCTGAAGAACCCAACGCCTTCGCTCTGCCGGGTGGTTTTGTTTTCATCACCCGCGGAATTCTCGAATTGTGTCGGTGGGACCGTAACGAAACCGCAATGATTTTGGCCCATGAAATGGCTCATGTGATCCGTAAGCATCCGATGGAGCGGATCATGGAATCGTCAGCCCTGTCGGCGGCCACCCGGACGATGCCGATCCGCGGAGCGCTGGGCGGATGGCTGCGAAACGCGGGACTGGCCGTCGTCGAGAAGGCCTACTCGCAGGAACGCGAACTGGACGCCGATACCCTCGGCCTGAAGCTGGCTTGCGCGGCGGGTTTTGACGGCCGGGCGGGGGAACGATTGATGTTTCGCCTGGCCGCAATCCGGCAAGCTCACAACTTACCGCTCGGCGAATATTTTGGCACCCATCCGCCCTTCGAGCGGCGGATTTATGAACTCCGCCAATTGCTGGACAAGCAGCGGAAGAGTTGTGTGGACGATTCCAAACCGAAATCCTCTTGATCCATTTTCAGGTTATTGTGTTTCGAGAATTTGCACATCCTCCCGCCGCTGAGGCGGATCGACTTGAAGATTCTTGATCTTACCGCCTCGAACGGAGCCCTGGACGACGGTCTTGTACGGTGCGTGGAGTTTGAAATCCGCATCCCATTGTTTCGGCCAGGCGGGCAATAGATAAATTGCCTTGCCATCGCACTGCATCAGCATCGATTGAGCTGCCTTCATCAGCACGCCGCCGTGATCCTGGTCCGGAACCCAGTCGAAATTCGGCCCCCAAAAGGCCGGAAACCGCGAATTGGCGTCT
>JAAYVQ010000217.1 GCA_012517095.1 Phycisphaerae bacterium | reverse complement strand
CCACGCTCACTTGACTGTATCGTTTGTGACTGTCCAATGCTATAATAACCATACGTGCCTCCCTTCTGCGGCTTGGGCCGCTTGAGTTTCGACACGGGTATTCTACCCGCATCGGAGGCACGCTTTCATAATATCATTCCCACAAATACCATCCGATCCCGAAATATCGTTATGGAATCCGTATATGGAATGGGTGTTACCCTACAACAGATCCTTTCCGGGATTTCCGGGCAGGCGTGACCAACGATTCCACAGGTAGTATAGAAAGTATCCAGTCCCAAGTCCCGCAATCAGTAACTCGATCAAATTGATCATGGTCTTATCCTTTCTGGGCTATAGTTCTATGTAATCCTACTCCAGCTTTGTAAGAGAAACGCAAGAGTCGTATTAGAATTTCGTTACATTGTGACGAGAATTTGAAATCCGTGATCCTCGAAAACACATGAGCCGGCTCTGCAAAAGCGATCGCAGGAGTCGGCTCTGGAGAAGGAGGACAGATCGGTTCTCCCCTCAATAATGGTTCATTTGATAACCGGCATTCCGCACCGGCACGATATAACTTCCGCAAGGCCCCAGGGACTCGCACAGGTCTTCGATCATCGTATCCACGTCTTTCTCGGCCCATTTGGTGGTATCGGCGAATACAGCCGAAAGGATGTCTCGCCGAGAGAAGACCTTCTCCGGCGATCGGGCCAAAAGAAGCAGCAATTGGAATTGCGTTTCCGAAAGTTCCGCCACACCCCCTTCCACAATCACTTCCTGTCGTATGGGATTGATGACCAATGTCCCCAGCCGCAGGATCGACTCGAACTCCTCTCGTGTATTGTCCCTCCGGCGGAGGGCCGCCCGAATCCGGGAAATCAGGACCTTGGGACTGAACGGTTTGGTGATATAATCATCGGCCCCCATCTCCATACCGAGGGCGATATCTTCCTCCTGTCCTCGGGCGGTCACGAGAACAATGGGGATATGTTGAGTACGCGGATCGGCCTTTAAATACCGACAGACATCCAACCCATCGATTCCCGGAAGCATTAAATCCAGTAAGATTAGATCGGGAAGATCATTGGCCCCCACTACAAGAGCCGCTTCTCCCGTTTCCGCCAACAGAACTCGATATCCCCGCCTGACCAGATTATACCGAACCAGTTCTAAGATATTCTGTTCGTCGTCAACCACCATAATCAGTTCTTGACTCATATCCATGCCGCCTTTCTCCATTCCCATCTTTCTTCAAACCATGATACGACTGGATTGTTAGCGGGTGATGAGGTCCGGGTAAGATTCATGCTATCAAATCGGATTCAAAGTTGATTTTCGCAAGCAACCGGGTAGAATCGCCAGCAAACGACTCTGAATCCTTCTGTATCCGTAGCTGGAACCAGGCCTCGATATTCATGTTCCAAAATCAGGCCCATGCTCCAGAATGATTGAATCGGCGAATCGAAAGGCAAATTGATGAACCGGGATAAACTCCATCCATTTCGATCTATCGGGTCAGAGCATCGATTCCTCCATCGCAGGGATTTTCTCAAGGGAGCGATCGTTGGGGGATTGACAATGTCCGGATTAACCGGCCAACCGTTGATCGCCGTCGATGTTCCTCAACCAACCAAACCGAATATTCTTTTCGTGCTCGTGGACGATATGGGCTGGGGCGATCTGTCATGCAATGGAGGAGCGGGCGTGCCGACTCCGAACATCGACCGCCTGGCCAAAGAAGGAATCCGTTTCACCAACTTCTATGTGGCTTCCCCGATTTGTTCTCCCTCCCGATGCGGATTCATCACCGGCCAATTTCCCGCTCGCTGGCGATTGACCTGTTACCTCCAGACCCGCGCCGGAAATCGTTTCTGCCAGCAGGATGATTTTCTGGATCCTGCCGCCCCGTCTTTCGTCCGTTCGTTTAAAACCGCCGGTTATGCCACAGCCCACATCGGCAAATGGCATCTCGGCGGCGGCCGCGATGTGACCGACGCGCCCAAATTTTCCGCCTATGGTTACGACCTCGCCCGGGGAACCTATGAAAGCCCCGAACCGTATCCAGATTTGGGTTTGAAATTCACCCCCTGGTCGGAGCAGACGGAACCCCAACAGGTTCAACGCCACGACCGTACCCGCTGGATGGTGGACGAAACTCTCGCTTTCGCCCGGAACCATCCCTCGCAGCCCTGGCTGGTGAATCTCTGGCTCGATGATGTGCACACGCCCCACCGTCCCTCGAAGGAGCAATTAGCCGATGCCGGCTCGGGGATCGGCACGCCGGAATTTCGAGCCGTCCTGCGGGAAACCGATCGGCAGATCGGACGGCTGCTGGACGGCCTGAAGGACCTGCACATGGACGCGAATACCTTGATCATCCTGGCCGGCGATAACGGCCCCCAACCGTCCTTCAACCGCGCGCGATCCGCCGGCCTTCGCGGAATGAAAGCCAGTCTCTACGAAGGCGGTATTCGCACGCCGTTTCTGGCGCGTTGGCCCGGCGTCATTCCCCCCGCCCGGGTCAACGAAACGGTCATCTGTGCCGTGGATCTTTTCCCCTCGCTGTGTTCCCTGGCCGGTATAGCGGCGCCGACTTCGATCCAGTTCGATGGCCAGGACATGTCTACGGCCTTTCGCGGCGATAAACGGGATCGCTCAAAAGCGTTGTTCTGGGAATACGGCCGAAAACCGACACCCAAAGACACGCCAAATCTGGGATTCCCCTATCCGAAGGAACCCGATTCCCAATCTCCCAATGTTGCGATGCGCCAGGGAAATTGGAAACTCCTCGTCAATGCGGATGGATCGGATATCGAACTGTACAACCTGTCAGTCGATCCAAAGGAGACGACCAATGTCGCCGCGGAAAATCCCGAAAGGACCCAACAACTGGTCGCCGCCGCACTTTCCTGGCGGAAATCATTCCCCGAACCAGCGCCAGAATGATATGATTTCTACAACACAGCAACCAAACCAGACTCGGTTGTAAGGATATGAATATGGTCTCCAAAACCATTCATCGAAGAGATTTTCTGAAACGATCGTTCGGAACTCTGGGCGCATTGGCAATCTCAAATTGGTCTGCCGGATCCCTGTTCGGTGCCGAAGAGTCGAAACCCGCCAGGCCGAATATCGTTTTCGTTTTCTCCGACGATCATTCGCTCCAGACCATCGGTGCTTATGGCTGGCGTCTCTCGGAATTCTGCCGGAAAAACCAGGTAACCCCGAACATCGACCGTCTGGCCGAACAGGGAGCCCTGTTCACGAACAGCTTTTGCTGCAACTCACTTTGTTCCCCCAGCCGGGCCGCAATCCTTACCGGCCTTCACAGCCACGCCAACGGCGTCGCCGTGCTCGATCGACCCATCAAACCGGGACTGTGGACCTTCCAGACCGCCCTGCGGCAGGCCGGTTACACGACCGCCGTCTTCGGCAAATGGCATCTGGCGACGACTATGCCCGAGATGGACTACTGGCGGATCCTTCCCGGCCAGGGAGCGTATGAAAATCCGGTTTTCATCGGTCCCGATGGAAAGGAAAAACACGAAGGTTACGCCAGCGATGTGATCACGGATCTGGCCCTGGACTGGCTCCAAAAACGCGATACGACCAAACCGTTTTTCCTCGGCGTTCATCACAAAGCCCCCCATCGCAACTGGATCCCCCCCAAACGGTATGCGACATGGCTGGACGATGTGGATATCCCCGAACCCGACACGCTGTTCGACGACTACGCCAACCGTTCGTCTCCGATTCGCAATCAGGCCATGATGATCGACAAGGATATGACCCTGCCGTCAGATCTGAAAACCGAACCGGGAGGAAAATTCGCCGCGGATCCCCGCTACGCGGCACGGAATGCCGACTTCGCCGGCAAGAATCTCCAGGGCAACAATCTCGTCCGCTGGAAGTATCAGCAGTACATGAAAGATTATCTCCGCTGTATTAAAACGGTGGACGATAGCATGGGTCGCGTGATGGAAGCGCTCAAGTCGGCCGGATTGGAAAACAATACCATCGTGATTTATGCGTCCGATCAGGGCTTCTACAACGGCGAGCACGGGTGGTTCGATAAACGATTTATCCTCGAGGAATCGCTGCACATGCCGTTGATCCTGCGCT
>JAAYVQ010000024.1 GCA_012517095.1 Phycisphaerae bacterium | reverse complement strand
TTGGGACTTTCACGCCTGGAATATGGCCTACAATATCTCCGTGGCCGTCCCCAACACCCAATGGGAAGAGCGATGGCGGTGGGTTCGAAACGGGTACGAACTGCTTCGGGACAAGGCCATCCCCCTCAACCCGAAAAGCATTCTCTTGTATCGCTCTATGGCATGGATCTTTCAGCATAAGATGGGCGGTGTCGCTGACGATTGCCACCGGCATTACAAACGCGAGTTGGCGCTGGCCATGCGAGCCCTCCTCGGCGATCCGGAAACCAATGAAACCTTCGCCAAGCTCGCCGAAGCTCCAAAAGACATGGATGCCATGCTACAAGATCCCGGCGTCGCTCCCTTAATCGATAAACTGCGCGCTTCCGACAAGGCATTTGCCGAGGCGGACAATAAATCCTTTGTCGCCAATTACCTGGCGTTACGACAAAATCCACAAAAATTCAATCCGAAGACCTTTGCCGTTATCGACGAATTTCGCGGGACTGATGCTCTTGACCGGTTTGATCTGTTTGCCCGCGCTTTTCAGCTCCGCAATGAATGGAAAATGGATATCGCCTTCATGCAGGAACTGAACAAGAAATACGGTCGAACGAACATTGACGATCCCAACAATCGCCAACCGTTAAACTGGGAACATCCCGATGCTCACGCCATCTATTGGGCCGTATTGGGCTTGAAAGTGGCCGGTCGTCCGGGACAGTATCTCATCGACGAAAAAAATACCGATCGAATCGTCTTTCACGGCCTCCAGGCCTTATACCGACAAGGCGATATCATCCTATACGGAGCCCCCGGCGAACTACCGACGGTTTTTCTGCAGCCGGATTTGCAGATGTTCGACAGTTGTAATGAATTATGGAAACAGGATATTGCCAAGTACGAGGCCCTGGAAAAAGGAAACCCCAAGGCCGTCCGAGGCGGGCACGCCAACTTCCTCGAAAACGCCGTTGAGCTGTTCTACCGCGCCGGCCACAAGAAAAAAGCCGGAGAAATCTACCTCCAGCTTCGACGCGAGTACTCCACGGGAAGCCATAGCAGCGACTACTCCATGCCCATGGTCGAGTTCGTTCACGCCCGGATCACCGAGGAACTCGACAAAATCAGCGACAAAGATGCCGCCGAACAAATCCTGATGTCCCTGCATGAAGCGTATTTTCAATACGCCGTCCGTCGCGATTCCGAGGCCGAATCCCGAGAGAATTGGGCAAAAGATATTTATGCCCTCTACCAGAAAAAATACGGCGAGGGCGAACCCGGACGCATGGGATTACCGAGCTTCGAATTGATCCGATACGCGGCCTTTATGGCCTTTATGAACGATCAAAATTATCCGGATATCCTGCGGCGAAACCTGGCGGCCCGAATCCAACTGGAACGACCCGAGCTGTTCAAGCAACTCATGGAACAAGACAAAAATTTCCGCGATATGATCGAAAAACAATCCCAACAATTTCCACAATCCGAGACGAAATAATCCGTCTTACTCCCGGATCAATCGGTAGTTGAATCGTCGGTTCGGAGCGCTATCCCCGGACAAGGCCAGATCAATCGGATCATCCAGTTTCTGCGGATTATCAACCCAATGGAAATCGATTTGATAGCCGTCCGTGACAATCCCCAGATCGGCTTTGGGAATCGACAACTCCAGTTGCATTCCTTCAAGAGCGAATCCAATCGCACCAACCGGATTCCATTTTCCCCTCTGATACCGGCACAGCGTTGTCTGTTGGGGTCCCGTTACCTCTCGGTTGACCAGATAGTCGTACCCCCCCCATCCGGTTGCGGGATTGGAATCCGCGTCGATGAACAACAGCATCCATTGTGGATCGGTCCGAGGAGAGATTGTCTCTCGTGTCCGGACATAAAAATACAAACGACTTGCGTCGGTGGCCGCCTTTAGAGTCATAAAATCGTTCCGACCGGAATTGTCAATATAAGTCAGCTTCTCACCCCACCCCTTTTCATTCCGGTGTTCGGTGTCGCCGATCGTATCCCGATATTCCGGTTCGACATTCGTCCACTCCTCGAATTTCCCGTCAATCGTAATCGGAACATCCTTTGTCACCGTCGGAATCGGCCTTGCGCCCTTGTACCTCCGAATAAAATCGACAAGCTGGTAATAATAGTTATCCGTGTGCCCTCCCCTCATCGGCTCGATGTCCCGGCTGTATTCCTGATTGTAGGTATCGACAAAGAAACTCTGGCCCGCTGAGATCTTATGTCCCAGCAGCGATCCGGCCGGCTCTCCCTCCTTCTGAATAAACCGTTGCGCCACCCACTCATTCCAGCCCGTCACAAACGCAAACTCCGGGCCGATCCTCAGGGCCCGCGAAATCTGTTCGGCGAAAAACCGTCCCTGTCCCTCGCTGCCGGTTAATCCATATCTGTCGATCGCCGGTTGTCGTCCCGCCTGAAAACTCCGCCCGATGTTTGTCGTCGGGTGCTCGGCTACGCACACCGCCAGTTCCTCCGGCCTCTCGGCCGACTCGTGCCATCCATACCGGTTCTCGCTATGGTCCAGCCACTGCCAGGTGTCCTTGCCGTGCGTCCACGCCCAACATTTGCGGATTGTGAAAAAATCCCGTATTTCCGGAGCCAGCCCTTCCCAGTCATCCCCGAGGATTAACGGCTTGCCCTTCCACCGAAACCACAATTCCGGGAACAAATCTTTCGAATACAATTCTCGATACAGCGTCTCGATTGTCTGGCGGGCCGACGAATGCGTCACGAAACAGAATTGCGGCGTCCGGTGCCCCTGGGATCGAAGCTCGGCATACACCCTGCAGAGCGTCAGGTACACCTTGGAGTAGGTCACCGCGTTGGTGGCGTCGAAGATCAGCGTATCGATCCCGGCGTCGTTGAGCATAAAACAGTGTCGCCGGATCACAAACTCGCTGTCCGAGACATAATATCCCAATTCCGGTTCTCCCCAGTGATGAAACACGCCCTGCGGTCCCCACTTCGGATTTTCCGGATCGGCCGCCAAGAGCTGGGTAACGTCAAATGGCCCTGCCTGCCCATGTTGTCCGAGCCACAGGAAATAGAAAATCCCAACTGTCCGGTCCGACCGCGGAGGTCCGCACTCGGCCGCCGTTACCAGCTTCCGGCCAAGTCCGTCCGTCGCTACCCATGTGTCACTATACAAATCCCGCATGGCTTGTGCTCTCACATCTGATGTTAGGGTCAGGTCACATGCCAAAATTAAAATCCATTGGATTGTTTTCATGCCGTACACCCTATCACAAACCCTCGCCGGTGTCCACTCCGCACCGCAAAACCACGCCTTGCTTTTCTGTCCTCCATCGGATATCCTTGTATTGATTCGTATTGAAGGTTTTCGATCGATTTGGACGCAGATCGTGGATATCCCCGAGAAAGGATCTGAATCATGAAACACAAATCCGGTCATATCGTTTTCCGTTCCTGGATTTTATTCGCTGTTGTCTTTCAGCTTATCGGCCTGGCCACCGCCGACTTCTTTGTCTCCCCGCAGGGCAACGATACCAATCCCGGAACACAGGACAAACCCTTTGCCACCCTGGAAGCCGCCCGCGACGCCCTCCGCGCTCTGAAGGCCAATCCCCTGCCCTCCGGCGGTGTCACCATTTGGCTGGCCGGGGGAGATTACCCACGGACGAAAACCTTCGAACTCTCCTCTGCGGATAGCGGTACCGCTGATGTCCCCATTATCTATCGAAATATCGAAAAGCAAATCCCCCGATTGCTGGGCGGTCGTAAGATCAGCGGTTTTGCCCCCGTCACCGACTCTTCCATCCTGTCTCGATTGGATGAGAAAGCCCGTGGCAAAGTACTCTCTATCAATCTCAAGGTCATGGGAATCCACGACTATGGCCAGCTTCGCTCTCGAGGTTTCGGCCGAGCGACGGCTCCGGCGCATCTGGAACTGTTCTTCGCCGGCAAGCCCATGACTCTGGCCCGCTGGCCCAACGAAGGCCAATTCGAAAAAATCGCCTCGATTCCGCCCGATACCGCCCGCGGCGACGACCATGGCGGCAAAATCGGCGATCTCAAGGCGGGATTTTTCTACGCAGGGGATCGTCCAAAACAATGGAAATCTCTCGACAATATCTGGGTTCACGGTTACTGGTCCTGGGACTGGGCCAATTCGTACGAAAAAATCGAATCCATTGACCTTGATAAACGCCTGATTAAAACCCTTTCCCCCTATGGTCTCTATGGTTTTCGTCCCGGTCAGAGGTTCTACTTTGTAAACATCCTCGAAGAACTCGATGAGCCCGGTGAATACTATGTTGACTCCGCCTCTGGCCTACTCTACTTCTGGCCCTCAGCCGACCCTGCCTCCGGCGAAACCCTTGTTTCCCTTCTCGAAAGCCCCTTGATCGCTCTCAAGGATGTGTCCAATGTCACCTTTCGCAGCATGGTCTTCGAGGCCACCCGAGGCAATGCCTTGACCATCGATGGCGGCGAAAAAAACTCCATCGTCGGTTGTATTTTCCGTCAACTCGGCGACTACGCCATCCAGATCAATGCCGGTCATAACCACCATGTCATCAGTTGCGATATCAGCCATACCGGCGACGGCGGCATCTCCATCAGCGGCGGGGATCGCCAGACCCTGACACCCGCAGGACACGCCGTCCTCAACAGCCACTTCCATCACCAGGGCCGCTGGTCCAAGTGCTATGTTCCCGCCGTTCTCGCCTCCGGCGTCGGTATCAAAATCGCCAACAACCTCATCCACGACCATCCCCATTGCGCGATCCTCTACTCCGGTAACGACCACATCATCGAAGGTAACGAGATCCACCATATCGCACTCGAAACAGGCGATGTCGGTGCCATATACTCCGGCCGTGATTGGACCTATCGCGGCAATATCATCCGACACAACTTCATCCATGAAACCGGCGGTGTCGGTATGGGATCGATGGGCGTCTATATGGATGACTGCGTCAGCGGCACCGAAATCGTCGGCAACATCTTCTATCGTGTCACCCGTGCCGCCTTTCTGGGGGGCGGTCGTGACCACCATGTCATCAACAATATCTTCGTCGATTGCTCCCCCGCCGTCGCCCTTGACGGCCGTGGTATGGATACCTCCCCCGTCTGGCACAATATGGTCTCCGATTACATGAAAAACCGGCTCGCCGATGTCCCCGCCGAACTCTATCGCTCGCGATATCCCGCACTCAAGGATCTTGACAAATACTATGCGTCCGACTCGCGGTTTCCTCCGGAGGGCAATGTTGTCGCCCGGAATATCTGTGTGGGCGGTCAATGGCTCAGTGTGGGTTGGAATTCCGCAGAGTCGATCCTCGATCTCAAGGACAACTATCTCGGTCAGCCGTCAGACCTTGTGGCTCCCGACAAAATGGATTTTCGCCCCAAGTCCGAATGCCCCGCCTTCAAATCCGGTTTCGAGGCCATCCCTACCGACAAAATCGGGCTTCAGTCCGACGCTTTCCGTATTCGCTCCCCCGATGGATCCCTCTCTCTGGTCAACTGATCGAATCGGACTTGCCCCAAAATGAAACCGGCGTCAAGTCGATAACACAAGTTGGAGAGGATTCCGATGTACAAACGAATCGCGCGTCGTCAGTTTTTCGGTTCCGCAGCCGCCACCTTCGCCGCTCCATTGCTCTTCGCCCAACCACCCGTTACCCATTCGGCTCGTGAGGTCCGTCTGGAATTTCTCCATCCTCGTGAAATCGACAACGCACAAAAGTCGTGCCCAACCATCTTCCAGCCGCTGGGCACCATTGAATGGCACGGTCTTCACAATGTTGTCGGCGTCGATGCCGTCAAGGCACACGCTCTCTGTATTCGTGCAGCCCTCGCCCCGGGGGAGGAATCGTCGCTCCGCCCCTATTCGGAGGCGTAGGCGGTCTGAATGAATCCCATACATTTATCATGGACCCCGAGGACAACATCTTCTCCCAGTTTCTTCGCCCCTGGCTGGAACAACTCTGCCGGGAAATGGTTCGCAATGGTTTCCGTGCGATTCTCATCCTAACCGGTCATTATGGAGCCGCCCAGCAGATCATCGTCCGCGAAACCGCTGTTCGCATGACTCGGGCCCTGTCTATCCCCGTTCTCGGTACGCCTGAATACATGCTCGCACTCGACGAAGACTATGTGGGCGACCATGCCGCCTGGGGCGAAACTTCCCTCATGATGCATCTCCACCCCGGCACGGTTGATCTATCACGCCTTGGTACGGCCCCACATAGGGGGGTCTTCGGCCGTGATCCGAAAACCGATGCTAAACCCGAAGACGGTCGTCGTATCACCGATACCATCGTCTTGCGACTGGCAACGCTGGCGAAAAAGATGCCCTCGTGGGATTCCGCTAAACTGGACCGTTTCGTCGCCGCAGAGGATGCCCTGGTCACCAAACAACTCACCGCTTCCCGAGGAAACGGCCCGATCTGGGCGGGCTGGAAGAACAACGCCGTCGCAATGCGAGACTATGGTCGTCTGTTGTCCGATGAAAAATTCGAGGACATTATCGCGGCTGTCTCCAGACTCTGATCGATTATGCGGGAGGAAATCGCCGAGGGGAAATTGGTTTAGATCTTGCTTTCCAGAAGGTTCTTCAACTCATATATCGCCACACGGATGGACAGCGGTTCGATCGAAATGTTTGCATGTTTTCGCAACGGGACATCCTGTGCCAGTCGGTCCGCAATCGACTCGGAAAATCCGATTCCGCTGGAACAATGCTGAGCAACCCAGTCCATAATCAGAAAGGCCAGATTCACCGTTTCGCCGCAGATATCCGTGCGGGCATAGTCCGGATGGCCGATCGTACCCAGGTAGATCGGCCCGGCATTCAGTGAAATCACCAGATTGGAATAGTCGATGATCCTACGGGCATAGACGGCCGCTTTAACGGCCCGTTCGGCGTGGGCCTGTCCGGAAAAAAAACACAGAAAACCGTCGCCGACATACTTAACCGGAACTCCGTCAAATCGAAGTACGGACTCCGTTAAGGGATAGAAGATGCGATTGGCCCAATCGGCAACCTCTCGTGCTTCCATCTTCGTCGATTGCCGGGCGAACTGATTGAGCGATGAGCAGAAAACCGTCCCTTCGAATTCCCCCGGCGGCTGCTCGGTAACGCCCAGCAGGAAATCCGTCGTGACATTCAGAATCGTCGCCAAGTCGGACAGCATGGCGATATCGGGCAGACTCTCGTCCCGCTCCCATTTGGACACCGCCTGAGGGCTTATGCCCAGCGCATGGGCCAGATCAACCTGCTTGAGGCCGCGTTGAATTCGTAGCTTTTTGACTCGATCGCCGATCATCATAGCAGTATTCTAAATCGGTTCGGGCCCAGCGTCCACCAACAAATGTTGACGGGGCAAATACCCCGATCTTGCCGGAAGTCAAAATGTCTGGTATGATCAACCCCAAAAAAACGATAGATTGAGGATAGGCAAGAATGTGGACGGTTATCTTGTTGGTTTGCTCCAATGTGTTCATGACGGTGGCTTGGTACGGCCATCTGAAATATAAGTCGGCAGCCCTGTGGAAGGTGGTCTTGATCAGTTGGCTGATCGCATTCGTGGAGTATTGTTTTCAGGTTCCGGCCAACCGGATCGGCCACAATGAGGGAATCACCGGCGGCCAACTCAAGACCATCCAGGAAATCATTACGCTGGTGGTCTTCTCGGTGTTCTCCTTTGCCTATCTCGGCGAAAAACTCACATGGAACTATTGGGCGGGCTTTGCCTGCATCGTCCTGGCCGGATTTTTCATTTTTCTCAAATAAGCCGTGATTAATCCTGTTTCCAGACGGTAGTGAATTCCCCGCACCAGGCCTCCTCGCTGACCTGCGGCCAGTGGGCGATGATCTGGACGATGCCGTGTTCATGGGAACTTCTGTAGTACGGCGGATTCGGCTTGGGGGCATATCGGCGGCACAGACCCGTGCGTTTCTCCGACTCCGGAAGAGAGGAATAGTAAACGCAATTTCCACATCGCACATTGGGGGCGGGAACGGACATGGTTTTCTCCCATTCTAAATCACCTTCGCTCTTCGGTTTCTCCTATGGCTGTCACTTTCTGAATCGTTCCTCCATTGTGTCCGACATTCCCAATTTCGGCAATCATTTTTTTCGTAGGGGTCGGATCGAAAGACCGGGGAGGAATCCGGGCAAATTCCGAGGAGATATCATACAGAATAGCACCGGCCTTTTGCAGAGCCAGTCGGAGATTCTCGGAACGATTTCCGACAGGATGAAACACAAGGGCGCTCTGACACGCGGCTGCGACCGTCTGCAAGAACGGAGATTCCGACAGGACCGGCGCATAGATCAGGATAATGTCATAGAATCCCGATGCGGCAGCAACCACCTTACTCGGCGGAATCAGCCGATTTCCAGTAAAATACTCCGCTGGCCAGATATGCAGGTCCTTGAAGGTTGTCTGGATGGGCCGGGGATGATCCGACCCCGGCAACGATTCCAGTTCAAACACTCTCGCCACGGCATTCCGGGCCAGATCCAGATCCATCAGCAGGCATTTCTTTTTGCGACGAACCATTTCCATCGCCGTCTGGACGGGGATCGTAACAGAAAGACAATCATAGTGTTCCGAGGCCATCAGAATGACGGAAGGACATACGGCAGATTCAAGGATTCGATCGGCCAGAACCTTCGGATCTGAGGTAACGGGATTTGGGGATGACGATTTCCGGCGGTTGATGATTCGTCTTCGGATGGCCAGAACAAACCAACCTCCAAGACCCACGAGGAAAAACAATTCGCCGATCAGGAATAGGTACTGCCCGGATCGACGCGAAACCCATTCAATAAACCGAGTCAGATTCTCCAGACCCTGATCCATCCGTGATCCGTTGTTGGCAATCCTTTAAGAAGGCAACTTGGCCTTGTTTTCCTATCATGACAAAAGCCGATCCGATAGTACCGATCAAACGATGGTTATCCCCGTCCACAAAACCGGTGAATTTCCGCCGACACGATCTCAGCCAGAATTTCTCTCTGGATCGAACTTAGGATTTCCGTTGGTTGGCTCCACACCGGTTCCACCGGCTGTGCAGCGGCTGATACCATTGGTTCCAATCGTTGCGGCACAGCCGGGGAAAGAGACTGGACAACATGACCGATCCCTCGGGAACCGTCGGAGCGAGAGCCCGATCGCGAAGATTCCGCGGACCGTTGTCTTCGACCGGCTGAAATTCGTCGCTGCTCGGACAGAATCTGTTCGGCCAGGTTGAACTCGGGAATCGAGGACTGGGTCGGGACCTGTTCGATTTCGGTATCGTCGGCTGATGCGGAGACATGCAAAGAAGAAGGCGTTT